>QKDC01000077.1 GCA_003246755.1 Gemmatimonadota bacterium | reverse complement strand
CAATCGAGGTTCCCCCGGCGTCGAGTACGGCCTCGTGGGAAATCGCGTCGATCCCGCGTGCCATGCCACTCACCACCGTGAGGCCGGCCGATGCAGCCGCTCGTGCGATGGTGCGACAGACCTCGGCTCCGTAACGGCTGTGTGTCCGACTCCCGACGACGGCGACGGCCTGACGGCTCAAAAGATCGAGTGCACCCTTGGCCACGAGGAACGGAGGGGGGGTGGGGATGTCATCCAGGATGGACGGGTACTCCGGATCTCCCGGGACCAGGAGCGCAGCTCCAAGGGCAGCGATCCTCTGCTCGAGAACCCACCCCGCCTCGACGGACGATCGGGCAATGAGATCTGCCGTTGGCTGTGGAACCCCGGGCACCGCTCGGAGCAATTCGCGTGGGGCGTACATGACGCCGAGCGCACCGCCACACGCTTCGAGGAGTGACTTCAGATGGACCTGACCGACTCCCGGGACGGAAGTCAGCGCGAGATAGGCAGCCCGCTCGTCACCAAGGAACGGCCCTGGGGGATTAGTCGTCGTCGACGTCGGTGTCGACCGGCCCATCGGATTCCTCGACCCGTACCCGGTTGACCAGAGCCCAGCAGCCCTCGACGAGTTTATCGACCCCCACGCGCGTGACGGAGGAGATCACATGAACCGCCACCGCTTCGGGGGCATCGATTTCCTGCCCTGGAGCAGCCTCTGGTGGCAGGAGGTCGCGTTTGGTCAGGACCAGGATATGAGGCCGCGAGAACAACGCTTCACTGTGTTGCCTGATTTCCTGGCGCAACCGGTCGTACACCAGTTGAGGTTCTTCCTCACCCAATGGGACGAGAAAAGCGAGGATCCGAGTACGCTCAACGTGGCGCAGGAAGGTGAGACCCAACCCCTTCCCCTCGTGGGCGCCTTCGATGATGCCGGGGATATCGGCGACGACGAAGGACCGGCTGTTTGAAAGCCCAACCACACCGAGATTCGGCGTGAGGGTGGTAAACGGATAATCCGCAATCTTGGGACGGGCGGCGCTGATGACGGAGAGGAGAGTGCTCTTGCCGGCGTTGGGTTCGCCAACGAGACCGACGTCGGCAATGAGTTTGAGTTCGAGTTCGATCTCGAGGGACTCGCCTTCACCCCCAGGCTCCCACTCACGAGGAGCCTGATGGGTCGAGGTCGCAAACCTGGCGTTGCCCCTCCCGCCTCTCCCACCTTTGGCGACCAGGATCCGCATGGAGGGGTCGAGCGCTTCGCCAAGGATCTCACGCGTTACGGTGTTCCGAATCACCGTTCCGACGGGAACCGGCATGACGAGATCGGCCCCGGAGGCGCCGGTCATCTTCTTGCCCTTGCCATGCTGCCCGCGTTCGGCCTGCCATTCGGGACGGTAGGTGTAGTCGAGTAGCGTGGCGAGGTTCGGGTCGGCCTGGACATAGACGCTGCCCCCTCTGCCACCGTCCCCACCATCGGGCCCCCCTTTGGGTTTGAACTTGAAGCGGGCGAAGGAACAGGCGCCTGAGCCGCCAACACCGGCGGCGACGCGCACCACCGCGAGGTCGATGAAACTCATGCCGGTCTCGACTGGTTGTTCACACAGCGCTCCCACATCTCGGCGGCGGCACGGTAGGCCTCTGCATCGAGGTCACCGCGAATCGACTGGAGTACCCCATGGAGATCTGTAGAAGTTGCCCCCGCATTCAACGCTCCTCGCAGGTGGGAGTGCAGCTGCCGGGGACTGCGCAGGACGGCCAATTGAGCGATCGTGCAGAGTTCCCGCTTTGCGAGATCGAGCCCGGGTCGGGAGAGCACCCGCCCGTAGCCTTCGCTGATCATCCAGGCATCGAGCATGGGGTGGAGTGCGGCGACGTTGGATCGGAGACGATCGTAGTTGTTCCCGTACACGACTCGGCAGATCCTCTCACCCTCGATGGTCGAGTCCTTCGGATCCATTCCGCCTGGCGCTTCCGGCGGCGGAGCACCACTCACCTGCCTCCAGACTCCGGCCGCTACCAACGCCCGCGGGTACCCCACCATGAGGATGGATTGGAGCAGGAGTTCTTCCACCCAGACCGTCGGTGTTGCGGCAGTGAGCACCTCCTCGACCCGCGCGGCCAGGAGCTTCTCATCGCCGATCGCGACCGCGACCGCGAGCCGGACCAACGCTCCCGTCGTTGGGTCGAGCACCCCTCCAGGAGACACAGTATCATGACGAGACGGAGTCACCGGACCAGAATCGTTCATCCCGCAGCGAAAGTGAGTTGTCCCACGGGCACAGTGTCCCCGGTTTCCTCTCCACGCGTATTCGTGACCCGTACTCGCCGGTACTGGTGGAGGAGGTCATTTCCAAAATCGAGGTTCGGGGATTTGGCGTAGACCTGACGCAGAACGTCGACGAGTGCCATTGGGGACACCCCCATGTCTCCATCCTCAACCTTGAGGGCTACCCCAAGACCCGCATCGACCAGGGCGGCGCAATAGACACCATCTGCGCCGATCTTCACCGCCGCGCGGCCAGGCATCGCATGCATGATCTCCGTGCAGGACCGCCCGGAGCCCGCGACGATCTCGGGATGAGCCATCATCGCCTCCCGGACCCTCTGCACGGCAGGGAGGGTCGAGGTGGCAATTCTCGCATAAGCCAGGGCCATGTTCCTCAGTGGAAAAGCGAAGCACATGGTAGCGCATCCATCGACCGCCTGAATCACATCATCCGCCGGGACGTCGGTCCACCTGCCCACCGATTCGAGGATACGATTCTGTACGGGGTGGCCCGCGCGGTGGTATCCGGTCGTCTCCCATCCATGATGCCTGGCGAGGGCCAGCATCGCGGCGTGCTTTCCTGAGCAGTTGCTCCAGATCGGGGTCATCACGGTGTCGTGCCTGGCGACCTCCTTCGCAACCGCATCACCGAGCGGCCGGTGTGGACCACAGGCGAGATCACGTTCGGCACACCCGATGCGGTCGAGGAATCGACTGGCGACGGCACGGTGCATGGGTTCGCTGGAGTGGGAGGCGCAGGCCAGTGCCAGTTCCTGGGCACCGAGCCCGAATCGTTCGAGCCCGCCGTCTTCTACCAACGGCAGCACTTGGATCGGCTTGGCCGACGACCGCCAAAAGGTCACCAGATCCGGGTTCCCTGAGTGGGCGTAAAGCCTACCGTCAGCCCCCACGACCGCCACGGAGACACGGTGAATCGATTCCGTGGCGGGCCCGCGCCGAGTCTCGATGTGCAGTTCGGTCGTCATGGCGAAACAAGATACCACGGCGAGGATATACTTCCTCATGCCCCTCCGCCGCGACAGAGTCCTGGCCCTCCTTGCGGGCGCATCCGATCAACGGATCGCCGTCGTCGGTGACGTGATGCTCGACCGTTACCTGGTCGGCGACACCGATCGACTCTCGCCCGAAGCCCCCGTCCCTGTGGTGAACGTCACGAACAAGAGGGCGACACTCGGTGGAGCAGCCAACGTCGCATCGAATGTCCGCGCGATTGGGGCCGAGTGCACCCTGGTGGGTGTCATTGGGGACGACCCCAGTGGCGCTACGATCCGTGTCGAGTTGGCGGCACAAAGCCTTTCGGACGGAGGGCTCCTCGAAGTGTCCGGGAGGCCGACGACGAGCAAAACTCGGGTCGTTTCACGAGGCCAGCAGATCGTGAGGATCGACGAAGAAGTGGAACTCTTTCTCACGGGAGATGACCTCGAGCGGTTCGGGCGAATGGCATTGGATGCGCTGTCCGAAGCCGACGGACTCCTGCTCCAAGACTACAACAAGGGCGCCCTGCCCCCGCCACTGATCCGAACCCTCATCGAAGCGGCACGGAAATCCGGCGTTCCCGTCATCGCCGACCCGAAGTTCCGGCAGTTCTTCGACTACGCCGGGGCCACGGTCTTCAAACCCAACCGCCGCGAACTCGAGGCGGCTCTCGGTGCGCGGGTGGACCTGGGTCACCGCGAGGCACTTCCGGACGCCATCCATCAGCTCAATGTGGACAATCTTCTTCTCACCCTTGGCGCCGACGGGATGATTCTCGTCACCAAGGACCAGGAGGTCACCCATATTCCGAGCCTGACCCGGGGTGTGAGCGACGTCTCCGGGGCGGGTGACACCGTCACCGCCTGGGTCGGGACCATGATGGCTGCCGGCGCCACGATTCAGGAGGCGGCTACGCTGGCCAACTATGCGGCGAATGTCGAGGTCTCCAAACCCGGTGTTGCCACCGTGAGCGTCGAGGAGGTCCTCGGATTGTATGACACCCGTCACGATCAGATTGGTCGCTGGCGGAGGGGTGGGGTGATCTAGCCCAGATTACTCTTCAACCGTGTTCGTCCCCAAACTCGTGACCGTCCTCAGAGACGGCTACTCTCTCAAACAATTCTGGACCGACGCAGGATCGGGGTTGGTCGTCGGCATTGTCGCTCTCCCACTCGCCATCGCATTTGCCATCGCCAGTGGGGTCACCCCGGAGCGCGGTCTCTATACGGCGATCATCGCGGGGTTCCTCATCTCC
>QKDC01000105.1 GCA_003246755.1 Gemmatimonadota bacterium | reverse complement strand
GCAGGACCCGGACCCCCTATTGTATTCCGCGAGCCAAATCACCATTTTGGTGCGCCATCCGAAACTTCGGGTGGTCGCAAGACGCCTCGCCTCGCCGAGGCGTTTCGTGCATGGGAACAACCCGGGGGCCTCGCCGCCCTCAGGGGCCCCGCCCGACGAAGGGGGCGGGGGCCCGAGAAGCAGAACATATGTTGCGCGTGCCAACGTACGTGGCCCCTAGTCAAATTGCCGGCGTGGGGCTTTTTGCTGCCAAGAAGTTGCCGGCGGGCGCGGTGATCTGGGAGTACACCGAGGGAGTCGACTGGCGAATCACCCCGGAGGAGTTCAGGCTCTTCCCCGAGCCATACCGGTCTCGCCTGCGTCACTACCTCTACGAGGAAGACTCCGGAACGTTCGTGCTCTGCGGGGACAATGCGAAGTTCATGAATCACCACCCCGACCCGAACTGCGATGACACACCAGATCAGTACACGGTGACGAAGCGCGTCATTCGAGCCGGTGAAGAGCTTACCTGTGACTATCGCTCTTTCGATGCCGAGTCACGTATCAACGGGGTGTTCTTCCCGGAGCAGTTGACGTTGGTGACATCAACCCCCGAACCCTCCCTCAAGAGAGCCGGTGGAGTGAGATAGAGAGGCCCACGAAGCGGAACAACGATCTTCGTGGCTTTCCCAATGCCTTCTGATCTGCCGTTCGCGAGATGGCGCCCGCACCCATGGCATGGCCTGAGTGTGGGGCCCGATGCGCCACGCCTGGTCCACGCCTACATCGAGATCTGCCCCTTCGATCTGGTCAAGTACGAAGTCGACAAGGAGACCGGGTACTTGCGAGTGAACCGACCGCAGTTGTTCTCCTCGCAACACCCGACGCTCTATGGGTTCATTCCGCGCACCTATTGCGCTTCGCGGGTTGGTGAGCTGATGGAGGGGGCCGAGCGGGGGGATGGAGATCCGCTGGACATCTGTGTCGTCAGTGAGCGGTCGATCACGCGGGGTGAGGTGATCCTCAATGCTCGCGTCGTTGGTGGCCTGCCGATGCTTGATGGGGGCGAGGCCGACGACAAGATCGTGGCGGTCCTCGAGAATGACCCCGTCTGGTCGGAGGTCAGCGAGCTCGCCGACCTGCCTCGGGCGTTGGTGGAACGCCTGCGTCACTACTTCATGACCTACAAGTTGGTCCCCGGGCAACCCGGCACGGTTTCCATTGGCGATCCATACGATCGCGCGACTGCGGAACGGATCGTCATCGCGGCGATGCAGGACTATCATGATACCTACGGAGGCCTGGCCTGACCCCGTCCCGGTCGCGGGTTTCACGACCGGGAAATGCGAGAGCTGCGGACAGTCCAAAACATCGACGATGTCAGCACTCGCCACGAGCTCGGGAGGGCTTTCTTCCCCCACGGGGCAACCGATCACCGATCGGATCCGCTGCATCAGGAGGAGTACTCAGATGTCCGATCTGCGTGAGCAGTTTGGGGAGATCGATATCTACTTGTTCGACCAGATCCATCGCGGGCGCATAAGGCCGGGGATGAGGGTCCTGGATGCGGGGTGTGGTAGGGGCAGGAACCTGGTCTACTTTCTCAAGACGGGATACGAGGTATACGGCTTCGACCCCGATCCTGCGTCGATCGAAGCCGTGCGGCGCCTCGCGCGCGAAGTTGCTCCTCACCTTCCGGCGGACAACTTTCGTACCGGGCGTGTCGAACAAAACTCCTTCCCCGATGATTTCGCCGACGTGGTTCTCTGTAATACGGTCCTTCATTTCGCCGAGGACGATGAGCAGTTCGAGGCAATGCTCCGCGGGGTCTGGAGGGTGCTGAAACCGGGTGGTATGCTCTTCTGTCGTCTGGCCTCATCCATCGGGATGGAGCAGAGAATGCAACCCATTACCGGCCGACGTCATCTGATGCCCGACGGCACCGAGCGCTATCTCGTGGATGAGGCATTTCTCGTCGACTACACACGCAGGCTCGGGGGCGAGTTGCTCGACCCGATAAAGACCACCGTCGTACAAGACATGCGATGCATGACGACCTGGGTTGTGCGGCGGTCCCAAAACTGAAATGGCTAGAACCGATAGCTGAAGCTGAGAAAGACCTGATCTCCCGCGGCGAGCGAACCCTGCTCCCGCGAGCCAGAGAAGAGGAAATACACCGATCGACCGAGGGCCACGTCCAAATCGAGAGCATACCAACTCATTTGTCGTCCCTCGGCCTCAGGTCCCACAGATTCCTGGCGTCTTCCCCCGCTCGCTTCCAATCCCATCCACGCTGCCGGTCGGATCCGTAGACCCAGGCTCTGGAGTGACCCCGTACGCTCGACGGCACGGTACTGATTGTAGCGCCCTCGAATGCTCAAGTTGAGCGGGGTGAGTCGATCGACGTTCGCATAGGTGTTCAGTGACGACGTGCTCGTGGCCGGCTCCGAGCCGCCCAGGGTGCGCCTCAGATCGGCACCAACACGGGTGTGTCTGCCAATGAGCACAGACCCCCCACCCCAGACCCCACGCCGAAACGAATCGTCAAACTCCGTCTCCGGATCGACCAAATCGCGATAGAGTCTCACGTTGCGCCGATTATCAACACCCCCCTGGAAGTTGAGCCAGGGCGTCGGCCGGAGCATGACCGTCGCGAAGGTACTCGTCCATGTGACCGATGGGTCACCAGCCTCCGCCTTCCAGGCCCGATTGAGATCGACTTCCTGGACAGCAAAGAGAGTCAGTACCGGTGTATTCACCGACGCCTGGAGAAAGCCGAATTCCCTGTTGACGGTTCCGGAGGCATACGAACCCACTGCGCCTCCGGCGAGTGACCAACGAGTCGCGGCACCTGGAGCATTGCGACCCTCCACATACACCCCGTAACTCCTGATATCCGTGGAGTACCCCATCGTGCTGGGATCAGGCTCCGATCCAATGAAGGCGCCCGCGCCGAGACGCGAACGTTGGATGCTGGCCAGCGCCCCATCGAAAAGGGACACCGATCCCACCGTGGGCAGGTACTGCCGGCCAACAGTCAGTTGCTGCCCACCCGCTGCGCGGAGCGTCACCGCGGCCTGGTACACGGCCGTTCGCACATCCTTGACCGTTGTTCCGTCGTTTTGTTTCCGAAGACGTTGGCGTGCCCTCATGTCGAGCCGGACACCCACGGGGGACCCACCAAGAGAGGACCCGTCCAACCTGAGATCCAGTGCGGGTTGCGTGTAACCGGACCCCATGACGGGTTTGAAGAACAGGTACCGCAGGCCGAGTCGTCCCCGAAGCCGACCCGCCCCGGTAGAGCGATTCGACCGACTCCGGATGCCGGGGGCTGCGGGCTTCCCGGTAGCGCTCGGCTCCCTGGCACGTGGGGTGAATACGACGGTGTCCCCGACAATGAGCACCGAGTCGACTCGGATGATGGCCGCCGCTGCTCGATGCGAGGCGAGATAGTTCACACGAAGCACACCGATTCGGAGTCCACCACGCACCACTTCGGCATCCATTCCCTCTTCTAACCCGTCCTCCCTCCCGGCGTCGAAGTACGCCGTTGTCGAGGTCACGTAAGTGATTCGTGCTCTTGTCTGAGGCTCTTGCCCAGCAAGTCTTTGCCTGAAAGCCCCCCCGAGGAGCGCGACGAGCGTGAGGGGGACCAGCAGGCCCAGGCGTATCCTCAATGTTTGCCTCGCGGATGACATGAGTAGCATGCCTGGCTGTTGTAGCTGTATCCCGCCTGGTTCTGGTGCTTGTCGTCCATCTTGGTCTTGTTGTGTTCGTGACACGTTAAGCAGGTGAACACGGTGTAGTTAGAGCTATTCGTGTGGCAATCGGCGCAGGTGTTCCACCGGCCCTGGTGAGCTCCCGAGTAGATTGGGAACCAGGGTCCGTCATGATCGAACGTCGCCCCGAGCCAGGTCACGGTCGTATGACACGACTGGCATGAGGTTGGGAATCCCGCACCGAGGTGGTTCGGAGTCGTAGTCCCGTTGTAATCGGACAAGTGGCACGAGAGGCAGGTCGTCGGTTTCCCCGCATACACCCCGTCCGCGTGGCAGTCCTGACAGCTTGCCGCTACGTGTGCGCCGGTGAGCGGGAACTGCGTGGTTGAGTGATCGTAACTCGCCCCCAGCCAAGCCGCCGTCGAATGGCATTGGGTGCAGTCGGTGGCGAAGCCGGCCGCCTGGTGATTGGGGCTGGTGGTCTGGTCGAAGGCCGCCTGGTGGCAAGTGACGCAGAGCGTCGGCGTGCCCTGGAACACGCTGTTGACGTGACAGTCCTGACAGGTGACGGCGAGATGTGCCCCGGTCAGCCCGAAGGCGGTGCTGTTGTGATCGAACACGGCCCCCAACCATTGGGTCGTGGTGTGACACTGGGTACAGTCGGTTGGGAAGCCACTGGTCAGATGGTTGGGCTGGGTGGTGCTGCCGTAGTCGGTCTGGTGGCAGCTGACGCAGGTCGTGGGTTTGCCGGCATAGATCCCGTCGGCGTGACAATCCTCGCAGGTGACGGCGAGGTGGGCGCCGGTGAGGGGGAACTGCGTGAGGTC
>QKDC01000016.1 GCA_003246755.1 Gemmatimonadota bacterium | reverse complement strand
GGAGCCCTCGGGCCGGATCCAACGCCGATAAAAGTCGATGACCGTCGTGGTGGAGAGCGAATTCAGCTCGGCCGCAATGCTCGACATGGCCGCGGCGAGCACGGCCGCGAGAAAGAGACCCACCAGTCCGATCGGCAGGTGATCGAGGACGAAACGGGGGATGATGTAATTGACGTCGCGAGACGATTCACCGGTCACCTGCTCGACGAGCGAGAGCGCCTCGGTGCGGATGCCACGGACATCCGCTTCGCGATCACGGAACTCCTGTTTGGCGCCGGCAACCCGCGCCGGATCGGCCGTCTCCCGCGCGGCCACCACCGCCCGTGCCGCATCGCCCTGGGCCTCGAATGCCGCGCCGAAACGTGTCTCCAGCTCGGCGAGGACGGCCGGCCGGGCCTGGCGCACTTCGGCATCCTGGGCCGGATTGAACAGCAGCGGCGGTGCCTGAAAGAGGTAGAAGACGAAAATCATGACCCCGACGAGGAGAATCAGGCCCTGAAGCGGGATCTTCCAGTAGGCGCTCATCAGGAGCGAGCTGCGCGCCTCGTCCACCGACTTGGCGGTGAGATATCGCTGCACCTGGCTCTGGTCGGTGCCGAAGTAGGACAGCATCAGGAAGGTGCCGCCGAGAATGCCCGACCAGAAGGTGTAGGTCTCGTTGAGCGTGAAGCTGAAGTCGAACACCCGGAGTCGCCCGGTGGCTCCGGCGATGTGGAGCGCCTCGCCCGGAGGCACCGGCAGTTTGACCAGCAGGACGATCACCACGGCCACGAGTGCCGCCATGATCACCACCATCTGCTTCACGTCGGCCCACGCCACCGCCTGCACCCCGCCGATCATCGTGTACACGACCGTCGGGACACCGATCAACGCCACCGACCACACCAGATTCCAGCCGAAGATCGCCGAGATCACCACGGCGGGTGCGGCGATGATCGTCCCGGCGGACATCCCGCGAGAGAGCAGAAACAGGAAGGCGGTGAGCGATCGGGTCTTTGCGTCGAACCGCCGTTCCAGAAACTCGTAGGCCGTGAAGGCTCCCGACCCGTGCAGCAAGGGCACCAGGGTCACGCCGAGAATCACCATCGCGATGGGGAGCCCGAAGTAGAACTGGATGAACCGCATGCCATCGGTCGCGCCCTGACCGGTGGTGCCGATCAGGGTGATCGCCGAGAGTTGCGTGGCCATGACCGAGAGCCCGACCACCCACCAGGGGAGACTCCGGTTGGCGAGGAAGTACCCCTCGATCTCGTGGGTTCCTTTGGAGCGACGGAGCCCGTCGGTCACCACATAGGTGAGATAGACGATGATGACGGCCCAATTGAGCGGATGCACGCGGAGTCCTCAGCCGCCGTAGCGGGACTGCAGGAACCAGAGCAGGAGGAGCGACACCACCTGCACGAGCATCACCCGGACCAGGTTGAAGCGGAAGCTGTGACCGGTCTTCACAAACGATCCTGGATTGGAGAGTGGGGTTGGGAAGGTACGAAAAAGCACCGACCCGGGCCAGTCATGCGCCCGGGTCGGTGTTCCCTGTCTGGAAAGCGGTCGGTCAGTCTGCTTCGCCGTCTCCGTCGTCGTCCTCGAACGCCTTGAACGATTGCCTGATGTTCTGGTCGATCTGCGACTTCACTTGCTGGCTGGTACTGGTCGGATCGAGCAACATTCCACCGGATCCGGCGAACCAGCTCTGCACGTCGATCAGGAGCGTGATCGCCACCGGGACGTCGGCGGCAACCTCGATCGGCTCCTCGAGCTCGATCTCCACCTCCGCCGTGATCGAACTGGTGAATTCGAAAGGCTCCCCATTCCAGGTGCCGATCACCCGAACGCTGATCCCCTCGAAATCGGGGTTGTCGGCGAGGAAGATCACGTCCTTCTGGCTCCCGGTCGGCTTGTGGATCTGGAGTTTCAACTCATCGTACATCCCCTCGGGGATATCGATGGTGAACTCCGTGACGGCCCCGTCGACCACGGGCGGCACGAGCAGCAAGGGGTCGAGCCAGAGCGGAGGACAATCCGGGTCGCCTTCTCCCTCACCCTCTCCCTCGTCGGCGGGGCAGGCCCCGTCCTCCTGCTTGAGTCGGATTTTCCGGGCGACGACCTCCACCGAGGTGATCACCAGTTCGTCGACCGCCGAACTCAGCGCGAAACCCGAAAGACCGGCTGTTGCATTTCCGCTACTGGCGAGTTGCAAGACGACTCGGCCGGTACCTTCCGGTCCGGTCGACGCCTCGCAGGCGGCAAAAAGTGTGAGGGCGCCGACGAGCGCCGAGAAAATGACCGTTCTACGCATGAGGTCCTCCAGGACGGGAAACGAACGCGAAAAATACGGCAAGAACTATTCCCACCCCGTAGACGCCTCGTCGTGACATTCCCGCCACACCGCCCACACCACTCGTCTCTTCCCTAGTGGCCAGCCCCCGCCAGGCTCTGATACACACTCCGCACGAAACGCTCGGAGTTGGTGCCCCAGATCGGGTCGAGTGCGGCCGTGGGTTTGGCCGCCACCACGGCGTCTTCCGACATCCCGCGGGCGAGCATCGGGGCAATCGCGTCCCGGGCTGCCTCCAGCATATCCCGATAGGCCCTCAGCTCAACGGCGCTCGCGAGATCGCCATGACCGGGGATCACCTTGGTGTCGGGGTGAATCATGCCGAGGACTCTGGACGACGAGGCAATCATCCCCTGAACACTTCCCCCGCTGTTGACGTCGATGAAGGGATACCGTCCGGCGAAGAAGGTGTCCCCCATGTGGACCACGTTCTGATGCTCGAAGAAGACGATCGCATCTCCGTCGGTGTGGGAGTGCATCACGTGCACCACGTGAATCCTGTCGCCGTTCCAATGGAAGTTCATCTCGTCGGAGAAGGTGATGACTGGGAGCGCGCCCGGGGGGGCCTGATTCGAACTCCCGATGAGGTCCTTGAAAGCGTCTGGGTTCATCCGCTTTCTGACATTGTCATGTGCCACGATCATCGCGCCCGCGTTCCCGAGATTCTCATTCCCACCGGTGTGGTCACCATGCCAGTGTGTGTTCAGGACGAACTTGACGGGCTTGTCGGTGAGCGCCGCAATGGCGGCGACGATCGTCTCGGTGAGTGGGGCGAATTGGTCGTCGATCACGAAGGCCCCATCGTCTCCGATCGAGAGACCGATGTTGCCGCCGCGTCCCATGAGCATATAGAGCCCGTCGGTGAGTTTGACGGTCGAAATGGTCACGCTTTCCCAGTCGGGTTGTTGCTGAGCCACGACCGGGGTGACGAGAAGCGCGGTGAGGGCGGTAATGCCAAGGGAGAATCGACCACGGATGTTCATGGACCACCTCGTTGAATGGGTGTGCGGCCGAAGGATTACCAGGCGGCCACGAGTTCGTGTGAGATCTGGTTCTTGCCGAGTCCTTTGGATTTATAGGTCAGTCCATCGGCCCGCGCCAAGATGGTGTCGATGTTCGTTGGGACGCTCAACGCCGTTACCGCCCCGAAGCTCGCGGTCACGGGCCAGCCTCCCGCCTGCATGGCGTTCGCGAGTCCCGCCTTGATCTTCCCCAGGACCAGCCCCGCCACATCGTTCCCAGTTTCCGGCAGGAGGATGGCGAACTCGTCACCGCCAAGGCGGGCCACCACATCAGTCCTGCGCAGCGTCGACCGAAGACCCTGAGTCACCGCCTGCAATACCCGGTCACCGACGGCGTGACCCTGGGTGTCGTTGACGGCTTTGAAACCATCCAGGTCCAGGTGGACCACCGTGAACGCCCGCTTATACCGACGTGCGCGGAGCATTTCCTGCTCCGCATGTTCCGCAAACGACCGGGGATTTGCCGCCCCGGTGAGCGGGTCCGTGCGGGCGAGATCGCGTTCGTGCTCGAAGGCCACGCGGAGGGAACTCAACAACTCCGCGACGACCAGGAAGAGCAGCACCCGGGAGAGAGCCGACCACACCAGTGAGAGGAGTGGCGTCGACGTGGGAATCAGCGCTTCCCCGACGACGGTCCACGAGATGCCGCAGAGCACCGCGATCCAGCGACCCTGCCCCCGCCCGACGAAGTAGGCGGCCACGCTGATGGGGGCGAGGTAGAAGACGGCCAGCGCCAGTTCACTGCCGACGGCGGTGCTCAGGACCGCGAGCCCCGCGACCATGATGCCCGAACTGATCAGGAGCTGATTCGGGGCCTGTCCTTCGAGCCAGACGACGAGCCGCGGCAGGAGGCCAAGTCCCTCACCCCCTCGTCCTTTCACGAGCTGTTTCACCAACCTAGCCGCTCCGCCAGTGCGTCATGGCGTTCATTGCACGCCCAACAGCAACGCCGCGTTCCCCCCCAGAATGCGGGAATGCTCCTGAGGGTCGAGACCGAGACCTGCCAGGCTCTCGAGCATTCGGGGAATGCTGCCAATCTGGTGCGGATAGTCACTCCCCGCCAAGATCCGATCGATCCCGGCGAAATCGATCGCGAGACGGAGGGCGTTGACGTCGAAGTTCACGGTATCGTAATAGAACGTCTTCAGGTACTCGGTCGGTGGTCTGTCGATGTTCGCCCGGCAGTCGGCAAAGGCTTCATAACCCCGGTCCAAACGTTCGGCCAGGTAGGGAATCGTGCCACCGAGATGACCCAGCACCCAACGGATCCCCGGAAAGCGCTCCACCACGCCGCTGAAGACCAGACCGGTCGCTGCGAGCGTCGTGTCGAACAGGAACCCCACGAGCGGCATCAGCCAGTATTCCTCCATCGCCTCCACCCCGACCGGGAAGGTCGGATGGATGTAGAAGACCGCCCCCGCTTCGCTGGCCCGCTCGTACAGGGGCCAGAATCGCGGATCGTGAAGCGGGGTGCCGTTCACGTTGCCGAACAGCATGCACCCGGGAAACCCCATCGTGCCCACCACCCGATCGAACTCCGTGAGGGACGCTTCGGGGTCGTTGAGCGGGAGTGTGGCGAGCGCGCTGAAGCGATCGCCTCGTTCCGACACCACCTCGGCGAGCGCGTCGTTCACCAGGGAGGCCAACGCGACGGAGCGCGCCGGGGGCTCGAGCAGCGTGCCGGGAGCCGTGAAGGAGATGAGCTGCCGGTCCACCCCCTCCCGGTCGAGCACCTCCTGACGGTAGGCGATGTCACGATGCCCACGCACGACGATGTTCACATCGCCGGGTGAGCTGAGCACGGGGTTTCCCTCGGCGTCCTCCGACACCGTGAACGCGCTGGGCCCGCGTTTGAGCGCCTCGAGCAGCACCGGAGGGTAGTAGTGATTGTGAACGTCGATCACGGTCATGGTACGGCCTTTGAGGAGAGACCCTTTCGAGCCCAGAGATAGTAGACGGGGAGACCCACGAGAACGAGCCCCAGCCCCTCCAGCGTGTCCCGAGGGTTCGACACCACTTCGCTGATCACCACCGCGAACGCCGTGAAGGCAAACAGCGCCGGCAGCACCGGGTATCCCCACATGCTGTACGCGCGTGTCGCCCCCAGTCCGCTTCGCCGCCGAAAGACGAACAGGCCCAGCGTCATCAAGCCGAAGAATATCCACTCGGTGTAGACCACACGGGTGAACAGCGCCTGAAAGGTACCGGTCGCCACCAGCACCGAGCCCCACACCGCCTGCAGCACGATCACGCGATGCGGAGTGTGGTACTCCGGATGAATCTCGCCACACCAGCGAAAGAGGAGGCCATCGCGTGCCATCGCCAGGTACACCCTAGGTCCCGCCAGGATGATCCCCGCCAGAGCTCCGAAGGTGGAAAACATCACCAGAACCGACACCGCTCCCCCTCCTCGTGTGCCGAGTACCGCCTCGGCGAGATCGGCGGCGACACGAGTCGAGGCGGCGACCGTGTCGAGAGGGAGGACATAGAAGTAGACCGTGTTGAGAGCCATGTACGACGCGGTGACGATCAGGGTCCCGATCACCAGGGCCCTCGGTATCGTGCGCGCCGGATCGACGGTTTCCTCGGAGCTGTAGGTCACCATGTGCCATCCGCCGAAGGCAAAGAGACCCGCCACCAACCCGGCGAAGAAATGAGCGGGTGTGATCGTTCCCAGGAACACCACCGACTCTACGAAGTGACCCTCGACCCGGCCCCCGAGTGCGAAGCCCACGATGACGATGAGCAGGATGGCGAGGAGCTTCCCAACCGTGAACGCGGTTTGCAGCAGGCTTCCCTGTTTCACGCCGAGATAATTGACGGAGGAGAGGATCAGAATGACCGCGATGGCCACGCCCTTGGTACCAATGGCCCCCATCGGAATCAGGTAGCCGGCGTACCTGGCAAACACGACGGCTATGGCCGCGATGATCCCGGTGTGCATGGTCCAGAACATGGCCCAGCCCCAGAGAAAGCCGACCGCCGGACCGAAGGCCTCGCTCAGATAGACATAGACACCACCGGTGCGGGTGAAGGTCGAGGCGAGTTCGGCGCAGACCAGCGCGCCGATCATGGTGAGCCCGCCCGCGATCAGCCAGACCGCCAGGACACCGACCACCGACGGGACCTGGCTCGTGATCTCTGAGGGTTGGACGAAGATCGAAGCCCCGATGATGGTACCCACCACCAGGGCAGTCGCGTGTGGGAGCCGGATCGCCCGACGGAGTCCGATGTCGCTCATGCAGGCCGGGCGCGGGACAACGGCATCTTCATGCAGGACTCCTTGGGTACGGAGGGAAGCGCCTCGAACATGCTCCGGGGCACCGCGAATCGCCAGCGGTAGGACGCTGGAAGAACGGCGATCCGTATATCTTGTGCCACGACTCGTGACCCTGGTTTCGGGAGGTGAACATGGGACGACATCCTCGGCTGGCGACCGGTCTCACCGGAGGACTGGTCTTGTTGTCGATCGCGTGCAGGGGCACACCATCCCTGATGCCTTCGAGCGAAAACCCCGTTTCACCAACGGCCCCGGACAGTTTCGTGGTGAGCTTCTCGACCAATAAGGGACCCTTCTCGATCCAGGCGCATCGGGCCTGGTCTCCCGCCGGGGTCGACCGTTTCTACGACCTGGTCCGCCGTCGCGTATACGATGATACGCGCCTCTATCGCGTCGTCGAGGGATTCGTGGTCCAGTTCGGACTCACCAACCACCCCGAGGCCAACCAGGCCTGGCAGCGATCGGGAGTGCCTGACGAGCCCGTGCTCCAAGAAAACCGGCGGGGGCGGGTATCCTACGCGCGGGGTGGCCCACGCACCCGGTCGCTGCAGATCTTCATCAATCTCGCCGACAACCTCCGGCTCGACAGCCTGGAGGCCGGAGGTGTGGTGGGGTACCCCCCGTTTGGTGAGGTCATCGACGGCATGGCCACGGTGGACAGCCTCAACGCCGAGTATGGCAACACCCCCGCTCAGCGCCAGGACTCGATTCGGACGCTCGGCAACGCCTACCTCGACCGGACCTTTCCCAACCTCGATCGGATCTACACGGCACGGGTCACCAAGGAGTGGAAGACGAAGTGATGATCGTCCAAGTCGTGAGCAAACCCCTCGGAGCCCTCGTGGCCGTCGTGACGCTCCTCGTGGGCGCGAGTCATCGCGACCCGCCAGCCCAGGTCAACCGGGCGCTCGCGCTCAACCGCTGTGAGGTGGGCCGTCCACCCGTCGCCCGATGGCCCCTTCCCGGAAGGTATCGCGAGGTATCGGGCCTCGCGGCACTCAGTGATAGTGCCGTCATGATTCACGAGGACGAGCGTGCCAGAGTCGGTGTCTTCGATCTGGCCAAGGCCGAGGTCACGAGGGAATTTCAGCCCGAGGAGAAACTCGCCGAAGATTTCGAAGGGATTGCCCGTGTAGATGGCGGGTTGGTGCTGATGAACAGCGATGGACATTTCTTCCTGGCACCTCGTTTCGACGGTACCGCACCCGACTTCGAAGAAATCAACACGGGGTTCGGGCGGTTCTGTGAACTCGAGGGCCTGGCCTGGGAGCCCGAATCGCGGGTACTGCTGTTTCCCTGCAAGACTCCAAAGGACTCACGCCTCCAGGACGCCCTCGTGGTCTTTCGGTGGTCCCTGGACGACAACGCTCCGGCGGACCCCACCCAATTGATGGTGCTTGGCCCGACGCTTCGGAGGGCCCTCGGGACGACCCTCTTTCGGCCCACCGCCATCGAGGTCGACCCCGTCACCCGGCACCTCCTCGTTCTCTCTTCGGCTCCCGAGGCGGTCATGGAACTCGATCTCGAGGGCCAGGCCCTCGCCTCGGCCCGGCTCGACCGGCGCCTGCACCCGCGCGCGGAGGGAATCGCGATCGTGGGGAAACTGCTCCTGATCGCGGACGAAGGCATCGGCGGTGACGATGCGGGGACCATCACGGCCTACGCGTGCTCCTCATGAGCGAGAGACTCCCCAGGCGGCTCGCCGCGATCCTTCTGGTTGCCGCGGCGGGTCTCATCGTCGCCGCTTCGTGCGGCGGCCATGCGCGTCCCGTCACCCAGCCCGTTCCTGTCCCCGATCAGACGGACATCACCTGGTCGCTCATGCTCCTCGGTGATGCCGGAGCCCCGGACACCAACGACCCGGTGCTCGGTGCGGCGAGACAGTTGGCATCGGTGGCTCCGCACAGGTCCACGATCCTCTTCGCGGGCGATAACCTCTATCCACATGGCCTCGATGCCGAAGGGACACCCGAACGCCCGATGCAGGAGCTGAGGCTCAAGCGGCTGATTGAGGTCGGTTTGGGATCGGGAGCGAGTGTCCTCTTCGTGCCTGGGAACCACGACTGGCAGCGCGGGGGAGAGAACGGTCTCGAAAATGTCCGGCGCCAGGGGGAGTTCATTGCGGAGGCATCTGGTGGACTGGCCGAACTCGTCCCGGGGCATGGCTGCCCAGGGCCGGCGATTCGGGACGTGGGCGAGTCGTTCCGCATCATCGCGCTCGATACGCAGTGGTGGCTACATGGGCATGACAAACCGATCGGACTCTCCCGTGGGTGCCAGTCGGCCAATGAGGACGACATCGTCGTTCGACTCGAGGCAGCCATCGCGACGGCGGGGACGCGAAAGGTGGTCGTCCTCGGTCATCACCCGCTCGTCTCGGGGGGGAAGCACGGTGGACACTTCACCGTCATGAATCATCTCTTCCCCCTCCGCGAGTTGGCTCCGTGGGCTTGGCTCCCGCTCCCACTGATCGGCTCGCTCTATCCCGTCGCTCGCATGAGTGGCATCACGTCGCAGGATGTCGCTCACCCAAAGTACCGCGCCATGCGCGAAGCCCTGGAGCGTGGGATGCGCGAGGGGGCGCCCCTGGCGTACGTCGCGGGGCACGAACACACCCTTCAGGTCATGCAGGGATCGTCGGCTCGTTGGCTTCTGGTATCGGGATCAGGGTACTTTGGACATACCGATCATGCCGTGTGGTTGGAACGGACGCGATTCGCGGGGTCCCAGAGCGGGTTCATGCGTGTGGACGCCCTCCGATCGGGGCGAGTACGGCTCGGGGTGATCGTGGTCGACGGCCCTGGCGCCTGGCGGGAAGCATTCTCGCTCTGGCTCGAATGACTCCCACGGCGGCTTGCATGTCGATCCCAAGGCGGTATCTTCGCGCAATACGGTAACATCATTCTCATGGTTGAAAGGGGTGGGCCCGCGTTATGAGGGTTTCTTCTGCTATTCCGCCTGTCGCCGGTCTCGCGAGTACGGTTCTGCTCGGAGGGCTCCTCCTCTCCAACCCCGCCCAGGCTCAGGAGCTTCCCACTCAGACGCGCCATGACACGGTGATTGTGACCGCCAGCGACGCCTTCGTGCGGGGAGGCCTCCACCGTTGGCTCTTCGGCGGTCATTATCGTGATCTCTGGGCCACGCCGATCAAGGTCGAAGTGCTCGATCTCCAGACCTTCGCCGGGGGGTTGACGCCGCTCCAGAGAGGTGGCGGACTCCAGACCAAGTCGTTGCGGTTCCAGGGCGCGAACGGTCGTCAGTACTCCTTCCGAGCACTGGTCAAGGACGCCGAGAACATCGTCCCCAAGGAACTCAGGGGGACCTTCGGCCAGGACATCATCCAGGATCAGATGAGCTCCATTCACCCCGGAGGTGCGCTCGTCGTCCCTCCGATCATGAAAGCCGTGGGGGTACTGCATTCGCCGCCGGCCCTCCGGGTGATGCCGGACGATCCGAGTCTCGGAGAGTTCCGGAGCGACTTCGCTCTCGTGCTCGGCACGATCGAGGAGCGACCCGCCGATGCCGAAGACGATGTACCCGGATCGGGGTATGCGGGTGCCGAGAACATTCGTGGGACCGAGGCCCTGATCGAAGGTCTCTGGCGGCGGCCCTCGGCCAAGGTGGATTCGCGTGCCTACCTCACCGCTCGTCTCCTCGACATTCTCGTCGGAGACTGGGATCGGCACGAAGATCAGTGGCGCTGGGCGCTCATCGGTGACGAAGACGACGCACGCTGGACGCCGATCCCGCGCGATCGTGACCAGGCCTTCGCCAGGTATGACGGTCTCCTGATGGGGATGGCCCGCTGGGGCGCTCCGCAACTGCTCGATTTCGGGCCCGAGTACTCCTCGCCGAACGCGGTGGGCTGGAACGGCCGCGATCTCGACCGGCGCCTGCTCAGCGAGTTGGAGCGGCCGGTGTGGGATTCCATCGCCAACTTCATCGTCTCCCGCGTGACCGATGCCGTCCTCGATGAGGCGGTGGCGCAGTTGCCCCCGGAATACCGGGCGATCGATGGACCATCGCTCCGAGCCAACTTGGGGACCAGACGCGACCACCTTCCCGAGATGGCAACCAAGTTCTACGAGTTCCTGGCGAAGCAGGTGAGGGTCTATGCGGGCGATCGCGACGACCACGCCGACATCACTCGGTTCCCGGATGGACGAACCAGGATCGTGATGGCGCGACGGGGAAGGGACATTCCCTATTTCGACCGCACCTTCCTTCCCGACGAGACCGAAGAGGTCAGGGTCTACCTTCGCGATGGCGACGACCGGGCTCTGATCACGGGTGAAGGCAAGGGCCCGCTCGTCCGTTTGATTGGCGGATCCGGCCGCGATACACTGATCGACGAGTCGGCCCGAAAGAACTCGAAGTTCTACGACCATGGGGAAAACGTGGTGGCGATTGGACGTTCTGTGGACCGGCAACGCTATGAACAACCCTCGGACACCGACCCGCTGGCCTTTCCCGAGCGCGACTGGGGTTCGCTCTACCTGGTGATTCCCAGACTCGGCTTCAACTCCGACCTGGGGTTGGTGGCCGGCATGGGTATCGAGCGATGGAGTTTCGGATTTCGGCGTCAACCCTATGCGGTACGGAGTTCGTTCTCCTTCGATGGGTCTTCGCTGCGCAAGGCGTTCCGAGGACAAGCCGATTTCAAGAGGAGGTCCGTGGGTCGGGCTCGCTTCACGACCTTCTCCGTCCTCGGCTCCGGTATCGAGGGACTCCGGTTCCACGGATTCGGCAACGGCACCACTGCCACCGAGGACAAGACCTTCTACTACGTCGCCCAGCGCGCCTTACAGGCCGACCTCGGCGTGGGCTGGGGCCTGGAGGGTCCGGTCAAGCTGCATTTGACACTCCGGGCACGGCACACCACCACCGACCCCGATGACGTGACCAACGCGACCGGGTTCATCAGCCAGGCGCAGCCGCTCGGCTTGGGGACCTTCGGTCAGTTCGGGGCCGCGCTCAAGTTCGAGGTCGATACCAGAGACAAGAAGACCGGCGCCAAGAAGGGATTCCATCTCGAAGTCGAGGGAGCCGAGTATCCCCTCCATTGGGAGAAGGCGACCGGTGCGTTCGGAACGGCACAGGCCACCGCGTCCACCTATCTCACTCCATTCGATCGTTTGACGTTCGCCGTGCGGGGTGGGGCCCAGGTTGCCTGGGGTGACTACCCGTACTTCGCCGCGGCCTACCTCGGTGGGCGCGGAACCATGCGCGGATATCCGCAGAATCGATTTGCCGGTGACGCGGCGGTCTTCGGGAGCGCCGAGGTGCGACTCAGTCTCTTCGACATGTTCGTGATTCTGCCAGGCGAGTTCGGTCTCTGGGGTCTCTACGACGTCGGCCGGGTGTACCATGACGACGATGTCGATGACGAGTGGAAGGACGACAAGGGAGGCGGCTTCTTCCTCGGCTTCCTCGATCGGAGTTTCGTGCTCACCTTCGGCATGGCCAAGGGCGACGAAGGCAAGCGACTCTACGTCGGGTTCGGCCTGCCCTTCTAGGCGAGGTCGAGCGCCACGTATTTGGTCTCGAGGAACTCCTCGATACCGTACTTCGACCCTTCGCGACCGAGCCCTGACTCCTTCATTCCTCCGAACGGAGTCAGGGGGCTCGAGATCACGGTGGTGTTGACCCCGATCATGCCGTAGTCCAGGGCCTCCGAGACCCGCCAGATCCGGGCGATGTCCCGGGCATAGAAGTAGGCGGCGAGTCCGTAAGGCGTGTCGTTGGCCTGGGCGATGACCTCCTCCTCGGTCTCGAACCGGTAGAGCGGGGCAACCGGCCCGAAGATCTCCTCTTGGGCGATGGCCATGCGCCGGGTGACATTGGTCAGCACCGTCGGCTCGAAGAATCTCCCTCCGAGGGCATGACGGTTTCCGCCGACCGGGGCGGTCGCTCCCTGCGCGATGGCATCCTTGACCAGTCGCTCCACCTTCTCTGCGGCCTCATCGTTGATCAGCGGCCCGACGGCAACTCCTTCGGTCATGCCCGGCCCAACCGCGAGTTCACCCACTGCCGCGCTGAAGGCCTTCGCGAACTCGTCGTAGACGGCATCATGCACGTAGAGTCGGTTGGCGCAGATGCAGGTCTGGCCGGCGTTCCGGTACTTCGAACCCATTGCCCCGCGAACGGCCGAGTCGACATCGGCATCGTCGAAGACGATGAAGGGGGCGTTCCCGCCGAGCTCGAGGGAGATCTTCTTGACCGTGTCGGCCGACTGGCGCATCAGGATCTTGCCGACCTCGGTCGAGCCGGTGAAGGAGACTTTGCGCACGATCGGGTTACCGGTGAGTTCGCCACCAACCGGAATCGGGTTCACGGTGGTGACCACGTTGAGCACCCCGGCAGGAATGCCTGCCCGCTGTGCCAACTCCGCCAGGGCGAGGGCCGAGAGAGGGGTGTCCTCGGAGGGCTTGATCACCACGGTGCAGCCGGCGGCGAGGGCCGGGGCCACCTTCCGGGTGATCATGGCGTTCGGGAAGTTCCAGGGTGTGATGGCGGCCACGACGCCGACCGGCTGCTTGAAGACCATGCCTCGGTTGCTCCGGCCGGGCCCGGTCATCACGTCGCCGTAGATCCGCCTGGCCTCCTCCGCGAACCACTCCACGAAGGACGCCCCATAGAGGACCTCGCCCTTCGCCTCGGCCAGCGGCTTCCCCTGCTCCAGGGTCATCAGGGCTGCCAGGTCGTCCTGGGCCGCGATGATGGCGTCGTACCAGCGACGGAGGAGACCGGCACGCTTCGCCGCGGGGAGGGCCCTCCAGGCGGGGAGGGCAGCGTTGGCGGCTTCGATGGCTCGTCGCGTCTCGGCCACCCCCAAGTCGGCCACCTCGGCGATCACCATACCGTCGGCGGGGTTCCGAACTGGAAAGCGTTTGCCGTTGTCCGCCTCAGCCCAATCGCCGGCAATGAAGGCCTCGCAGCGGAAGAGTTCGTTGTCGGCGAGCGTCATCGGTGTCGTTGCTGTCATGCCGCTGGTCTCCTGTTCGCCTCCTGGTCCTCCTCGGTCAGGGATCTCGTTGTCCCAGACGGGTATCGGACGGGCGGCTGTCGTGTATCTTACCACCATGCCCTCGATCGGGGGGCCGGCGGCGCCCCGGGGAACCTAACCACTCCCCCTAGGGCCGTTTCCACATATCTTTGACCTCGTCCCATGACCGATACCGATACTGAGACCTCGCCGCCTCGGCGTTCGAAGTCCCCTGGGTACTTCGACCGCAGGCCGCTGCTCCGCGTGTTGTTCTACTACGTGGCGCTCGGCGTGGTGTTGTACCTCATGCGAGTCTATGCCCCGGCTGCGTTTGACTTCATCATCGGCGGGGATCCTCCCACCACCACGGGTGCACTCGACCTGAACGATCCGGCCGCCAGCGCGCAACCAGCGGCTACCGGGCAAATGAACATCGGCATCGTGGTGTGGATCGCGATGACCGCGTCGGTCGTGTTGATGATCCCTGTCATCTGGGTGTACGCCGCCACGCGCTCGAAGAAGGGGTATCAGCAATCGATGGTGCAGACGCTGATCATCCTGCCTATCGTGGTTGCGGCCGTGGTGATCCTGGTCCAGGGGAGCGTGGCCTTGGCCTTCAGTCTCGGTGGAATCGTCGGCGCCGTGGCCTTCCGGAACCGACTCGAGGACACCAAGGACGCGGTCTATGTCTTCCTGGCCATCGCCACCGGGCTCGCGTGCGGTGTGCAGGTGGCATCGGTCGCCCTGTCGTTATCGGTGTTCTTCAACCTGGTCATCGTGTTGCTCTGGTACACCGATTTCGGCCGGATCCCGGGCGCGCTGACGACCCGTGTGGCCGAGAGTCGAATCTCCACCATCAAGGAGCAGCTCGGTCCGGCTGGGAAGGCCTCGAGCGGATTCGTCAGTGCCATCGACGAGCAACTCCTCAAGTCGATGACTCCCGACCAGCTTTCGGCCCTGGCCCAGAGGGCGCTCAAACAGCAGCACAAAGTCTCCGCCAACCTTCAAGGGGTCGAGCCCAAGAAGGAGGGTGTGCTCAAAGTCACACCCGTGCCGAGCGCGCCCGTCGCCGACCTTCGCCCGAAGATCGAGGCGATTCTCGAGCGTGAGGCCAAGGAGTGGAGTTTCGATCGAACCACCATGGGCCCCGCCGGACAGCCGGTGTTGCAGTGGAACGTGACGACCAAGAAGAATTCCCCGCCACCGTTGTTGGTTGAGGCCGTGCGGCAGGCCACTATTACTCTCGTTCAGGACATCAAATTCGAATGAAGAACGAAGAAATCGAAGCGCAGTTGCAGGAAGTTCTCGCCGGCAGTTATCAGATCGAGCGAGAGTTGGGACGTGGCGCCATGGCGAGGGTCTTTCTCGCCAAGGACCTCAAGCATCCGCGCGAGGTCGCCGTCAAGCTTCTGCCACCCGAGTTGGCGACCCCGACCGCCGCCGAGCGGTTTCTCCGGGAGATCCGGATCACGGCGCGGCTCCAGCACCCCCACATCCTCCAGCTCATGGATTCCGGTGCGTCGAGTGGGCTGTGTTGGTACATCATGCCGTATGTGACCGGCGAATCGCTTCGGGTGAAACTCTCGAAGGGGTTGATGGGGATCAAGGAAGCGACGCGGACGGCCGTCGAAGTGGCCAACGCGCTGGGCTACGCCCATCGCGAGGACGTCATCCATCGCGACATCAAGCCCGAGAACATCATGCTCTCCGGCGACCACGCCATCGTCATGGACTTCGGGTTGGCCCGGGCGCTCGGCGCCACCCAGTCGAGTGTCACCGTGGCGGGGCTGCCGATCGGGACGCCGGTGTACATGAGCCCGGAGCAGGTCATCGGGCAGGGCGAGTTGGACGCCAAGACCGACATCTACTCTCTGGGCTGTGTCTTCTACGAGATGATCACCGGCCAGCCGCCCTTCATGGGCAACCTCACCGCCGTCATGCGGGGTCACATGGAGGGGAAGGCCACGCCACCCACCCAGATCCGGCCCGACGCGCCGCCTCCGGTCGATGGGATCGTGGAGCGGGCCATGGCCAAGTCACCGGGCGATCGGTATCAGACCGCCGAGGAGATGATTGGTGACCTCGAGATGGTGCTGGCCTATGCCACCCTGGGTGCGGCCGCGTTTGCGGGCAGGCCCCCTGCCGCTTCCGCCGCCGTGCAGGACGAAGGCAAGTCGGGGTGGAAGAAGTTCATGGGCAAGTTCGGCAAGGGCTGATCGGAGGTTGGTTCAGCCCCCCCGCAGCAGGGCGGGCACCACCGTCGGAATCGCCCCGAGCAGCCACACGATCCCTCCGGCCATCAAGGCCTGATCGGTTGGTCGTTTGCCCATCACCTTGATCCCGATCGCAATCAACACCGTGATCCAGAGCGTGTAGAGATCCACCCTGATGAGCAGTGCCATCAGGGCCGCGCTCGTTGCGTCGGGGTCGAAGAACCTGCCGACGCCGAGGCTCACTGCGTGACGGCCGTTCAGGGCCGATTCATCCATCATCAGGGCTTGGACCGCGTTGGTGATCGCTTCGACCAGTCGGGGGAAGGCCGCGAAGCAGCCGATGGTGAGGCCTTGGGCGAAGGAGATGGTTCCGCCCACGATCTTGGTCGCGATCCAGACACCGAATCCCAGGAGGAGCAGGATGATGGGGGTGCCGACCACCACCCCTCCGGCCATGATGATGCTGCCGAATCGTTTCGCGGACTCCAGTTGTTCCGGCGTCATCTGATTGGCGGAGGCAGCCATGCTCCGGGTCATCTCCGCGTCGAAGATGGGTTCCATCGCGCCGCGGGTGCCGAAGAAGAGGATGGCGGAGAGCACGATCAGCACCAGCATCGCCGCGCCCCATTTCCCGTCGGAGCGGCGAGTGAAGACCGTGGTGGGGCTGGTCCAGATATCGACGAAGTCGTCGAGGATCGAGGGGGCCTCGGAGGTCGTGGCGTCGGTCATGGGGGGCCTCGCCCGGGCTTGGGGGTATGGGAAGGATATGGGGCCGGAGATTGCAGGGCCAGTCTGGATGGTCTAAGTTCCTCGCCCGCGGGACTGGTGCGATGAGGATCGGTTAATGCATGGGCGCCTGATCTCGTGAAGCGGAATGAGTTGGTGTAGCAGAGGCCGGGTCGGAAGGCGGGATTCGTACCAGCAACT
>QKDC01000158.1 GCA_003246755.1 Gemmatimonadota bacterium | reverse complement strand
AGGAATGAACCCGAGGGCCGACCGCGAGGTCACGATCGGGTTGATCGGACGCCAGGGAGGGAGGCCTTGGGCGTTGAGCAGGGTCTCGCCGGAGGGGGCCAAGACCCAGGCGATGAACACCGGCCACAGGAAAAGTGAAGGCTTCACCGCGCAGAAACTAACAGGGCGGCCACTGTGGCCGCCCTGGTTGCGTCTGGTCGAAGGGGAATGCCTGGTGCTAGATCACTACCGCTCAGGTCTCCGAACGCGCTCGATGGTCGCCTGCGATTCGATAGATCCGGTCACTGAGGTCCGCCTCTTTTGACGCATGATATCGAAAGTGACCTTCTCGCCCGACTCGTAGGACCGGAGAATCCGCATCGCACTGCTCGGACTGCTGGGCTTTCGCCCATCGATGCTGAGGATCACATCGCCGCTCTTGAGGCCGAGGGACTCCTGCTCTGGCGCGCGGACAACCAGAACCCCATCGGTGGTCCCGAAGTAAGAGCCGAGGTCATCATCGAGAGGCGCCAACTCGAGGCTGGAAATTGCCCCCCGCGACATGAAGACGCCCCAGTTCCCGGGCTCCCTGGCAATATCAAGTCGCTGAATGTGCGGTCCGAACAGACTCTCATCGGGCGCGACTTCCACCCGGGGCTCGAACCGGAGGCCCGGGAACTGCCACACGCGCTCACCATCGGGGAGGCTGAGCCGCATGACATTTCCTTCAGCCGTCCATTCGATTGGTTCATCACCGGTCACGAGGTCCACCGTACGCAGCGCATCCCCACGGTAGAACTCGATCTTGACCGTATCATCAGGCTCGAGTTTCGCCGCGAGTTCGATGAGGCGTAGTCCTGGTACCGACTCGTCCGGGCTGGCCTTGCGTGCCCGGTCGAGTACGGACTGGCCATCGATTTTCGTGACGATATCCCCGGAGCGAAGACCGGCCTTCGCAGCGGGCCCACCCGGGGTGACCGACTCGATGTAGGCACCACGTGTATCCGAGTCTCGCGCTTCCAGGCTCACGGTGACCCCCAATCGGGCGCGCCGTTGCATGAAGGAAAACACATTGGGGGTGACATCCTTACCGTTGACCATGACGCGGTACCGAGGTCTGACGGTCTCAACCGTCCTCTCCTTGGTCTCCTGCCCCGCGAGAGGGGCAGCCAACGCCACCAACAGAACGGCCGACAGGAACTTGTGTGACGAATACATGAGATTCCTCCTAGAGACCGGCGAACGAGGCGCGGGTCAGATGAACATCCATCAAAGCATCCAGCAGGCCGACCCGCTCACGCCATAAACGCAACTGCTCATGCCGTCGGGACGTGTGGAGTTGACCAAGGGTGGAGAGCATTTCGAGTTGACGGTCTACCGCACTGAGCTGATCCTCGAGTCGAAGCGTGATTCCCGCAGTCCGACCATCGAGAACCCGACTCTCAGGGTCGTACACGCGGAGGGCATTCTCGAGATCGCGGGACCGTGCCATGACCTCTGCCAATTCGGCGTCGGATTGGCTCGCGTACGCCGGATCCGCCGTGGGTGACTGATCCGGTCGGAGTCCGATGGCGAGAACGAGCGAGGCAGCGAGGGCGAGGCCGGCCAGACTGCCACGTTGTATGTATCTCGTGCGGCGGTTCCGCACGAAGGCCGCGCGGGTTTCGAGGAATCGACTGCGCGATGGACGCGGGGCAGGGAGCGCCCGCAGCCGGGCCACCCGCTGATCCAGACGCTCCGCCTCGGCGCGGCACACGTCGCACTCTCGCAGGTGAGCTTGAGCCGCCTCGCGGCCGGGCTCCGATCCCGACTCGCGCAGTTCGATGAGTTGGTCGAGACTGAGATGACTCATGCTGCCACTTCCTCTCCCAGCCACCGCCGGAGTCGGGCATGTGCTCTGGCGAGCTGGGATTTCGAGAAACTCACTGATCGGTCCATCATTTTGGCGATTTCATCATGGGTGTATCCCTCGACGTCGTGTAGCCACACCACGGCGCGGGAGGTGTCGGAGAGGCGTTCCAAGGCTGCTTCGAGATCCATGCGCAGGGCCGGGTTCTCCTTGATGCCGCCCCCAACCTCGGGCTCCAACTCTTCAGTGTCGCGGTACTTGTTCCGCCGGAGTCGCATCAGCGCCTTGCTCGAGGCGATTCGTCGAATCCACCCCCAGAGGCTGCCGTCGCCCCGAAAGCGGGGCAGACTCTTGAACACTTCCAGGAACGTCTCCTGCATCACGTCTTCAGCATCCTCACGAGTTCTGCAGATGCGCCGGGCCAAGCCATACACCGGAGTCTCAAACGCCCGGTAGATCGCCTCCTGCGCTGCCGGGTCTCCGCGCTTGGCGAGCGGAACCAGGGTCTCTTCTTTGGCCAGCTGGTACAAGTCCATGACAGCCGCTCGCGTGATCACGTCCATAATGATGCCGGGTAGGCGCCGATCGTCGCATCCCACTCGGGCTCCAACCGTCTAGATTTGGGGCCATGTCCCAGACCGTAACTGCCCCGCCCGGCGAGTGGCTTCACCACCTCGCCGACGAGGCCGACGCCGCCTACCTGTATCGGGCGCTGGCGGAGGCCGAAACGTCCCCTGACCGAATTCGCATCTACCAACAGCTGGCAGACGTTGAAGACCGCCATGTTATTATGTGGCAAAAGCTTATGGCCGATCAAGGTCATGAGGTGGCGCGTCCCAAACCGAGTCTTCGGGCGAGAATCCTGGTCGGGCTGTCCCGACGTTTCGGAGCCGGATTCCTCTTGCCGATGCTGCTGGAAGAGGAAGGCCGTGAGGTCCGAGGTTACCTCAACTTGTACAAAGAGGCCCCGGAAGGGGAGGCGGCTCCGACGGCGCTCGTCCTGGCCCGGGAGTCAAAGGCACATGCCGAACGGCTGGCATCTATGACCGGCGGCGGGGCCGAGCCGTGGCACCGAAAGGGGGCGGGGGGTCTCCTCCGGAGTGTGGTGTACGGATTCAATGACGGACTGACCGCCAATTTCGGATTGCTGGCCGGCATGGTGGGGGCGCAGGGCGCGGTAACCACGGTGAGTGGAACGGTGGTGATCGCCGGGTTGGCCGGGATGGTCGCCGATGCCCTTTCCATGGGTTCCTCCGGGTATCTCGCCGCCAAGAGCGAGCGAGAAGTCCACGAGTACGAAATTGCGATGGAGCGTGAGGAGATCCGCCTCATGCCGGAGTTGGAAGAGGAGGAACTCCGACTCATTTACCAGACCAAGGGGATCCCAGAAGCGGAGGCAACCGCATTCGCGGCAGCGGTTATGTCCGACCCCGAGCGCGCACTGGAGGAGAAGGTTCGCGAGGAACTGAACATCGGTGAGCCGGTCGGAAGTCCGCTCCGTGAGGGTTGGATCACAGGATTGGCGACTGCCGTTGGCGCTTTCATTCCCGTGGCCCCGCTCCTCATCAGTACCCACGGCTGGGCCATTTGGACGTCATTCAGTCTCGCCATGGTCTCGCACTTCGGCGTTGGGGCCGCGCGAACCTTGTTCACCGGCCGTGGGGTCTTCCGGAGCGGCTTCGATATGTTCGTCGTTGGACTCGGCGTGGCTGCCGTTGGATACGTGGTCGGAGATTGGATGGTCAAGCTGCTTTGACCAATGACGTCCTGCTGGCCAAAATCGCTCGACTCGAGGCCCAGGCCCGCCCCCTCGAGCCGGATGCCATGGAGCGCCTCGCCCTCAGGGAGCCGGTCATGACCTACGCCGAGACCTTCCTCGAGGCGTTGGATAAACTCCCTGCCTACCATGATACCGAGGACCTCGGGTCCGGAATCCGATCCTCGAGGATCGTGGAGGACCCCGGCTCGATTGAAGCCGCCCTGGATCTCCTCCGGGAGCATGTCGACGGCCCAGGACTCAATCCGGCCTCGGCCGGTCACCTGGCTTATATCCCCGGTGGGGGGATCTACACCTCCGCCCTCGGCGACTACCTGGCCGATGTGACCAATCGCTACGCCGGTGTGTTTTTCGGTGGTCCCGGGGCAGTGCGGTTGGAGAACTTGGTCATCGACTGGGTACGACGAGTCGTCGGGTACCCAGAGTCCGCGCTGGGGAATCATGCGTCGTGCGGGAGTGTGGCCAACCTCATTGCCCTGGCCACGGCACGAGATGCCGCGGGGCTCGCCGGGAAGGATTACCACCGGGCCGTGTTGTATCTCACTTCTCAGACACATCACTGCATCACCAAGTCACTCCGGTTCCTTGGGCTCGGTGAGTGTGTCATTCGACATGTAGCCCTCGACGACCGGTACCGGATGCGTCCCGATCAGCTTGCCAAACAGATTCGGGACGACCGCTCGAGCGGTTTGAAACCCTGGGTCGTGGTGGCTTCGGCGGGCTCAACGGATGTGGGAGCGATCGACCCACTCGACCGGATAGCCGATGTGACGACACAAGAAGGCTTGTGGTTCCATGTGGATGGCGCCTACGGTGGGTTCTTCGCCTTGACCACCGAGGGGGCGGATCTCCTCGATGGTATGGAGCGATCGGACTCTCTGGTCGTCGACCCGCATAAAACTATGTTCCTGCCGTACGGTTCGAGTGTCCTCCTGGTACGGGATGGGAAGCATCTCGCGGCAACCCATCGGCACCAAGCCAACTACATGCAGGACGCCACCCCGGCCCGCGACGAACCCTCCCCGGCCGATCTATCTCCCGAACTCACACGACCGTTCCGGGCGCTCCGTCTCTGGTTACCCCTGATGGTCCACGGTGTCGGCCCCTTTCGGGCGGCCCTCGAGGAGAAAATGCTCCTCACGAGGTACTTCCATGAGGAAGTAGCACGGCTCGGGTTCTGGGTCGGTCCCCCCCCGGAGCTTTCGGTGTCCGTGTTCCGGTATGTTCCCGAACGGTATCGGGCGAGCGACTCCGAGATCGATTGGGACGAGGTCAACGCCTATAACGCACGATTGGTTCGTGAGATCCGTCGTGATGGCCGGGTCTTTCTGTCCTCGACGACACTCGAGGGCCGCTTTACGATTCGACTCGCAGCGGTCGTGCACCGGACCCATCTCGACACGATCCGGACCACCCTCGCCGTTCTGGAAGAGATGACCAACCGTCTTGGTCGATGATCGCTTGTCCGGCTGACGAGTGTGGACCTCCGCCACGGGTTTCGAAAGGAAGATGGCATGAGTGAAAGCAAGACTCCGACCCCCCCAGAAATCCTCGACGGGATAACGGTGATCAGGGGAAGCGGAACCTGCCGCGACTGGAACGGCATCCGATACAAGACCGGCATGTCCGCAGACAACGTCGGAGCGAAACAGTTGTCGATGAACGTCGCCCGAATCCCTCCGGGTGGCGTCGCCCACGCCCACATCCATGTCGATTTCGAAGTGATGCTATACATCCTAGAGGGAAAGGTGCGCCACGAATTCGGCGAGGGGCTGAGGCAGATGGTGGAAAACCAGGCCGGGGATTTCATCTTCATCAAACCCGGTGTGCCTCACGAGGTCTTCAACATGAGTGAGACGGAACCGGTCGTGGCTGTGGTTGCCCGATCGGACGCCTCGGAGTGGGAGAACATCATTTCTTACGATCGGAACCTGGCCTCATGACCCCGTGGGTCCTTCGACTCATCATTGCGAATGCGGCGGTCTTCCTTCTGACCTTGTCGCTCCCGCAGGTGATCAATCCCTTTGTCCTCGTGCCCGGTCTCCTGCTCCAGCGCCCCTGGACACTCATCACATACATGTTCCTTCATGGCGGATTGGGTCACCTCTTTTTCAACATGCTCGCCCTCTTCTTCTTCGGTCCGCGGCTCGAGCAGCGACTTGGCGAGCGAGGTTTCCTCATTCTCTATTTCGTGAGTGGGATGACCGGAGCATTCCTTTCGCTGATCTTCACCCCATGGGCCGCGATCATTGGGGCGTCGGGGGCGGTCTTTGGTGTCCTGCTCGGCTTCGCCCGGTACTGGCCCAGGGACAAGATCCTGATTTGGGGCATCATCCCGGTCGAGGCTCGATGGATGGTGGCGGGAATGACCGCCCTGGCGCTCTTTGGTGGATTCTCGGGTGCGCAGGGAGGCATCGCGCACTTCGCCCATCTGGGAGGGTTCCTGGGTGGCTGGGCCACGCTCCGTTTCCTGGAACGGAACTCACCGGCGCGCAAGTTCAGAACCAAGACCGGTCCGAAAACACCCAGAGAATCGGCACAGAAGGCGATGGCGCGATGGTCTCAGATTCGGCGCGACAAGCTTCACGAGGTGAACCAGGGAGAACTCGATCGTATTCTCGACAAAATCAGTTCACAGGGTATCGGAAGTCTGACCCAGAGCGACCGGGAGTTCCTGGAACGGTTCAGTGGGGGTTCGGGGTCCTCCCCCCCCTCTGGTCTCCACTGACCAGTGGCAGGTCTTGCCGGGCACTCCATTCGTTCATAGAACCATCGTAAAGTCGCACCCGGTGGCCGAGGTACTTCGCAACGAAGTAGATCATCGAAGCCCGGGTTCCCACACGACAGTACGGGACGACCTCCTCTCGCCCGTGAAGGTCTACTCCCGCATCCTGTAGCAAGCGCCTGAGTTCGGATGGTTGCACCAAGCGACCATCCTTCACGGTAGTTGTCCAGTCGAGATTCACGGCACCCGGAAGGTGTCCTCTTCGAGGGAGATCCTCCTCCATCCTCGCTCCCGTGTATTCGTCCCGAGAACGTGCGTCCACCAGGATCATGTCACGGCTCTCGAGCCGGCTGTGGACCTCCTCGGCATCGATGACGATCTGGGGTCGGATGGTGGGGGTGAATACCCCGCGTGTGACCGTAGGGAGCGCTCGCGTGACTGCGCCTCCTGACTCACGCCAGGCTTCGAGTCCCCCATCGAGCAAGGCCGTGTGATCGCCGTGGCCCAGGTAATCGAGGGTGAAATACAGGCGGGCCGACGAGAGAAGGTCTCCATAGACCACGACCTGGGATTCGGTCGAGATCCCGAGAGACTCCACGAGATTCTGCAAACGGTCGGGCGGGGGTAACTCGGTTCTGAGTTCCGATCGATTCGTGATGATCTGGCTGTACTCGACAAAACGTGCGCCAGGGATATGACCCGCATCGTACGCCTCACGATCACGATCGACTTGCAACACGACCAGGTTGTCTTCGTCCAAGTGCTGCTGCAACCAGCTGGGCGAGACGACCATCGAGGTCTTGACCGCCGGGGTCTGAGCACCGATGGCAGCCGGGAACGCGATGACGAGACAAGTGACTGCCGTCAACCAGCCGTGAGTGATTGCCGGTCCCTTGCTGCTCCATTGGTGTCTCATGGGTGCGCTCCCGTTGCGACAGGTAACTCCGAGCGAGGGCTCCAATCGGCCATCGATCCTGCATAGATCCGGGCTGGATAGCCGAGGAGCCGTGCCGTAAGATAAAGCTCACTGGCGCGCATGCCGACCGTGCAGTAGGTGACGACGGTATCGCCTTGTCCGGCACCATGTTCGGTGAAGAGGACGGCGAGCGCCGCCGGGCTCTTGAACCTTCCGGTGCTCTGGTCGGTGACATCTCTCCAGTTGAGGAGACGTGCCCCGGGGATGTGGCCCTTCCTCGGGAGCCTTTCGTCTGCGGTTCCCCGGTACTCCTCCTCGGTTCGCGCGTCCAGCAGCAGCACATCCTCACGGCCCAAGCGTTCCGCAATCCACGCCGCATTCACGACCACGTCGTCTCGTGGTCGGACCTCGAGGATTCCCTTCACCGGGGTCGGGGCATCACGGCTCGTTTCGAACCCCGCCGCTGTCCAGGCAGCGTATCCGCCATCCAATACCGATGCTCGACTGCCGACGCCCAGGTAGTCGAGGGCCACGAAGAGAATGGCAGGGTAGAGGGGCTGCCCCGTGATGACGATCCGTGATGTGTTCGACACTCCGACGTCTTCGAGTGCCCCAGCCATCGACTTCGCCGGCGGGAGACCGGCGCCTTCATGGGCGTGAAAGAGCATGGGGTCGACCCAACGCGCACCGGGGATGTGCCCCGCGTCGTAGTGTTGCGCACTGGACACATGGAGTATGACGATCGCCGGATCGTGCAGCCGCTCCGCAAGCCAGCTCGGGGAGACTAGGAGCGTGTCGCCGCCCGCAGAGATCGCGAGCAGCAGTCCGAGGCCCATCATGGGCCGACGGGCTGGTCGCCCGGCTGGGGGGTCACCACTGGCAGATCCCTGAGCTTGGCCCACTCCTGGAATGAGCCGTCATACAGTGACGCATCGAATCCGAGGAGCTTGGCCACGAACCAAACCGCTGTCGCCTGCTGCCCGATGTGACAGTAGGTGACCACCTTGGCACCTGGTTCGATGCCGGCTTCGGTGAACATGAGCCGCAGGTCGTCGAGTGTCTTGTATCGACCATCCTCCTGGAAGAGTGAGCTGAACGGGACATTCACGGCTCCCGGCAAGTGGCCGTTCCGACCCTGACGTGTCTCGGCCCCGTCATAGAACCGCTGCAGACGGGCATCGACGACCTTCGTATGGGTATCCTCGAGATGATTGGCGACGAAGCCAGCGGAGACGACCACGCCCTCATTCAGATGCGGCGAATAGGTGCTCGTCCGAATGGTCGGCACTTCCGTGGTGACCGGATGACCCGCGGCCTTCCAGGCTTCCAACCCCCCATCCAGGATCGAGATGCGCCCCTCCAAGCCAGCATAGGTCAGCGTCAGGAAGGTGCGGGTCGTGGGGGTGACGTACTCGTTGGCGGAGACCAGGACCACACGCGAATCCTCGGTAATGCCCTTTGCACGCAGGGACGCCGTGAGCTTCTCCACCGTCGGGAGTTCGAGAGAGAGCACGTCCGGTCCCCGTGGTGCCGCGAACTCATTCCAGGGGTGGACGAACTGGGATCCTGCGATGTGTCCCTCGTCGTACACGTGTTTCGAGTTGTCGTCCCCGATTTGAAGGAGGACGAGGTTTGGTGTACCGAGCCGTTCTGCCAGCCAGTCCGCCGAAACCAGCATGGGCTGGGCCGGATCCTGCCCCGCAGTCGGGGCAGGGCTGACCAGCATGAGTGAGAGGATCAAGAGCATCGCGCCTCCAAGGCTGAAGTCATCTGATAGAGAGTATGGTGAGGGCGAATCGTTGGGGCCACCACGGTTGCAGGGAGTAGCCGGATTCGTGCAGTGAAGTGGTTGTCAGTCCCGGCCGGAATCTCGAGGATCAGAGCGCTTGACCCAGGCGTCGCTCCAGCTCCGTGCGGCGAGAACGGCTGAGTCGGACCCTCGCGCCACTGTGCAGCACCATCACCAGCTCACCGCTAGGGCTTACCGCGATCTCAGCGACGCGGTCGAGGTTGACGATGCCGGAACGATGGGCGCGAAAGAAGTGCTGCGGGTCGAGACGACGTTCCAAACGGTGCATGGCCTCTCGAACGACATGCGTCTTTCCAGATGCATGAATCCGAACGCAATAGTCCGCGGCCTCGATCCAGTCGACATCTTCGACCGGGACAAGCAGAGTCGCTCTGGTCTTCTTGACGACGATTCGCGTGAGGAAGGGTCCTGGCGATGTCACGTCCTCGACGGGATCGCCGAGAACGCCGAGCAAACGCCGTGTGAGTGCCCCGAGATCTCCCTCGCGAACGACATGAGCCGCCCGATTCATCGCCATGGCAAATCGTGCATCATCAAACGGCTTGAGGAGATAGTCGATGGCGTTCACCTCGAACGCGCGGAGCGCGTACTCGTCGTAGGCGGTGATGAAGACGAGTGGCGGCATGCGGTCGGGACCAACGGCGCGGATGACCTCGAAGCCATCCATCTCGGGCATCTGGATATCGAGCAAGACGAGGTCTGGGTCGAGGCGTTCGATGTCCTCAAGTGCCGCTCTGCCATTTGCGGAAGTGCCAATGGCCTCGAACCCCTCGAGTCGCTCCAGGAGAGCGACCATGCCCTCCCTCGCTGGTGGCTCGTCATCGACGACCAAGACCCGGATCGGGTGGGTCATCCCGGCCCGATGTCTGTGGAGGATGGACCCGTGTGATAGGGGAGCCGGATGCGGGCCGTCGTTCCTCGCTCGGGAAGAGTGATCAAGCTGATGTCCGCTGCGGACCCATACAGCTGCGTCAATCTCGATCGAGTATTCCGCAGGCCAATTCCACCACCATGAAGCCCTGCCAAGGCTCTATCGTTCCCGGATTCCGCCTCCACACCGGGGCCATCGTCGGTGACGGTCAGAACGAGTCCAGCACCTTCGATCTCGGCAGAGATCCTGATCTTCCCGCCCTCCGCCCGTCGAGAGATTCCGTGTCGGATGGCATTCTCGACCACCGGCTGGAGTACCAGGTTGGGCACCAGGCAATCGCGTGTTGCCTCGGGAGCCTCGACGGTGATGTCCAGACGATCGCCGAAGCGCGCGCGCTCAATGCCTAGGTACTGCTGGATGAAGGCCAGTTCCTGCTGCAGGGTCACTTCCTGCGGGGGTGTCTCCTCCAACACGTACCGCAGAATGTCACTCAAACCCGCCAACATCCCGACGGCCTTTTCGTTGTCTCCACGCCGCACCAGCATGGCGATCGTATTCATGGTGTTGAACAGAAAATGGGGACCGAGTTGCATTCGCAGCGCCCGCAATCGGGATTCCGCGAGCTGGGCCGTCAGGGTTGTCGCGGTAAGTTCACGCTCACGAAATCGACCGTAGAAGTCCGCGGCGAGGATCGCCCCGAAAACGGCGGTGTAACCAAGCATCCCGAGTGTGATCCGGAAGGGGACCCCTTCCAGGAAGGTGGCCCAGAACGGTCCATCCCCCGTGGGATACCCCAGCAACCGGTGCAGCGCGAGCAATGCCGCGCTGTGAGCAAGAATCACCAGCAGGCCGATGCCGACGTGAGCTGGAATCACTCTGAGAAGGTGTCCTCGGCGGAACGGGAGTCGCCGGACGGCCAGCCGGATGACCGGCGCAGCGACCACCCACAGGAACCAGATCGGGATTTCTCGCGAGAGGGCGTGCCAGATTGTCCTCCACGACTCGTCCTCGGCACTTTGCATGATGGCCCAGTGTTGGACCGATGCGATCAGGGCGAGAATCGCCGCCCCGACCAGGAGGAACCGGTAGATCGGGACGCGGGGAGCAGACGATGGAGGGGACACCTCGAGAAACTACTGGTTCTCTAGGTGCGGAGGATAGGGCTTGCCGCGAAGGGCGGGATTCCTGCGGTGAACGACCGGTGGCAGCCCGTCAGTTGCCGGGCATGCGATAGGTTTCATCCCATCGGAGTATTTTGAATTCCGGGTCAATGGTAACCGCGGTAGGTCTGCCGACGACCGGCACTCGGGTTTCCACTCGACGCTGGTCGGAGTGAATGGTATGGACCACGCTCGACCCATCTGCGCCATCTATCCGAATGTCGATATCGAGCGTGTAGACACTCCCTTCCTGGGTTTGAGCGAGCACCACGTCGAGAATTCCATCACCGGACGTCCAGGAGATCTCGAGGTGAGGTGCTCCTGTGCGGTCGAGCCATTGTGCAAAGAAGGCCTCCAGACCCGCCTCGGGCGCCGCTTCAGTCATGAACTCCCGAAAGGCACGCAAGTTGGAAGACCCATCTCTGTGGGTCTCGAAGTATGACCGGAGGGACGCGAAGAACAATTCGTCTCCCAACGAGTGGCGCAGCATGTGATAGATCCAGGGGCCTTTCGAATCCACCACGATCCGTTTGGCCATCCCCGAGATGTTGGCCATGTCGGCAATGGCCACGCTGTCGGCCCCTCGACGGATGACCTCGAAATATCCGCGAGCACTCTGAAGTGGGATGTACCCTTCACGGGAGAACTTGAGGAAGCTCAACGCGGCCTCGGGCCCGAGGATCTCTTCAAGGGCGATGACGGCAGCATACTGGGAGATCGATTCCGAGAGGAACGCCGAGCCCCGTCCGCTGCTCACGAGTTCGTTTCCCCAGTACCCGTGGGCCGCCTCGTGGGCAAAGAGCGGAATGTTGCCACTGGGAACGCTGAAGTTCGCGGGCTTCGCCATCATGAAGCCCTGTTCGGAGGCGGCCAGAAATCCTGGTACCCAATCGGGGACCTCTGCAATGGCGTAGCTCCCCGTGGGATATGGCCCGAAGCGACGTTCCAGGGCGACAATCGACTGGGCGAGTGCCCCCACCTGGACCCTGGCCTCGGCATCCCCGACGGTGAGTAGAAGCAGCTCGACCCGCCGCCCATTCGCCGTAGCCTGCACCACCCGATAGGGCCCGGCCGCAAACGACCGCGCCAAGGGCTGTTCGGTCGTCCACTGTTCGGTCCTGCGGCCACCCTTCGTGATGGTATCGGTTTGTATTCCGTTCGACACCGCTCGCCAGTTTGCGGGAATGTCCAGGCGTGTTTTCCCGGGTGCTTTGGCCAGGTTACTCAAGCTGCCTCCCGGAGAAGGGAGGGGGACCGGATACCATCCCGTGACCCACGAGGCCAAGGTGATGTCTTCCGCCAATGTGAACTGATTCGAGGTGGCTCTGCTCGATGCAAAAGTGTGGAGCCGCACCTCTCCGCCTCGAGCTGCAGGCTGACCGGCAAGGTCGATGATGACTTGGCGCATCGCCGGCCGGCCGGGAACGCTGGCATTCATCGCCACGACCGCCCCGCTGGGAGTGGTCACGGAGTCAAAAGCCATGATGCTGTCTCGGCTATTCATGGCGAGGGCAATTCGAGTCGAGCCGTCGTGATCTGTCAGACGGACAACGAGATCTGCCTCGACGGCGATTCGCCTGTCCGTGGGATAGATAGCCACGTCGAGGTCGAGCCTCGTGAGTGCCCAACCGGTTCCAGATGTGTCAACCTGTTGTCCCCCCAAGCTTCCACAGATGGTCGCGACGATAGTCGCGGTGACCCAGAATGTTCTCTTCATCATGAGTGCTCTCTCGCATTGGCATGAGATCGTGATGGCCAACCCTCACGGTCAGCCAGAGCCTGGAGATCCCTCTGGTCCAGGATGTAGCGCAACTCAAACACGTTGGGGTGGGCACGCACGTCGTCGGTGAGTTCGGCCCAGGCGCGAGGAGCGAACAGATGAGGATCGGCCCGCCCCCTGCGATCGGGTACAAGAGCGTTGGGGTTCTCGGCAACCCTCGTGCGCACCTCTGGTCGCCCGGGCTCGAAGAGTGCAATGAGGTCAGCCGCGACGGCCTCGACCGTATCCTGATCCATTTCGCACACGCACACCGACGTTGCGTCGGCGAACACATCGCGAAGCAGCGGGTCGGGGTGGATGGATGCGAAGTGCACCGACGACAAACGGCGCGGCCACGACTTCCTCACATCGTTGTAATGGAAATAGGTCGCCAGGACCACTCCCTCCGGTGGTTCCCCGTCCTGAAGGGGCCAGGGTACGGCATCGACGTCGTATTGGGAGGAGAGCTCGTGGGCATGGCTCTCCGCCTGCCAGCGGGAGCATTCGACGACGTAGACGTTCCGGTCGGCGTTTCCTCGCGGTCTCTGGAGCAGGTTCACTAATGCCGTCGGGGTGAGTCCATAGCGACGTTCCGCCTCGTCTGTGATGGACTCGAGGAAGGTGGCGAGAGAGGTCCCCGGCTTAGGCGGAAGCCGGACCAGCTGTCCGCCGCCAACCACGCGCGTCCCCTGCGCTCCGCGGTGCGTCTTGAGCAATCCTTCGCGGGCCAGGGCGGTATAGGCGTGACGGACCGTATGCACGTTGACCCCCCAGTGCTCGGCTGCCTGCCGGAGCGGCGTAAGGGCCTCCCCGGGCCGGAGAGATCCCGACGCGATGGCCGCCCGGATGGACTCCGCAATCTGGTGATAGAGGGGTACCGGGCTCTGGGGGTCGATAGCATGTGGCATGGCGTTTGTTCACTTGTTATAGAACAAGTGGTCTTACGCACGAAACAGAGTGTTGGTTTCACCGCGTCTGGTCCACCCGCAGGTTCCGCTCGGGTACCTTTGTTCGGAATGAGCGACGCATTGATCGATCTTCCACTTATTACCCGGGCGAGGGCCCATGGGGGCCGTATCGCGGTTTACGATGACAGCCCGCACTCCTATGCCGAGCTGCTGTCGGGATCGGCCAGGATCGCTGCCGGGTTGCTCAGAGGACGACTCGATCTTCAGGAAGCACGAATCGCGTTCATCGTCCCACCAGGGTTCGAGCATGTGGTCGTGCAGTGGGGCATTTGGCGGGCGGGGGGGATCGCAGTCCCCCTGGCTCCTTTCCATCCATCCGCTGAGTGGGAATACATGCTCGACGACGCGGGGGTGGAGACGGTTGTGATCGCCCCCGAATTTGCCGATCGCATGGCCACGGTCACGACCGAGTCCGGCATCCAGGTTGTTGATGTGGCCACCCTCCTGCAGGTCGACCTGGCGGTTGAGCTCCCGGCGGTTCAGCCCTCCAGACGAGCCATGATCGTCTACACCAGTGGCACGACCGGGCGCTCCAAGGGAGTGGTGACCACCCACGACAATATCCAAGCACAGGTAACGAGCCTCGTAGATGCTTGGGAATGGATTCCCGATGACCGCATCCTCCTCGTGCTCCCACTTCATCACGTGCACGGAATCATCAATGTGCTCACCTGTGCACTCTGGGCCGGGGCGACGTGCGAGATGATGCCATCGTTCGAAGCCGAGGCTGTCTGGAACCGCCTTGGCTCGGGACAACTCACGCTCTTCATGGCGGTTCCCACCATCTATCGACGCCTCCTCTCGGCGTGGGACGCGATACCGCTGGCACACCGCGAAGTCTTGGAACCACACTGCAGGGGAATGCGGCTCATGGTATCGGGATCGGCTGCCCTTCCTGCGGGCACGCTCGAAGCGTGGCAGGCGATCACCGGTCACGTGCTCCTCGAACGCTATGGCATGACGGAGATCGGAATGGCGCTGTCCAACCCGCTTCACGGTGCACGGAGGCCGGGAACGGTAGGGACGAAACTTCCCGGAGTGGAGGTTCGTCTCGTGGAGGACGGCATTGAAGTGCCTCCGGGAACGCCCGGGGAGATCGAGGTTCGGGGACCATCGGTTTTCCTCGAATACTGGCAACGACCCGACGAAACCCGCGCGGCCTTCCGCGATGGTTGGTTCCGCAGTGGTGATATGGCCGTTGTCGAGGATGGGGCCTATCGGATCCTCGGCCGCACGAATGTGGACATCATCAAGACGGGTGGCTACAAGGTCTCGGCCCTCGAGATCGAGGAAGTCCTGCGGGGTCACGAGGCAGTCGCCGACTGTTCGGTTGTCGGCCTCGAGGACCCTGAATGGGGAGAGCGTGTCGGGGTCCTCGTCGAGTTGGCAGACGGGTCTCGCCTCGATCTCGAGACACTCAAGGCGTGGGCTCGTGAGCGGCTGGCCCCGTACAAGCTTCCCCGAGCGCTTCATGTGACGGATGCTCTTCCGAGGAATGCCATGGGGAAAGTGATCAAGTCAAAGGTCACTGAGGTTCTGCGATCCCAGGTATAGTGACACACCCACCCCACGGCATCTCAACGAGGTGGACCATTCTTTGGGGGGAAGTCAGATGAATGCATTCCTGCAGGACTTGCGCTACGGTGTCCGTCAACTCCTCCGGAGCCCAGGGTTCACCGTTCCTGCCATCCTCACCCTCGCCCTCGGTATCGGCGCCAACACCGCGATCTTTAGTGTGGTCGACGGGGTCCTGCTGCGACAGGCCCCGTTCGAGGATATGGACCGCCTCACCATGGTGTGGGAGACCGACCGTGCCAGTGGCACGAGTCACGAGCCCGCCTCGGTTCCAGACTACCTCGACTTCGCCCGAGAAACCAATCGGTTTGAAACGCTTGCTGCGTTTGCCGCAACAGAAGCCAGTCTCACGTCCGATGGGAGAGATCCCTCCCGAATCGCCGGGCTCCTGGTGAGCCATGAGTTTCTGCCGATGGTGGGTTTGAGACCCATGTTGGGCCGCACCTTCACGCAGGAGGAAGATCAGCCCGGAGGCTCGAAGGTCATCATCATCAGCGAGTCACTCTGGGAAACCATGTTTGCGCGGGACGATGCGGTTCTCGGCCGGACCATCCGCATCGACGACACCCCACGGACGATCGTTGGCGTTCTCCCGGCTTCGGCAGACTTCGGCACCTTGCAGATCCTGAGTGCGGCCGACTACGGCAGGGGGTTCGCCGACCGAGGGCGACCGCGTGTCGATGCCTGGCTTCCGTTACAACCCGATCCCACTCGATTCCCCAGACAGACGCACCCCATCTTCGTCGCCGGAAAACTGGCCGTCGGGGTCTCGGTGGCAGAGGCTCAGCAGGAAGTTGGTGCGCTGGCCGCGGAGTTGGAACAGAGCTACCCTGAGAACGATGCCCGGGGCGTCAACCTCCAGGCTCTGTCCAATGTCGTATTCGGGCCCGTACGACCGGCACTGTTCGTGCTGCTTGGTGCGGTGGCAATGGTCCTCCTCGTGGCATGCGCGAATGTCGCGAATCTCCTCCTCGCTCGAGGGACAGCGCGCGAGCGTGAAGTAACCGTCCGGGCTGCACTCGGTGCCAGTAGCGGCCGATTGGCCAGACAGTTCCTGGTTGAGGGTGCCCTCCTTGCAGTGGCTGGGGCGGTGCTGGGCACCGCGCTCGCCCTGCTCGGGGTCCGGAGCCTGATGGCCCTCGCACCGGTGGAGATTCCGCGGGTGGATTCCGTGACACTCGACGGGCGCGTCTTCGCGGTTACTCTCGGAGTGACGGCTCTCGTTGCCCTTGGATTCGGTCTCCTGCCGAGCCTTCAGGCCTGGCGCCGCCGGTCCCGCACCACTCTAGCTCCAGGAGTCGCTCGCGCATCGGCCGGGTCCAGACAAGGACGCTTCCGTTCGGGAGTGGTGATGGCCGAATTGGCGCTGGCGGTGGTGCTGACCGCCGGCGCGGGGTTGTTGGTCAAGAGCCTTTGGCAGCTCCAGCAGGTCGATCCGGGTTTCAGCACGGAAGGTGTTCTCAAGGCCGACTTCCAGCTTCCCGAAACAC
>QKDC01000002.1 GCA_003246755.1 Gemmatimonadota bacterium | reverse complement strand
CGTCGGCGTGGCGACCGCGGGACAGGCCGCGCGCCGGCTCACGAACCTCAACGACGATCTCTTCAGCACCAAGACGCTCGGAACGGTGGAGGAGATCTGGTACCAGTCGTCCTTCGACCAACGTCGGATTCAGGGGTGGATCGTCAAACCGCCCGGATTCGACCCGCAGAAGAAGTACCCGCTGATGCTGGAGATCCACGGCGGCCCGTTTGCCAACTACGGCGTGCGGTTCTCCGCGGAGGTGCAGCTCTATGCCGCGGCCGGCTACGTGGTGCTCTACACCAATCCACGTGGTTCGACGAGCTACGGAGAGGAATTCGGCAACCTGATCCATCACGACTATCCCAACCACGACTACGAAGACCTGATGTCCGGCGTGGATGAGGTGATTGCCAAGGGGTACATCGACCCGTCCAACCTTTTCGTCACGGGAGGGAGCGGTGGGGGAGTCCTCACCGCCTGGATCGTGGGTCACACCACACGATTCCGTGCCGCGGTAGTCGCCAAGCCGGTCATCAACTGGTACAGCTTCGCGCTCAACTCCGACGGCCCAGCCGTCTTCTCGCGTTATTGGTTTTCCGGCCAGCCCTGGGACAAGGTCGAGGAGTACATGCGGCGGTCGCCCATCTCCTACGTCAAGAACGTGAAGACCCCCACGATGGTGTTGGTGGGCGAAGAGGACTACCGCACCCCCGCAAGCGAATCCGAGCAGTTCTACACGGCACTCAAGCTCATGAAGGTTCCCGCGGCGATGGTGCGCATCCCCGATGCATCACACGGCATCGCGTCCAAACCCAGCAACCTCATGGCGAAGGTCGCCTACATCCTCGGCTGGTTCGAGAAGTACCGGGGTGGAGCGAGTACCAGCGACTAGTTCTTGGGTTCGCCGCCGGTCGGAGGAACCGGTGTGTGGTGGGCGATGTACTCTTCCTGTCGCTTGACGATCTCCTGGCGCCATTCTGTGGTGGCGGCCATCCATGCTGGGCGTCGGCGACGCGCCACGCGCTTCCCATAGGCCATGACCCCCCAAGCCAAGAGAAGCGCCGCGGCGAGAATGATCACCGCCGGCAGGATGGCATCACTTGGACTGCCACCACGGAGGCCGGTCACGACGACGAGCCCGATAGCGGAAATGGCTCCGGCGGAGGCGAGGATTACGGCAATGATGAGTGCGGCTTCGGGGGAGAACAATGAACCGCCAGGCTCTTTCGGGCTCGATGTGGCCATCACGACCTCGGATTTGGTAAGTATGGACGGAGGAACTCTTTACGCTACTTCAGACGGGGTTCCCGCGCCAGACCCGAGTTGCGCCCCCTTCCCCAACAGGCCGGTCCGAGGGCATTATTTGCAGGATACCATCGTTGGTGAGGATCCTCGCTACACTGAGAGTGCATGACAGAGGCCGCGGACAACACCCCACCGTTCCAGGGCAACCAGCCCGACACCAAGATTCGTTTCGCACCCCGTGGGGCCACTGCGTTCATTTCCGACGTGAAGGCTGAAGTCGCGCGTTATTTCGAAGAGAGAGGGATTTCCAAACACGCCAATGCCGGGATGGTGCTCAAGACCATCCTGATCCTGAGCCTGACGTATGGCTCCTACGGAATGATCATCTCCGGACAATTCGGTCTGTGGACCATGCTGGGACTCTGTGTCCTCATGGGGATCGGCGCGGCGGGTACCGGCTTCTGTGTGGCACACGACGCATTGCACGGTGCCTACTCCGCCAAGCCCAGGGTCAATCGCATTCTGGGATTCACCTTTGATCTGCTCGGGGCCAACGGCTACATGTGGAAGATCACGCACAACGTGATCCACCACACCTACACCAACATCCCCGGGATCGACGAAGATCTGACCGTGTCGCCAGTGGTCCGGCTCTCTCCGGAGGCACCGCGCTACTGGTTCCATCGGTTCCAACACATTTTCGCGTTCCCCGCGTACAGCCTCGCCACGCTGAATTGGCTGTTCGCCAAAGACTTCCAGCAGTTCCTCAAAAAGGATATCGGCCCGTACAAGGGCAAGAAGCATCCGCCCTCGGAAATCTTCACGTTGATCTGGACCAAGCTGGTGGTCGTCGGCTACATGATCGTGATCCCGCTGGTGGTTCTCGATATCACGTGGTGGCAGTTCGCCATTGGATTCCTCGCCATGCACATGACGGCGGGGCTCATCCTCGGCCTCATCTTTCAACTGGCCCATGTGGTGGAAGGGCCGGAGTATCTGGGACCCGATGGCGACGGCAACATGGAGCATACCTGGCTGATTCACGAGATGCGCACGACCGCCAACTTCGCGCGGAGCAATCGTCTCCTCTCCTGGTATGTGGGCGGGCTCAACTTCCAAATCGAACATCACCTCTTTCCCCAGGTCTGCAGCATCCATTACCCGAAGATCAGCAACATCGTCCGGGACGTGGCCCATCGACATGGGGTCCCCTACAACGACCACCCGACGCTCAGGAAGTCGATCGGCTCGCACTATCGCATGCTCAAGCAGCTGGGGCGTCCGCTTGCCGCCTGACGGGCTCGAGCGGACGATACAGACCTAAGGCGCGCTCGGACCCACCACCACGGCATTCAAGAACATCCGGTTGATCCCACGGGCGTAGGCCCGGAAGTTGGGCTCCTCCGCGAAGGCGATCACCCGCCCACGACCCACCCGCTGCTCGTAAACCAACACGCTCCCCGGCAGACGCTGTTTGGTTTCGTCCCAAGCGTGACCCGACAGGAGAGCGTTCTCGGTCGCGACGGTGGCCACCACGCGCTGACTGGAGTTGGGTTCACCCTCGGGGGCGAGATAGATCCTGGACGACTCCACGAGGAACGGCAGTTCAGCACCGTCGTACCCGGCACGCAGCCAGTAGTGCGCATCCAGCACCCCACGAAAGATGGCCCCCGGCACATCGAAGTGGGTGGCGTCCTTCCCCGCCTCCGTGTCATACCACGACCGGAGCGCGATCAGGTCGAGTGCTTCGGCTCGCGCAAACTCGGTCCCCTCTCCGATGGTCACGAGGGTTCCCCCCTCCCGAACCCATCGTCTGATCCTTTCCAGTCCCTCTTGACCAATGGCCGTGGCGAGGGCCGAGGACGAGACATCGGGTACGACCAGAACGTTGAAGCGATCGAGTGCGGTGCCCGCGACCGACCGGACCCTGAGGACGGTCGTGGGGATCTCGTATTGACGGTCGAGGGTGTACCAGGCCCACCCGAACGAGTAGGCCCGTACCGGGTCCTCGGCGAGAATGGCAATGGATGGCGGTTTGACGTTGAAGGTCCAATCACCGGAACCGAGCGCAGGGAGGCCCGGGTCGGACAGTCCGGTCCTGGCCACTCGCACGTCCAGTCCGTACCGCGCCGCCAGCGACCGTACCGCCTCGTGCACCGACGCCTCGTTTTGACCGAGTCGCACGATGACGCTGCCGTGCGGTACGTCGACGCCTCCCACCCGACTCGCCTTGAGGATCACCGCCGCGCGATGTCCAGCCGCCTTGAGGTGATAGAGAGCGGCCAAGGAAGCCGGGTTGTCACCCGGCAGGATATACGCGTAGGCGTCCGTCGCATCCGGCACAGGTCCGGCACCGAGATCCGCGCTAGGATCGAGACGCCTCACCGCCGGAGCCGCGCCGGTGCTCGTGTTGTATGCCTCGACGTCGAAGAGCAGCGGCAACGACCATCCCGTGATGTCGTAGAAGCGTGGGTTCTCGTCGCGGTCGACGAACGCGCGGGCCTGAGCCAGGAACTCCGAACTCATGGGAACGCTGGGTTCGAGCAGTGCCCTGGCGAGTCGGCCAGCCGGTTGGGCTGCTTCCACCACGAAGGTTCCAGCCGGCATGGTATGCGCCGGGAGCGCCGCACCCGTCCGATCCCGAACATCAGCGACTCGACTGTCCCTGGTCAGCACACCGACTTCCACGTCGTTGGAGCGAAGCGTTCGGATCAACGCGCGCACCATGCCCGATCCATCGTCGATGAGGAAATAGCGCCGAGTCCCGACGGTGGGATTCACGATCTGGCTTTGGGATGCGTAGTACTCGCGAAGCATCCGCTCGCGATTGGCGGAACCCGTCCGAACGGCCGTCCACGCCGCCAGATACTGCTGTTCGAGGGCCTGGGCCAGCGTCCGCACCGGTCCTTCCTGCCGTTCGAGGGCGAGCCCGCGGGTCGACCCTTGTTCGAACAGCATCGCGACGGCTCCCTGATAGCCACGGTTCGAGGTGTACCCCGGGTAGAAATAGTTGTAGCGCTCCCGGGTCATGTACTCGTAGCCGGCTGAGTCGAACGCTGCGGCGTAGGCGTTTCCGAACTCGGTGAACCACCGGAAGGTGAAGTCCGGCATGTGCGGGTTTGCGGGCTCGCCCGGCGGATCGAAGTAGAACTCGGCATCAGCCCCCATCTCATGCATATCGGTCGCCACCTGCGGTCTCCAGGCGTGGAGCGTGGGCATCCGATCGCGGGTCTCCCGTTGCGTGTGGGCAAACCAGTCACGGTTGGTGTCGAAGTAGTAGTGCCCGGTGCGGAACTTGGTCCCCTGCCACCCCGTGAAATCGTTGGCCCAGTCCTGGGGCGCCGGATTCGGTTCGCGACCGTTGTTCTCGTGATTG
>QKDC01000051.1 GCA_003246755.1 Gemmatimonadota bacterium | reverse complement strand
ACGGAGAAGGTCAGCCGCTTCCGCCGTGTGCTCGGTGAGAACCGTTGTCGAGAATCCGTAATGCTCGCTCCCGATCGAAGTACCCAAGGTCCCGCCAAGACGCTCCACGCGATCCGTGAGCGTGCGAGCGTCTTCACCTCCGGCCCCCCGAATGGCGCTGCGGACGGCCAGTGCAGCCAGACCCGCGTGCTGGGGGGAATCGGATGTTCGGCGACGACGATAGATCCCAACGGTCGTCGTAGGAGTACCCAATCGCTGTCGTGTCAGAAGGTCCACCCCAGGCAGCGCCACATGAAGAATTTGGCCGACACGCCTGGGCGCACACGCCACCCGCCCGAAAGGAGGCCTGGCTGCCAATGAGGAAGTGGTCGGCGGCGAGGGGGAGGTGTGATCGAACGAGGACCCGAGGCGAGTGGCCGTGATGTCCTCTCCCTTCCGCCGGGGGAGGAAAGCAATGCCTGCAACCCGCTCCGGGTCGAGGTGCCGGTTCACCGCTTCGCGAACTTCCTCGGCGTTGAGCGCCAAGAGGCGAGCGTATTCTCTATCGAGCAGTTCCACCCCGGAGGCTCCCTCGGCGGCGGCCAATTCGGCCGCGCGCCCCTCGGCGGACTCGAAACGCCGCGCCCACCGCGAGCGTAACAACACTCGGACGCGCTCCACGTCTTCCGGACTCGGACCTCGTTCACGAAGCGCCCCTACCGAAGCACCCAATGCCGCCATTGCCTGATCGACACGATCGGGCTCGAGCGTTGCGGCGATTGAGAAGACACCCACCTCGGAAGGTGAGTAGTTCCACGCACCGACCGAGGACGCGATACCAGGGTCTCGGACCGTCCTGTAGAGCCAACTCCCTCGCCCAAGCGACAGGACCGCGGCGGCGAGATCGAGGGGAATGGCGTCTGGGTGAAGGGTGGGGACTCCTCGCCAGCCGATCACGAGTTGCGCCTGCTGCACATCCCCGCGGAGTGTCTTGACACGGATCCCGGAACGCCGAGGCTCATCGGGACCGGGCTCCACCGCGACCTGGGGCCGTCGCCAGTCGCCATAGTGCTGCTGCACCAGATCGAGCGCGGCATCCGGGTCTATCCCACCAGTGATGGCAATGATGGTGCGCTCCGGGACGTAGCGGGTTTGGTGGTAGGCAACCAGGTCGTCGCGGGTCAGACGGGATAGTCCGGCTTCCGTTCCGATGCGCCAACGACGAATCCGGTGCCTGTCGAACAGGACCTGATGGAGGGTCTCGTGCGCGACTGCGGTGGCCGTATCGAGTTTGCGCCGTGCTTCCTCGATGATGACCTGGATCTCTCGGCCGAGGTCCCCGGGATCGAGCAGGGTGTTCCGCAACGCGTCGGCCTGAACCTCAATCGCCGTGGCGAGGGCTCTGGCCGGCAACACCGCATAGTACGACGTATGGTCGTAAGCGGTGGCGGCGTTGAGGTACCCACCCACCGATCGAGTCGCGCGGGCAATGTCGCCCACACCACGGCTCGGCGTGCCTTTGAAGAACATGTGCTCGAGCACGTGGGAGATCCCGCCCCATTCGTCGGGCTCGTCGAAGAACCCAGCAGCAATCCGAGTCACGATTGCTACTGCTGGTGACCCCTGAATGGGCTGGACGAGCACGCGAAGTCCGTTGCCAAGGACAACACGACGGACCCCAGCCGTCCAGACCGTGGTCATGGGCCGAACGGGGACAATGTCACTGGAGGATGCGAAGGACCCCTGCGGCCGCGCTTCCCCGGAGAAAAGATTCGGCGTCGGTCACGGGGATGACCACACCGGTTTCGGTGCGACCTCTCTGCGCTAGGCCGGCCATGAAATCGGCCAACGAAACCTCGGCGCCCGGCAGTTCGGCCACCTTGAATTGCTGCAGGATTTCTTCCCAGGAGCCCTGGAGGGCGTGTCCGCCCAGCGTGATCACTACGTGATGGTCGCTCAACATGGACCGGCGGTGCATTCCGTGCACGTCACTCACGAGCGCGCCAAAGAGCTCCAACTGATTGGGGTCACGGATCGTCCCGTCGTGCCCCTGGCTTTCGACCTCCGCCAGAAGTTCGTCGAGGGCATCTGGCTCTCCCGCCACTTCCGCCAGGCGCTCGTACCAGGCGGCCAGGAGGTGGTCGTCATCGGCGAGACGATAGGTGGCCTTCTTCAACTCGATCGTGCGCCACAGTCCCAATTCATCGAGGTGATCCTGCGGCTCGGTCTTCTCCAGATGAAAGAGGGCGGCCTCCGTCTCACCTCTGTCATAGAGTGCGTTCGCCAGGTAGATCCGCGGGTCAGAGAAGTTGGGCTCGAGTTCGAGTGAACGTTTGAGCCAATAGAAGGCGTCGCCATCTGCACCGAGCCGGTGAGCGGTGTAGCCCAGGCAGGCCGCCGCGTCCGCCGATTCAGGATGGGCAGTTACGGCGAGTCCGAAGTACCGATAGGCGTCTCCCAAGAGACCATCTCTGAAGAGGGCGCGCCCGATTTGCAGCATCATCTCCAGGTCGTCGTGCAAGCCCAACTGCAGAATGCGTTCGAATGACGCCGTCGCCTGCGAGCGCTCACCGAGCCGCAGCAGGACCTCACCAAGGCCCGCGAGCGCATCCTCGTGGTCCGGCTCGACCGTCAGCGCCCGCTCGAAATTACGCCGGGCCCATGCGAACTCTTCCCGCGCAAGTTCGGCATATGCCGCCCCAACATTCAGCTCGACAGAGTTGGGGTAGAGACCGAGCCCTTCGTTCAGGATCGCGAGTGCGTCGTCGTACCGGCCTTCGTTGTAGAGATGGTGTGCGCGTTCGTCATACTCGTCGGAGCTGAGAAAGGCATCCGACATGCCGCATTCTCCTGGAGGGGGTTTCAATTAGATAACGATTCGGGTGGGCGACAACAAGAGTCTCGATCACATTCCCCGTCGGGAAGTCGCCGGACGATGATGAGTTGATCGACGCGGCCTCTGAGAGGGTCGCCATCCGACAGCCCCCTTCGGACATCGGAATCGACGACTACCGAGCGAGTCCATTCCACCGGACCGCGATCAAAGGCCCACACGACAAGGCCCCGATCCTCGGTGTGCTCGGTGATCTGAACCGGATCGTTCGAGGTCGTGACGGTGGTACGGCGCCAGCGGAACCGCCCCAGAGCATCCCCCGCGACAGAGCTGTCGGGTAGTCGTTCGATGCTGAGTCCGGCGGAGTCCGTCCATTCCTCGCCCACCCGGAGGGAGGTTGGCGCTAGCGGGGGAAAGAAGTCGTACGGCAACTCGGAGAGATCCGTCACCTCGAGAATCTCCGGCGGCATGAAGGGTCGGGTCTCGAGATCCACGCGACCCTCCGGGGCCAACCACCCCCCCCAGCGCCCGCCCACCAGACCGTCGGTGTCGGGGGATAACCTCATGGTTGGGGTTTCTCGCCACACCGCCAGTGAGTCATACCAGAGCTCGAGGCGAATCCCGGTCGGAGCGCCGGCCGCCCGTATGTTGAGCCTTCCGGTCCGGCCTCCAGATTCGGCAGAAACCGCCGCACCGCGGCTTGACCTGACTTCGGAGCGTGCCGATTCGAGGAACGTGGCACACGCCAGGTGATCCGCACGGTACGAGGGCACCGTCGCTTGAGGCCTCGAGGCCAAGAGACCGACAACGACCGCACCCCCCACCGCGAGGCAGGCAGGGCCCTGAGAACGCCGGAGCCTCACCCCATGAACGGATAGCGGTAGTCGGTGGGTGGGACGAAGGTCTCTTTGACCGTCCTTGGTGACACCCAGCGAACCAAGTTGAGCACCGACCCTGCCTTGTCGTTGGTCCCGCTCGCACGCCCACCGCCGAAAGGCTGCTGCCCGACTACGGCACCGGTGGGCTTGTCGTTGACGTAGTAGTTACCCGCCGCATACCGCAGCGCTCGGTCCGCCTCGTGAACCGCATCCCGATCCCGGGCAAACACGGCTCCAGTCAAGGCGTAAGGGCTGGTACGGTCGAGCAGGGCAAGGGTTTCCGACCACTTGACGTCGGGGTAGACGTACAGGGTGAGCACCGGTCCGAAGATCTCGTCACACATGAGGCGGTAACCCGGATCTTCCACCCTGACCAAGGTGGGCTGCACGAACCACCCTTCGGAATCATCGGTTCCTCCACCTGCCACGATCTCCACACCGTTGTCCGAGCGAGCTCGATCGAGATACCCCTTGATCTTGGTGAAAGCCTTCTTGTCGATGACCGCGCCCATGAAGTTGCCGAAATCGGCGACATCACCCATGGCGATGGATTCCATCATGGCGACCATGCGATCACGCACGTCAGGCCAGAGGCTCTCCGGTACATAGGCGCGTGAGGCCGCGCTACACTTCTGTCCCTGATACTCGAAGGCACCACGCACCAGAGCGACCGCCAGGGATTCCGCATCTGCACTCGGGTGGGCAATGACAAAGTCCTTTCCTCCCGTCTCTCCGACAATTCGTGGATAGGACACGTATTTGTCGAGTCGCTCACCGACTCCCCGCCAGAGCGACCGGAAGACCTCCGTAGAACCCGTGAAGTGAATTCCGGCGAGCGCCGGATCGTCCAGCAGCCGCTGCGAAACGGCTTGGGCATTCCCCGGCACGAAGTTGATCACACCCGGTGGCATCCCCGCGGCTTCGAAGAGCTTCATGACGTAGTAATTGCTGAGGGTTGCCGTGGTCGACGGCTTCCACACAACCGTATTCCCCATCAACGCCGGCGCACCGCAGAGGTTTCCGCCGATGGCGGTGAAGTTGAACGGGGTGATGGCATACACGAATCCTTCCAACGGCCTATAGTCGATGCGGTTCCAGACACCTGGCGCAGCAATCGGCTGATCCTGCAGCAGCCGCTCGGCCCAATAGGGGTTGAAACGCCAGAAATCGATCAGTTCGCACGCACTGTCGATCTCCGCCTGATGACACGTCTTACTCTGGCCCAGCATGGTCGCTGCGTTGATGACTTCGCGCCAGGGACCCGCGAGAAGATCCGCCGCGCGGAGGAACACGGCGGCCCGTTCCTCGAATCGCCAGGAGGACCATTCCCGGTGTGCCTCACGCGCCGCGACGACGGCCGCGTCCAGCCCCGCCGAATCGACGCGGTGTACCTTCGCGATGGTGTGACGGTGTCGGTGCGGCATGGTCACCGTGTTGAAATCTCCCGTCCGCAGTTCCTTCCCACCGATCACGATAGGAACCTCGACCTCCAGACCGGACTGTCGTTCCAGTTCTGCCGCCAGTGCCCCTCGCTCTGGGGTCCCCGGCGCGTAGGAGAGAATCGGTTCGTTGATGGGCCGTGGGATGTTGGGAGTGGAATTCATGGGGTGCTCGAGTGTTAAGGTTGTGCGGCAGGAGGGATCAGCCCGACAGGGGGCGTCCCGGAGCCTGCGACGAGAGGGTGTCCGACGGTAATGAATCCGTGACGCCGGAGGACTTCTTGCCCTTCCTCCGAATAGAGGAGTGTCACGAGGGCTTCAGCGGCACGAGGGTTGGGGGCATTCGTGAGTATGGTCAAGGCGTAGACGATCGGCTCCCCGATGATGGTGAGCGAGTCGGCCTCGTGAGAGCGAACACCTGGGACGCGTACGCTGGCCGCCCGGTACAGTTCCGCGCGAGAGGGGTCACTCAGGTCGATCTCCGGGGGTAGGGCGACATAGGCAAGGCCCACAGCCTCGACCGTGGAGCGATACGACCAGGCATAGTCCAGTTCCCCAGCTTGCACGAGCGCAATGAGGTCTGCCGACTTGGATCGCACGAATCGCTCAGGCATGGCTTTCAGCAGGCTCCCCGCGAGTCCGGGTACCCCATAGAGACGCTCGGCCAACTGGAGCGCCATCAGCGCGCGGTATCCGTTCGGGTCCAGAGCAGGGTTCGCTCGACCGGTCCGGACACCCGGGCGAAGGAGGATCTGCCACCAGTTCTCGGTCCGTACTTCGGAGGCCCCAAGCGACCGCTCCGAGTAGGCGAGAACCAGCGCATTTCGGGCGAACGTCACGTACCAACTCGCATGGCTCGGGACCAGAAGCTCGGCAATGATCGATGCGTCCGCGACCGCCAAAACATCCGGGGCCCTGCTCAGCTCCGTCACCTTCCGGACCGATTCCAGGCTCCCCGCACTTTCCTGGCGCACATCAAGTCCCGGATTACGTTCTCGGACACGGGCTAGCAAGTCCCGGAACGCCCCTGCAAGACTCCCGGCATTGAACACGACCAGTGACCCGGCCAGCGGTTGCTGAGCCGCAATCGGGGAGCTGAAAGGCAGACCGAGCGAGAGCACCAGGACGCCGGCGCAAACACCAGTGAGGGAGGCGCAACGCAACATGGAGCAAAACTAACCTCGGCAGATATATTCCAGCCCAGCACCGGTCGACATCTGCCGGGATACCACTACAGCACCGAGGAGCCCTATGCGGTACCGTTCCGTCATCCTCTTGACCACCCTGCTCCTGCTCGGAACCGGGTGCCCCGGCTATGACCGCTACGATCGTGTGGTCGACCAGGATGGACTTGTGCCGGCAGACCAATTCGCGGCCTATGGGAGCGAGCAGGCCCAGGCCGTCGCGATTGGCAGGGCGTTTGGGAGTGCGTATACCGGCGATGCCCCTGAGGCCAGGGCCCGACAGATTGCCGCCGCCGTCACCTTTGCCCGACAACAGCGAGACGTAGCCACGGTGGTCGCCGACACGATGGCGAGTCTCCTCACCGTGACGTTCTCCAGCGGGTGGCGCAAAGCCATCATTCCAATCAATGATGGAGTTCCTGCGGAAATGACCGTGGGGCTTCCTCCTGGCAAGCGGTGACGGGACTCACTCTTCGCGGAGTCACGGTTTCCACAACGGTGGACGACCCCGAGGTGTGTGACCGACTCGTGAAGGCGGCGATCGAGGAGCGCCTCGCGGCGTGTGTCCAAGTGACACGTGACATCGAGAGCAGCTACCGGTGGGAGGGTCGCATCGTGCAGAGCCGGGAATCCCTGATTCTCTTCAAGACCACATCCGATCGGGTTGATGCGCTGCTCGAGCGGCTCAGGGACCTCCATTCCTACGATACCCCCGAATTGCTCGTCACCCCTGTCGTCGGGGGAGACACCGACTATCTCGCCTGGATCGCCGAGAGCACGGCACCCGAGCATCCGGCGTCCACCTAGACCACATTCTCATGTCCACTATCCGGAATCGCCTGATCACCATCGTGGCCATCGGTGGCTTCATCGCCATCCTGATCTGGTCGACCATCGAGGCCCAGGCCACGGAGTGCCAGGTCTGCGTTACCTACGCTGGCACAACGAATTGCGCCACGGCCTCCGCCACTTCAGAGATCGAAGCCGCCCGATCGGCCCAGACCACAGCGTGCGGCCCGCTGACCAGTGGCATGAACGATGCGATTGCCTGTGGTAACATCGCCCCTGAAACTCGGGTCTGTCGTACCCGTTAATGATGGTGTGGGGGCTTGTCCGACATGCGGGAAGCCGTCGCCCGAAGGAGGACCCATGGGATTGGTAGACTCAGATCGCGACCTGACCGTTCGAGAGATCGGTGATGACGAGGAGTTCGGCGTGTGGCTCAGCGAGATCGCGCACGACTACCCCTCGGCCGCCGGCTCGACGCTCGACGACCATCACCTCGTCCTCACTGATGCAATCGGGGAGTGGATTGGCGGACTGCGGTACATGTTACGCGGTGGAGTCGCGCTCGTCCTCGAAATCGCCATCACACCGGAGGAACGAGGACGGGGGTATGCCCTTCGCCTGATCGAGGGGTTCGAGGCGGCGGCGCGAAGCAACGGGGCTCACCTGATCGAATTCTGGTCCGATAACCTCGGGCTCGAACCCATCCTCGAAGCGGTTGGCTGGACACGCCTCCTCTCCAGACCGAAGTACATCGCCGGGCGCACCTGGCACCTCTACGAGAAACGATTGGCCGCCCCCGACCCTCAGTCCTGAGATCCGCACGACACAAGGCCAAGGACACACTACATTCGGGCCATGGAGATGATCCAGGCGGCTCAGGTGTTCGACCAGGTGCTCAGAGGGCTCCTCCTCGTAGCGCTCCTTGCTTCCCTCACAGTGGCCCTCACGGCATGGGCAATCCGTCACAAGCACCTCGACGCGTTTAGCGGGTGGTCTCGCTGGGTGCGCCGTTGGAGTGATCCGATCCTCTCCCCCGTCGAGCGCCAGCTCGTTCGTCGAGGCCGAAACCCCCAGGAAGCGCCCACCTGGCTGTTGGGTATCGTGGCGGTGGCCGGTATCCTGGTCCTGAGCCTGACTCGGTGGCTCGTGGGCACCGCTGCCACGATCGCAGCACTGGGAGAGGGCGGCACTCTGCCCGTCGTCTGGTTCCTGGTGAACCTCCTGTACAACGCTCTCCTGCTCGCCTTGCTCGTGAGGGTGATCGGGTCCTGGGTTGGGGCCACCCGATGGACCTCGTTGATCCGATGGTCGTACACCCTGACCGATTGGCTCGTGCTTCCGATCCAGAGACGGCTCCCCCCCTTCGGGCCGTTCGATCTGAGTCCCATCCTGGCGTATTTCGCGCTGCTCCTGCTCCGCAGTCTGATTTTGGGGCTCTTGTGACAGACCTCATCACCGAGGCCCCCGATGGGATCCGGCTCCGGGTGCACGTTCAGCCCAAGGCCGGGCGAACGGAGATCGTGGGGTTGCACGGAGATGCACTGAAGATCAGGCTCAAGGCGGCCCCCGTGGATGGAGCGGCGAACCAGGCTCTGGTGGAGTTTCTCTCCGAAGTGCTCGGGATTCCAGAGGCAGGCATCAGGATTGCGGGAGGCTTGGCCAGCAGGCGGAAGTCCGTCGTGATACGTGGCGTGACAGCAACTGGCGCCCGAAGCAGGCTCGGGCTCGCCTGAGCCGGTGGAAGGGGTTACCCTTCGGCGACAATCGATATCCGTGGTGATTTGCGCTGCTTGCGACCACGATAAACAATCGCTAAAACGCCGCCCGGGAACGTTTTAGCCCCCGGGCTCTTTTCGTTCGAGGTGCCATGTCCGAGATACCCCAGCGACCCACCGACTCAACCAGACGCCGCGCCTGGCGACTGGAACTCCTGCCTGAGTTGTTGCGGGAGCGTGTGCTGGTCATCGACGGTGCGATGGGGACCATGATTCAAGCCCGCAAGCTGGAGGAAGTGGATTACCGCGCCGAGCGCTTCGCCGAGTGGACAACCGACCTTCGCGGGAACAACGACCTCCTCTCATTGACCCGCCCGGACGTTATCTCGTCAATCCACGAGGCGTATCTCGAAGCCGGCGCCGACATCCTGGAGACCAACACCTTCAACTCCACCGCGATTGCGATGGCGGACTATCAGATGGAGTCGATGGTCACCGAGCTCAACCGAGTCGGGGCAACCCTGGCACGGTCCGTGGCCGATGTGTGGGAGGAGCGGGAACCGCACAGACCACGCTATGTCGCGGGAGTGCTCGGCCCGACGAATCGTACGGCGTCGATCTCACCGGATGTCGAAGACCCCGGGTTCCGGAACGTGACCTTCGATCAATTAGAGTCGGCGTACGCCGAGGCGAGCCGAGCGCTGCTGGACGGCGGAGTGGATCTCCTCCTGGTGGAAACCGTGTTCGATACTCTCAATGCCAAGGCCGCACTCGTCGCTGCCCAACAGGTCATGGACGAGACGGGGATCAACGTCCCGATCATGGTCAGTGGCACGATCACGGACTTGAGCGGGCGGACACTCTCGGGCCAGACCGTAGAAGCCTTCTGGTACTCGGTGGCCCACACCTCCCCCCTTTCCATCGGATTGAACTGCGCACTCGGGGCGGACACCATGGCGGGGTTCGTCCGAGAACTTTCCCGAGTCGCGCCGGTGGCGGTCAGCGCCCACCCCAATGCGGGCCTACCCAACGCGTTCGGCGAGTATGACGAGACACCCGAGACGATGGCCCAGGTGCTGGGGACACTGGCTCGGGATGGGGTGGTGAACATCGTCGGTGGCTGCTGTGGCACGACACCCGACCATATCAGGGCGATCGCCGCGGCGGTACGTGGAGTGGCCCCACGTGTTCCGCCCACCATCGAACGCCGGTGCCGACTGAGCGGTCTCGAGCCCCTCGTGATCAGTTCGCAAACCAATTTCGTGAACGTCGGTGAACGGACCAACGTGACCGGGTCACGCCAGTTCGCGAAGCTCATCAAAGAGGGGCGTTTCGACGAGGCCATCTCTGTGGCCCGTCACCAGGTTCAGAACGGGGCCCAGATCCTGGATGTCAACATGGATGAGGGCCTGCTCGATTCCGTCCAGGCGATGCGGACATTCCTCAACCTGCTGGCGGCGGAACCGGACATCAGCAGGATTCCCGTGATGGTTGACTCCTCGCGCTGGGAGGTCCTGGAGGCGGGGTTACGGAGTCTCCAGGGGAAGGGTGTCGTGAATTCCTTGAGCCTCAAAGAGGGTGAGGAGGAATTCATCCGTCAGGCCCGGGCGGTACGCCGTTATGGCGCCGCGGTGGTCGTGATGGCATTCGATGAGCAGGGCCAGGCCGACACCGCCGATCGAAAGGTCGCCATTGCCGAACGGGCCTATCGCATCCTCGTCGATCAGGTCGGCTTCCCGCCAGAGGACGTCATCCTCGATCCCAACATCTTTGCCGTCGGGACAGGGATCGAGGAACACGCCGACTACGCCAACGCCTACTTCGAAGCGGTCCGAAGGATCAAGGCAAAGCTCCCGTATGCCCTGGTGAGTGGGGGAGTCAGCAACGTCTCCTTCTCATTCCGTGGCCACGATCCGGTTCGGGAAGCGATTCACACCGTCTTCCTCTACCATGCGATCCAGGCCGGGATGGACATGGGCATCGTCAACGCCGGGCAACTCGCGGTCTACGACGACATTCCTTCCGAACTCCGCGACCTGGTGGAGGACGTCGTGCTCAATCGTCGGGCCGACGCCACCGAGCGCCTGCTGGACAGTCTCGCGTCGTGGGAAGGATCCGCACGCACTTCGGCGACCGATGAAGCGTGGCGCGGACGACCCGTCGCTGAACGTCTCTCCCATGCCCTGGTCGAGGGTCTCGACGCGTGGATCGTCGAAGACACGGAAGAAGCCCGGCAAGCGGTTGCCCACCCGATCGAGGTGATCGAAGGTCCCCTGATGGAGGGCATGAACGTGGTTGGGGACTTATTTGGTGCGGGAAAGATGTTTCTGCCCCAGGTCGTGAAGAGCGCCAGGGTGATGAAGAAGGCTGTCGCCCATCTCATTCCCTTCATCGAGGCGGAGAAGAATGACGCCATTCCATCCTCGAATGGCAAGATCCTTCTGGCGACCGTCAAGGGCGATGTTCATGACATCGGGAAGAACATCGTCGGCGTGGTGCTCCAGTGTAACAACTTCGAGGTCGTCGACCTCGGGGTCATGGTATCCGCGACCTCCATTCTCGAAGCAGCCCGGCGCGAGGGGGTGGACGTGATTGGCCTGAGCGGACTGATCACTCCCTCCCTCGAGGAGATGGTTTTCGTCGCCAGCGAGCTCGAGCGGAACGGGTTCCGAGTGCCGCTATTGATCGGTGGGGCGACGACCTCCCGCACCCATACGGCAGTTCGCATCGGACCGCGTTACGGCTCTCCGGTCGTCCATGTCCTCGATGCCTCACGCGCCGTGGGGGTGGCATCGAAGCTCCTCAAGCCGGAGACCCGAACGGCCTACGCCCGCACGATTGCCGAGGAATACGAAGGTATCCGAAGGGAACGTGAAGGGCGGGCCACAGAGGGACGACTGACCTCGTTCCGGCAAGCCCAGGACAACCGCTTCGTGTACGATGGGGCACCTCTGTCGGCTCCCACCCCCTCCTTCCTAGGCACGAAGGTGTTCGACGAGTACCCTCTTTCCGAGCTCGTCACCCATATCGACTGGACGCCCTTCTTCCAGAGTTGGGAAATGCGAGGTCGCTATCCAGAGATTCTCGAGGACGCGGAGGCCGGACCCGCTGCCCGCGATCTGTTGACCGACGCCCAGTCGCTCCTCGCCCGCATCGTCAACGAGGGCTCGCTCACTGCTCGTGCGGTCGTGGGGTTTTTCCCGGCCAACTCGGTGGGTGATGACATCGAGATCTATCGCGACGCGCGACGCGGTGCTCCGGTTGCCATCGTCCATACCTTGCGGCAGCAAATGATCAGAGGACCAGACCGAACGAACTTCGCGCTGGCCGACTTCGTCGCGCCCAGGGAGACCGCCGAGCTTGATTACATCGGTATGTTCGCCGTCACGACGGGCATCGGTGTGGACGCGATGGTCGATGGCTTTACCGCTCGACATGACGACTACAGTGCCATCATGGTCAAGGCCCTCGCCGATCGTCTGGCGGAGGCGTTTGCTGAACACCTACACCAGCGTGTCCGCCGTGAATTCTGGGGGTATGCCCCGGATGAACGACTCACGAACGACGAGCTCATCCGAGAGCAGTATCAGGGTATTCGGCCCGCTCCCGGATACCCTGCGTGCCCCGACCACACCGAAAAGGCCACCGTTTTCAGGCTTCTCGATGCCACCAACACGATCGGGGTATCACTCACCGAACACTTCGCGATGTCTCCGGCGGCCTCCGTCAGCGGCTACTACATTTGGCACCCTGCCTCTCGCTACTTCGGCGTTGGGAGGATCGGGAGAGACCAGGTCGAGGATTATGCCCGCCGCAAGGGAATGGACGTCACCGCCGTGGAGCGGTGGCTCGCCCCCAACCTCGCCTACGAGCGCTGACCATGCCGACACTCCATGAATTGCTTGCCGACGACAGAGCCCACGTGGTCGATGGCGCCATGGGGACCATGCTCTACTCGAAGGGGGCCTTTCTCAACGTCTGCTACGATGAGTTGTGTCTCAAGCAACCTGACCTGGTGCGTGAGGTGCACCGCGCCTACGTGAAGGCCGGAGCGGAATTGATCGAGACCAACACCTTCGGAGCCAACCCGCGCAAGCTCTCCCAGTATGGACTTGCGGCCGACACCCTCATGATCAATCGCGCAGCGGCCCTCCTCGCCCGAGAAGGTGCGGGACATCGTGCGGCGGTGGTCGGCGCCATTGGCCCTCTCGGGATTCGAATCGAGCCGTTCGGCGAGACTGGGGTCGACGAGGCCGAGGAGGCCTTTGCCCTTCAGGTCGCGGGGCTGCTCGAGGGTGGGGTCGACGGCTTCATTCTCGAGACATTCAGTGACGTCACGGAAATAGGAGCGGCCGTTCGCGCCATTCAGGCCAGTTCCGACCTCCCGATCATCGCACAGATGACGATCGGGACAGATGGCCGCACGGCCTACGGGACGGCCCCGCACATCTTCGGGCCCGAACTGGAGGCCATGGGTGTCCACGCGATCGGGATCAATTGCTCGGTAGGGCCTCAGGGCGTACTCGAGGCCATCGAACAACTTGCGACGGTAACCGATCTTCCGTTGACCGCTCAGCCCAATGCCGGGCTCCCGCGAGACGTGGGCGATCGGAAGATGTATATGGCCTCTCCGGAGTACATGGCGAGCTATGCCCGGCGCATCGTTGAGGCAGGTGCCCGGTTTGTCGGCGGCTGCTGCGGAACCACACCCGACCACATCAAGGCCATCACGGGGTATGTCCAGTCGGTGGCCCCACGTCATCACACCGTCATCACCACCGCCGAACATCGCGTCGTTGGCACCGAACCCGTCCCGCTTGCAGATCGATCCAAGTTCGGCAACAAACTCGCGGCCGGCCAGCCAATCACGACGGTCGAGATCGTTCCCCCGAAAGGAGTGGACCCTTCCAGGATGTTCGAACAGTGCCGAGCCCTCAAAGCCGCCGGGGTGGACGCGGTCAATGTACCCGATGGGCCTCGCGCGCAGAGTCGGATGGGTGCCCTCCTCTCCAGTCTGATGATCGAGCATGAGGTCGGACTGGAAACGGTCACCCACTACTGCTGCCGGGATCGGAACCTGCTCGGCATGTTGAGCGACCTTCTTGGCGCGGCCGCCTCAGGCCTCCGGAACCTCCTCATCATTACCGGTGACCCCCCCAAGATGGGGCCGTATCCGGAGGCGACCGCCGTCTTCGACATCGACAGCATCGGTCTCACCAATTTGGTGTCTCGGCTCAACCGCGGTCTCGACCCCGGAGCCAACCCCATCGGGGACCCGACCCGATTCGTGATCGGGGTTGGAGTCAATCCGGCTGCGGTCGATCTCGATCGGGAGCTTTCACGCTTCGCATGGAAGGTGGATGCCGGTGCGGAGTTCGCCGTCACCCAGCCTGTCTTCGACATTGCGCAGTTGGATGCGTTTCTCTCCCGAGTGGAAGGGTTCCGCATACCGATCATCGCAGGCATCTGGCCCCTGGTATCGCTTCGCAACGCCGAGTTCCTGGCAAACGAAGTGCCCGGGGTGGACGTGCCACCGGTGGTTCTGGATCGCATGCGTCGGGCGAGTGAACAGGGGAAGGAGCCGGCATTGGCGGCGGGTGTGCAGATCGCTCGTGAAATGCTGGCTGCCGTGCGTGAACGGGTCCAGGGAGTCCAGGTGTCCGCCCCACTCGGACGCGTGACTGTGGCACTCGAGGTCTTGGAGACCTAGATGAGGCGGTTCCCCGGACCGGATCTTGCCTGATTCAGCCCTGCGATCAAAGGATGACGATCACCTTCAAATGGTGAAGCCGTTGGTCGGCGGTCACTTATCAAATCCCGCAGGCAGCCCGGGCTCGACGTATCGCCGAGCACGGTCTGGCATCTCGCTGTTTTAGGGACACGACACCTGTCCCTCCGATGCCTCACCTCCTGTGGTCTATCGCCCACGTTCACCAGGAGACATCAGTGAACACTCGGACACTGCTCAGCGCCATCACCATTTCCCTTCTCGTTTCGGCGTGCGCCGACCAGCGGGCGACGGTGACCGGCCCAGACGGTACCCCGGCCCCGCTTCTCTCTGTGGGTCAGGATCAGTTCCAGGACCGATACATCGTGGTCTTCAACCCGGGGACACCTGGGGCCCGGGACCTCGCCAACGATCTCGTCCGCACCCACGGCGGGACGATCCACTTCACGTACGAGACCGTCCTGCAGGGTTTTGCAGCCACGTTGCCCGCCGTATCACTCGAGGGCATCCGCCGGAATCCCAACGTCTCGTTCGTCGAGGCCGACGGTGAAATGGTTGCGATCGGTGATCAGAACAACCCTCCCAGTTGGGGGCTCGACCGGATCGACCAACCAGACCTTCCCCTCAGTTCCTCGTACCATTACGACACCGACGGAACGGGTGTGAGGGCCTACATTATCGATACCGGTATCCGGTTCGATCACCAGGAGTACGCCGGCAGAGCCGTCAGCGGATACGATTTCATCGATAATGACGCCGACGCAGCGGATTGCCATGGTCACGGCACTCACGTCGCTGGAACCGTCGGGGGCACCAACGTCGGTGTCGCCAAGAACGTGACCTTGGTTGCCGTCAGAGTCCTCAGCTGCAGCGGGTCGGGCAGTTATGCCGGCGTGATAGCGGGGATCGACTGGACCGCCACGGATGCAGCGAATTCCGGACTCCCCGCGGTGGCGAACATGTCATTGGGTGGCGGGTTCTCGAACTCGGTCAATACCGCAGTGAACAACGCGGTAGCGAGCGGCGTGACCTTTGCCGTGGCGGCGGGGAACGACAACGCCGACGCGTGTATCAGGTCCCCCGCAAGCGCAGCCAGTGCCTTGACCGTTGGGGCGAGCACCAGCAGTGACGTGCGCTCGTCGTTCTCGAACTACGGCACGTGCGTCGATCTCTTCGCCCCGGGCTCTTCGATCTACTCATCGACACAGACGACCACGTCGAGTTATGCCAGTTGGAGCGGGACATCCATGGCGACGCCGCACGTCGCTGGGGTAGCCGCGCTCTTCCTCGCAGCGCACCCAACGTCGGACGCGGGAACCGTCGAAGCGGCCGTGGTCGGTGGAGCGTCGTCAGGAAAACTCTCCAGTATCGGTAGCGGCTCACCGAACTTGCTGCTGTACTCCCTGATCACAACTGGGACACCCCCGCCTCCGCCTCCGCCTCCCCCACCGTCCGCCGACGTTCCGGCCCATGTGGCGGATGTGTTGGCAATATCCGAAACATCCGGAAAAAAGAACTGGAAGGCGACCCTCTTCGTGAAGGCCCATGAACTGAATGGCGCGACCCATACGGAGCTGGACGGCGCCACGGTTCAGGTATCCTGGTCGGGTGGCGCAGCGGGCGCGACGACCTGCCTCACGGTGGCAGGAGGTACCTGTTATGTCCAGACAGGGCCGATTCCCAATAGTCAGGCGAGCATCACGTTCAAGATCACGAACATTAGCCTGAGCGGGTACGTCTACCAGAAGTCCGACAACCACGACGACCCGTCCGATGGCTCCACGTTGGACAACTTGGACGAGGTGGTGGCCAGTAAGCCCGGGGGCAACTCCGGGGGGAACCCGGGGCAAGGGAAGAAACCAAAGTAGGCCTCCACACGTCTGTGAGAAGGATTCGGGGTCAGGCATTGCTGTCTGACCCCGAGTCACAATAGGCCTTCGGTGGTGTGCACCGTGCCACAAGGCTTTATTTTGCCTGGACCTGATGTTCGGATGTTCTACCGGGACGACCCTATGCCAGAAACAACTCTCGCTGCTCCGCCGCTGACTGTCCTCTCCGAGGAAGAACAGATGTTCCTGGACGCGGTCCAGGAGTTCGCGGAGACGACCGTGCGGCCCCATGTGGAAGAAATGGATGAGGCGGGGGTGTTCCGGCCAGACCTGATCGAACAGTTCTTCGCGATGGGACTCATGGGCATCGAAGTTCCGGAGCAATACGGAGGCGCCGGAGGGACGTTCTTTCTTGCCACCCTCGCCATCGAGGCGCTGGCGCGGGTCGATGCGTCGGCCGCGATCTATGTGGACGTCCAAAACACCCTGGTCAATAACGTTTTCCTCCGGTGGGCAAGCGAGGAACAGAAGGCAGCGTTCCTGCCCCGTCTCGGTACGAACACTCTCGGTGCTTTCGCGCTGTCCGAAGCTGGTAGTGGCAGTGACGCCTT
>QKDC01000183.1 GCA_003246755.1 Gemmatimonadota bacterium | reverse complement strand
GCTCCCCGCGGCGAACATGTGATCCTTGAGTAGGACGATGGGGTCGCGCTTGCGGTATTCCTCCACCTCATCCTTGGTGCGATAAGTCCCGTGAGCGGCGTCGGACATGGAATGGCCCATGTATCGGTAGGTCTGTACTTCGAGCAGTGTGGGTTTGGACTCAGTCCGAGCTCGCTCGACAGCCTCCGTCATGGCAGCCAGAACCGCATGCACGTCCTGTCCGTCCACCACCGCACAGGCCATCTCGTAGGAATACGCCCGGTGGGCAATGTCGAGCTTCGCGCTCGCACGGGCCAACGCCGTCCCCATGCCATAGCCGTTGTTCTCACAGATGAAGATCGCGGGGAGCTTCCAGAGCGACGCCATGTTCAGCGCCTCGTGGAACGTCCCGATGTTCACCGCGGCTTCACCGAAGTAACACGCCACGACGTGGTCAGTCTTTCGATACTTGCAGGCAAAGGCGACCCCCGCCGCAAGCCCGATCTGCCCCCCGACGATGCCGTGTCCTCCGAGGAATCCAAGGTCGGCATCGAACAGGTGCATGGATCCCCCCTTGCCTCTGGACGATCCCGTGGCTTTCCCGAACAGTTCTGCCATCACCGACCGCGATGACATTCCACGCGCAAGCGCCTGTCCGTGCTCCCGGTAGGCGCTGATGACGTAGTCGGAAGGCCCGAGGGCCCCGATAGTGCCTACCGCCACCGCTTCCTGTCCTATGTAGAGATGACAGAATCCTCCGATCTTGCCAATGCTGTACATCTCTCCCGCCTTCTCCTCGAAGCGACGGATGAGAAGCATCTGCCGGAGATAGGTGCGATCGGCCGACGCAGAAGTTTCCTGTCTCTTGGACTTCTTGCCGGAAGAGGGAGTCACGAGGCTGCCTCGGCGGCCTTGGCACGGTCGACCTGCTCCCACGCGTGATATGACGACCTCGTGAGAGGACTGGCTTGCACGTGGTGGAATCCCATCGCGTGCCCGAGGTCTGCGAGTTCCTGAAATTCGGCCGGCGAATAGAATCGCACCACGGGGAGGTGCCCATCGGTGGGGCGGAGGTACTGACCGATCGTGAGGATGTTGACATCGGCGCGGCGGAGTGCCCGCATCGCGTCGAGGAGTTCGTCCCACTGTTCCCCCAGCCCGACGATGATGCCCGACTTCGTGAGAGCCTCCGGTGCCATGCGGCGCGCGTTCGCCAGAAGCCGAAGGGCACGGTCGTATCGGCCACCTGGACGCGCCATGCCGTAGAGTCGCTCGACGGTCTCGAGATTGTGGTTGAGAATATCAGGGCCGGCATCCATCACGATCTGCAGGGCACGCTCGGAGCCCTTGAAGTCCGGAATCAGCACTTCCACCGACGTCTGCGGGAGCCGCCTGTGAATCTCGGTGATACAGCCCGCAAAGGCCTCCGCACCGCCATTGGGAAGATCGTCGCGGTCGACGGAGGTGATCACCACATGGGCCAGACCCATCTCCTCGACGGCACGCGCCAGACGAATGGGCTCGAGTTCGTCGAACGCCTTCGGAGTACCGTGGGCCACGGCGCAGTAGGCACAATTACGGGTGCAGACGTCACCGAGAATCATGAAGGTCGCCGCCTGGTGCTCCCAGCACTCACCGATGTTGGGGCAGCGCGCCTCCTCGCAAACGGTATGGAGCCCCAAGTCCCGCATCATGGTCTTGAGGCGTACGTAGTTTGCCCCCCCCGGGGCTTGCACCTTCAGCCAGGATGGCTTGCGGAGCCGCGGCTCGACGACCGGTAGCGGCCGACTCGCACCAGGACCGGAGCGGAGCGGAGTGATCTGGACCGGTTGAGGTGCCAACGCGTGGACTCCTTTCAGGACGGATTGGCCCTGGGCCAAAAGAGCCCTAAATGTATCCACGACAACGGTTGAGGGGTATCCGGCGGATGAATCAGGGTTCGGCGAGAAGTGCTTCGACCCATTCATGGAAGTGTTCCACGGTCCGCGTGTGTTGGATGCCCGTGGCCGGTCCAAGGAACCCCGCATGGACCTTGCGAATCCGACCGTCACGACCGAGGAAGAGCGTCGTGGGGTAGGCCGTGAATCCTTCCAACTGAGGCAGGGTGGCAGCCGTCGCTTCCACCGTGTTGAGGCCCGCGACCAAGAGGGGGTACTCGATCCCGAACTTTCTGCCAAAGCGCCGGACTTGACGGTTGTCGATGGCGCTGTCGCCCGTCACCTCATACGCGAGGCCCACAATTTCCAGGCCTTGGTCCCGATATCGGCGATGCAAATCCACCAGCGTCGGGGCCGCATCATGGCACGTGGGGCACCACGACCCGAAGATGTCCACCAGCACGACTTTTCCCGCGAACCTGGGATCTTCATTGGTAACGAGTCGCCCATCCGTATCGGGGAAGGCGAATCGGAACGGCTCCGTCGTATCGGCCTTCGTCACCTCGAGTGGTGGCGTCAAATGCCGCTTCCCGGTCGTCCGGACGGCGGTCCATGGGGTCTGGGTCCGCGCTCCGGCGTGATACACACCCCTCAGGGTATCGCCGTCGATCCTTCCTGTGATCCGGTAAACGAAAGCGCCATCGAAGTGCCCCACATCGAAGCTGTCCGCCGTCGCGGTGCCCCAGTACAGGCCGTAGTCTCCACTGTTTGCCAGGAAACTCGCCTCTACTCCCCGGACGCCATCGCGAAGGACGATCACGCGAGGGCTGGTGCGCGTTCCGTGATCGAAGGTGGCGTCCCACGATCCGGCGAGGCGTGGGGTCAGGTTGGTGGCGGGCCATTCGCCCCGACCGGCCCGAAAGGGTATGACCCGGGGGCCCCTGTTGCCCACGTTGCGGTAGTAGCCGAGCAGGGAGTCTCCCTGGGCGACGGCGGTAATCGTGGCATCGTAGTCCGCCATCTCGAACGCGAGACTGTCCCCCCGAACCGTGATTGCCGAGAAGTCCTCACAGTCGGGTCCGTTGCAGAGGGATCCCCGCCAGGTGGTTCCGGTACCCTCCACCCGCATCGCAAACCGAAGGGGTCCGCCGGCGAGATCGAGCACGGCCCTCCAGGTACCTCCAGGATCGGCTGGGATGCCCTGGAGAGACGTGGCGAGAAGGGCAGTGATGAGCATCACGTCTCCTCCGGAGGGGTCAATTCGAGCCCGCCGCCGGTGTACTTCTCACCGGCTTCGATGGGGGATTCGATGAGATTCCCTCGCCACGGGATGGGGCAGGCGAAGACCGAGGAATACGCGCAAAACGGATTGCGGGCCCGATTGAAATCGAGCCGGTAGCTGGATCCTCCGAGTGGGTACAGTGTCACGAACCGTCCCGCCGGGTAGGTGCCGTGGTCATTGGTCGCGTCGCGGAAGTAAATCTCCAACTCAGCCTCCTCACCGGTCACGTCCGGTACTCGGTAGACCTGCAGTTCCGTGGTCTTCCCCTCCAGGGTCACCTGCACCGTACCCGCCTCGGTGGCGAGCACCTCGGAGCCATCGGCGGCAAGGATCCGTCTGTCACGGGGGCGGGCGGGGGGATCGAGCGTAACGGTGAGCGACAGGCGTGATTGGTAAGGGTAGAACACGGGTGGTTTGGGCTGGCGTGGAGACGGACCGTAAATGATCGCCGTGCCCCGGCCCGGGGCCCCGATGATCGAGATCTTGTACCCCCCACTCCCGATCGAGGTTTGCCGGAATCGCGCCAGCACACGATCCCTCGTGCCGTCGTTCAAATACGGGACTCCCCGCCGCTCCGTCACCCGGTGAAGCTGAAGCCCTTCCAATGGAATGTCGGCAGCGGTCGGGCCGAGGGTGAGGCCCTCGCCGATGGCTCGCTGGACCACCACGGCGAACGGAGAACTGGCCGAGGTCAAGAGCCAGTCGGCAAATGCAGCCCGCTCCGCGGCAACGGCCGGCGGTACGTCCTGTCCGCTGAGGGGAAGCGATGCCGCAAGGCTACCGAGGATGACCAGGAAGAGTCTCATCGGTTCCAGAACCTCTCGGGCCTGAAAGCCTGGACCGACTCGAGTGTCGCTTCTCCCGCCATCATCTGCTGCAACACCACTCCTGTGATTCCGGCGAGAAGCACCCCGTTGCGGCCATGGCCCGTCGCGTACCACAGGCCTTCGAGGAGGGGCTCTTTGCCAATGATTGGAAGACTATCTGGTGTCCCGGGCCTGAGACCGGCCCAACTGCGTGTCACCTTCGCGTCGCCAAGCGCGGGACAGATTCGAGCCGCCGCCTGGTGGATGCGGGCAATGACATCCTCGGTCACCCCCACGGCGAACCCGGCGTGTTCCATCGACGCCCCGGCGAGGATCTCGTCTCCTCGGGTGAGGAGGTAGTGGTCGTCGCCAAAGGAGGCAAAGTCTTCGAGTCCCTCAGGTCTCTCGAGTGCGATCATCTGCCCACGGACGGGCTCGACCGACACGGGTCGCGGCAGCGACTCGAGCCGGCCCGACCAGGCTCCGGCTGCAATCAGCACCATTTCGGACCGGTACTCGTTGGCCCCGGTTGCCCCCGTGACACGTCCCCCCTCTGCCTTGAGTCCAGTGATCCGGTCGGCCACCCGTTTCACCCCCAAGCGCTCGCCATCGGCGATCAGCGCTTGGACGAGTCGGTTGGGATCGACGGATCCATCGGCAGGCGCGAAGAGCGCCCCGGCCGTGCGCGCCAGCCAAGGCCATTGGGTCTCGACTTCTTCCGGGCTGAGCCAGTTGCAATAGAG
>QKDC01000160.1 GCA_003246755.1 Gemmatimonadota bacterium | reverse complement strand
TTTCCCCGGTGGCCACACCGCAACGCCTGATCGTGGCACCGGAAGCCCTTTCCCGCTACTACACCGATCACGCAACGCGCAAGGTTGGCGCGACATGGATGACCTCCGAGGATCGCCTGGTCGAGATCGAGGACTACGTTCGATATCTCGACCTGGTTCTGGACGATGTGCGCCGGCGCTGGTCCATTCCGATCGTGCCGGTTGAAATCCACGGCTTCTCCCAAGGCACCGCCACAGCGTCGCGGTGGGTGGCCATGGGGGGTGTCAAAGCCACACGCCTGGTGCTGTGGGGCGGGGGAGTACCCCCTGACCTCGATCTCTCACGCTACGGTGGCGTGCTCAGTGCGGCCTCGCTCACCATGGTCCTCGGCGATCGGGACAAGTTCCTGGACGAGAACGTCATCCGCACCGAGATGGCAAGGCTCGACGCAGGCAACGTGGCGTATACGCTTCGCAGGTTCCAAGGTGGGCACGTCATTCCATGGCCTCTCCTGCAGGAATTGGCGGCCTAGTCTTTCTTCTTGGTATACAGCCCGTCGAAGACGGACGCCCAAGTCTTCCCCCCATCGCGCGAGCTTTCCCAGAGCTGCCGCACAGAGCCGTCGGGGTTCTTGAAGAAGGTGAGCTTCTGCAGGACGGTGTTCCCGTTCCGGAGGGTCTCCCCGGTGAATCGCATCTCTCCATCGACGTAGTGGCCCGCCAGTCGGAGGACGTTGCCGGCGGAATCGATCCAGAGCTGGTTCCAGGTATCGGTCGATCGGTCGTAGAAGTTGAAGCTCTCGCCGGTTCCACCCCCAGTGCCAACCCAGTGCTCGTGCAGGATGCATCCGGCCTGTGTCTGCGTGATCGAGTTGGTGCCCGCCAACTGACCGTTGGCGGTGACCTCCCAGTCACCAATCCAGAAATCGAAGGCCCGATGCTTCGGCCCCGAACAGTTGGGAGGAGGTGTCGTTTGGGCCTGGAGGGTCAGGGGAATGAGAACGGAGAGCAGAAGCAGGGCGACTGTTCTGGTGGACACGGATCCTCCAAGAATTTGGGGTGGGTCACGGGGAGTGTGCCCCGTAAGGACGAGTTGATGGCCCTCCGAGCCACACCTTTCACAGAAACAGCCCAAATGCTGTCGGCATTGATTGAAGACCACGCAGCGCGTAACTTTTTGGGCTTGCTCCATTTACGGGAACGATAATGCCGACGTACGAATACCGGTGTCCCGATGGACACCTCTTCGAGCGCTTTCAAAAGATGAACGACCGTACTCGGGTCAAATGCCCCGAATGTGGACAACTCTCTTCGAAACAGATCTCCGGCGGTGCGGGGCTGGTCTTCAAAGGGAGCGGCTTCTACATCACCGATTATGGCAAAGATGGCAAAGGACCCCGAAAGGCCCCAGCCGAGGTGAGCGATTCCAAGGCTCCCGCGGCCAAAGACTCGAAGGGTACTGCGGACGCCTCGCCCAAGGCCGACAAAACGAGCAAGACGGATTCCGCCACGACCAAGAAGGACACGGCATGAGTGACGCGCTCCGGGAGGAGCTGGAGCGAATTGCTGGGGTTCTTGGTGCGCCGAACGTGTCCTTCGTCCTCGAACGACCCCGGGGCGAGGGCCACGGGGATTTGGCGACCAACCTGGCCATGGTCTTAGCAGGGCCGCTTCGTTCCAAACCGAGGACGCTCGCGGAGCGCGTTCTCGAGGAACTGAAGGTCGGTCACGGATTGGTTGCGCGGGCCGAAATCGCCGGACCGGGCTTCATCAACTTCTGGCTCTCGAGCGACCAGCTGATCAAGACGGTCGAGGAGATCCTCGAAGCGGGGTCCGACTTCGGTCGCAGCACCCTCGGGAATGGCCGGCGTGTCAACGTGGAGTTTGTTTCGGCCAACCCCACGGGTCCGTTGCATGTGGGGCACGGTAGGGGTGCGGCGCTCGGAGACGGGATTGCGTCGTTGCTCGAGTGGACGGGGCACGACGTGACCCGCGAGTTCTATATCAACGATGCCGGTGTCCAGGTTGGTCGGGTGGTGGAGAGCCTCTGGGCCCGCATGCGTCAGGCACTGGGGGAGGACTTTCCCATCCCTGACGGGGGGTACCACGGCGAGTATCTGATCGAGGCCGCCGAGCGAGCCCTTGCCGAGCTGCCCGCCGCGTCGATTGCCCCGCCTCTTGAAGCGGCCGCTCCCGCACTTCGGGAGTTCATCCTCCGCGTCCAGCGTGAGGAGCAGGATGCGCTCCTCCTCGATTTTGGAGTACGGTTCGATGTCTATGGCTCAGAGTCCGCCATGCACGAGGCTGACCGGATCGCGAGGTTGCTCGAGCAATTCCGGGATCGGGGGCTGACCTTTGAGGCCGACGGGGCCCTTTGGTTGCGAACCACCGACTTCGGTGACGACAAGGACCGCGTGCTGCGAAAGAGCGACGGCACGTACACCTATCTCCTGCCGGACATCGTGTATCACGCTGATAAGCACGACCGAGGTTTCGATCGAGCGATCGACGTGTGGGGAGCCGATCATCACGGGTATATCGCCAGAATGCGTGCGGCGCTCGCGGCGTTGGGTTATCCGCCCGAGTTCTTCGAAGTGGCGATGGTGCAGTTGGTCAAGGTCATGAAGGACGGTGAGGAGGTCCGAATGTCCAAGCGGGCAGGAGACTTCGTCACGCTACGGGATCTCTGTGACTGGGTGGGGGCGGATGCGGCGCGGTACTTCTTTCTCATGCGCCGAGGGGATACGCCGTTCATCTTTGATGTCGACTTGGCTCGCGCGCGGACCGAAGAAAACCCCGTTTTCTATGTGCAGATGGCGCACGCGCGGATGAGCGGCATCTTCCGTGTCGCGGACATCGACCCGGAGCGTGTGACCGGACCCTTCGAGATTGCCGCCCTGACCGCACCGGAGGATACGGATCTGATCAAGACTTTGGCGCTCTTCCCGGGGTTCGTCGAACGGGCCGCGGAAGGGCGAGAACCCCATCGCGTCACCGGGTACCTGGAAGACCTCGCACGCCAGGTGCATGGCTGGTATCACCGATGCCGCGTGCTGGGCGAGCCGCCCGCGACCGAACACGCGCGGTTGGTGCTTGCCCGAGCAACCCGCACGGTTCTCGCGAATGGACTAACCCTTCTTGGGCTCACCGCGCCCGATCGGATGTGAGCGAATGAGTCTCCTTGTGGTGGGTAGCGTGGCACTCGATTCGGTCCACACGCCATTTGGCGAGACCGCTGACGCGCTCGGTGGATCGGCGGTGTACTTCAGCGTTGCGGGATCCCTCCTTCATCCCGTGAGTGTCGTGGGGGTGGTCGGGAATGACTATCCGATGCGAGACCTGGAGCGAGTCGCTCCTCGGGGGATCGACTGGAGCGGTGTCGAACAGGCGGATGGAGAGAGTTTTCGGTGGAAAGGGAAGTACTCCTACGATCTCCAGAGCAGAGAGACCCTGGAAACCCGCCTGGGTGTCTTCGCCGATTTCCACCCGAAACTGCCGCAATCCGCACAGGACGCGGATTACGTCTTTCTCGGGAACATCGATCCAACGCTCCAACTGGATGTCCTCGAGCAGGTCCGAGCGCCCAAACTCATCGTGTGCGATACGATGAACTACTGGATCAACGGCAAGCGAGAGGCCCTCCTTGCGCTCCTCGAGCGCGTCGACATCCTGATGGTCAACGATTCAGAAGCGAGGGAGCTCTCCGGTGACTGGAATATCCATCGGTCCGCACGATGGATTCTCGACCGGGGCCCTCGCTGCGTCGTCATCAAGCAGGGAGAGTACGGAGCCCTGATGATGTATGCCGATCGCACCTTTTACGTCCCGGCCTTCCCCCTCGAAGAGGTGTTCGACCCTACCGGTGCGGGGGACGCCTTCGCAGGAGGGTTCATGGGCTATCTGGCCCACTCGGGCGACCTTTCTTCTGACGCGATGCGCCGAGCCATGGTTTACGGAGCAACCATGGGGTCCTACGCCGTTGCTGGCTTCGGGGTCCGCGGGTTCGACAAGGTCGAGCTGTCGGATGTGGCGGTCCGGGTCCGGCGCTTCGTGGATCTGACGCATGTGCCCGTGGCGGAGCGAATCGAATGACGGCAGACCGCTATGCCGAGGCAGGTGTCGACCTGAAGGCGGCGGACGAGGCCAAGACCCGAATCGCCTCTCTGGTGCGGGGAACGCAAACCAAGCTCGCGGCCGGGGCGGTGGGTGGTTTTGGTGGCATGCTTCGGCTGCCGTCAGGACTGCAGCGCCCACTGCTCGTGATGAGTACGGACGGCGTGGGGACCAAGGTGCTGGTCGCACGGGACTGCGAGCAACTCGGGACCGTGGGCGAAGACCTCGTCAACCACTGTGTCAACGACATTCTCGTCCACGGGGCGACTCCGCTCGCATTCCAGGATTATCTCGCAGGCGCCGACTTGTCCATCGACGAGACGGCGACCATCGTCAGCGGGGTGGCCCGGGCGTGTCGGAGTCATGAGATGCTGCTCGCCGGCGGCGAAACAGCCCAGATGCCCGGACTCTACCAGTCGGGACATTTTGATCTCGCCGGTACCATTCTGGGGGTCGTTGAAGAGGAAGACGCCCTCCACGGCGATCGCGTCCGTCCCGGCGATCTCTTGGTCGGTTACGAGTCCACGGGACTGCACACCAACGGATTTACCCTCGCCAGGAGAGTGTTCTTCGACCAGATGGGCCTCTCGGTCGAGTCCCGGGTGGAGGATCTCGCCAGTACCGTTGGGGAAGCCCTGCTCGCCGTGCATCGTTCCTACTGGGGTGCACTCCGCGATGTGGTCGCTCGGGTGCATGCCCTGGCCCATATCACCGGCGGGGGTATTCCCGGCAACCTCGTGCGCGTGCTCCCGCCGGGGTGCCGGGCGACGGTGCGTCGCAAGGCATGGCCCTGCCCACCACTCTTCGACCTCCTCCAACGCGCGGGAAGTATCGAACCCCGAGAGATGTCGGATGTCTTCAATCTCGGTCTTGGTATGATCGCCGTTGTGCCCGAGGCTCTCCTCGACGAAGTACAGCGGGGCGCCCGCGAGGCCGGTGTTCGGACGTGGGTGGTGGGAGAGATCCGGTCTGGGGATACCAGGGTCGATGTGGAATAGCCATGGGTTTGTCCGACCGTGAGGCCATGGAACACGCCCTCGACCTCTCGTGGAGGGGATGGGGGCGGGTCCACCCCAATCCCCTCGTGGGAGCGGTGGTGGTGCGGGACGGTCGACTGATCGGGGAAGGCTGGCATGCCCAGTACGGCGAGCGTCACGCCGAAGTGATGGCCCTTACCGCGGCGGGAAGTGAAGCCAAGGGAGCAACTCTGGTGGTTACTCTGGAGCCCTGCCGGCACCACGGAAAGCAACCACCCTGTGTCCAAGCCATCCTCGAGGCCGGTATCCGAAGAGTGGTCATCGGTGCCCGTGACCCACACCCGGAGGCGGGTGGTGGCGGCGGAGTTCTCCGCCAGGCCGGACTCGACGTGACGTTCGCGGACGACCCCGCGATTCTGAGCCAGAATGCGATGTTCCACCATGTAGCGCTGACCCCGGACCGGCCGTATGTCGCGGTGAAGCTCGCCACCTCGATCGATGGGCGTGTGGCCGATCGGAAAGGGCACTCGCGCTGGATATCTGGCACGGAGGCCCGCGCCTACGTCCATTGGCTCCGCGCAGGCTTCGAAGGCATCGCCATTGGAGGCCACACGGCGCGTCTCGATGACCCGATGCTGACGGTGCGTGGCACGGTGGTGCCGCGGGTCGTACCGCGCCGAATCGTGTTCACTCGATCGGGCGAGGTGGGGGGTGCCGCTCGTCTGCTTGCGACCGCCGCGGAGGTTCCGGTCACGATCGTGATGTTGGGCGACGGGATGATGGCCGCCAACCTCGACCGCAGCGGTGTCACCGTTGTGAGGGCGTCCTCGCTGCTCGATGGGTTGCGGGCCCTGCGACGCAGCGGTACTGACAGTCTCCTGGTCGAAGGCGGTGGCGAGCTGGCGAGTGCGCTGTTTGCGGCCGGTGTGGTGGACCGATTCTACTGGGTGCAGAGTCCCTTGTGGCTCGGACCGGAGGCCCGTCCTGCGTTCGGGCAGCTACCCTCTCCCTTGTTGCAGGACGCGGAGCGGTGGAAGGTGATCGAACGCCGAGCACTTGGCGAAGACACCCTCGTCGTCCTGGACCGCACGTGTTCACCGGCCTGGTAACCGCGCTGGGAACCGTCCGGCGCGTGTACCGCGGCCGGGACGGGCTCACCTTCAGTATCAAGGCTCCGTTTCGTGGACTGAGGCTTGGCGAGAGCGTGGCGGTCGACGGTGCCTGCCTGACGATCCGGTCCAAGTCCCGGGGCGCATTTGGTGTGCATGTGGTGGACACCTCGCTCGACCGGACGCGCTTCGCCTCGTATCGGGCAGGTCAACTCGTGAATCTCGAGCGGGCGCTTCGCGTGGGCGACCGATTCGGAGGACACCTGGTTCAAGGGCATGTCGATGCGGTGGGGACGGTGAAAGCGGTCACGACGCGACTGGATGCCAGGTTGGTGGATATCGCCGTACCAGCGGCGGTGGCTCGGGTCACCATCCCCATGGGTTCGATCGCGGTGGATGGAGTGAGTCTGACCGTTCTCAAGGTGCTCCGTCGGGATCGGGTCCGGGTATCGTTGATTCCATTTACCTTACAGCACACGACCCTCGAGCGGCTCTCCCCAGGTGAGGAGGTCCACATCGAGTCCGACATGATCGGGAAGTACATCCTCCAATTCGTAAAGGCACGCACGGTGGGCGCCCGAACGCGCCGACGGCGGGTATAGCACAACATGTTTGGAACGATCGAGCAGGCAATCGAGGATCTCCGCAACGGGAAGATCGTGATCGTGGCGGACGACGAGGATCGGGAAAACGAGGGTGATCTCGTATGCTCGGCCCAACTCGTCACTCCCGAAATGATCAATTTCATGACCTTGCACGGGCGCGGACTCATCTGCCTCACCCTCACTCCAGAACGATGCGATCAGTTGGGCCTGCCCCAGATGGCCGATCGGAACACGGAAGAGCTCACCACAGCGTTTACGATCAGTATCGATGCCGAGCGGAAGTTTGGTGTGTCGACGGGGATCTCTGCCGCCGATCGGTCCCGCACCATCCAGGTGGCCATCCATCCCGATACGGTCCCGCACGACCTCCGCCGTCCGGGTCATGTCTTCCCCCTCCGTGCCAGACCAGGGGGGGTGTTGCAGCGCGTGGGTCAGACCGAGGCGAGTGTCGATCTCGCGCGACTCGCTGGCCTCCTCCCCGCCGGTGTGATCTGTGAGATCCTCAACGAAGACGGCAGCATGGCCCGTCGCCCGCAACTTCAGGCGATGTCGGCGAAGTTCGACCTGACCTACGTCACCGTTGCCCAACTCGTGAGCTATCGTCTTCAGAACGAACGACTGGTTCACCGCGTTGCCGATGCGAGTCTGCCGACGGAGTATGGTCTCTTTCGGATCATTGGTTACCGCAACGATGTGGACGATGCCGAACACGTGGCGCTCGTCCATGGGGAAGTCGACGGGAAGGCCGAGGTGCTGGTCAGGATGCATTCGAAGTGCTTGACCGGAGATGTGTTCGGCTCGACGCGCTGTGATTGCGGGAGACAACTGCATGGAGCGATGAGCCGCATTGGGGAGGAGGGTCAAGGGGTGATCGTCTATCTGGATCAGGAAGGGCGGGGCATCGGCCTCCTCAACAAGCTGCGGGCCTATGTCCTGCAAGACAGCGGTACGGACACCGTGGCGGCGAACGAGAGGCTTGGCTTTCCGCCGGACCTGCGTGAATACGGGATTGGAGCCCAGATCCTTCGGGATCTCGGGCTGTCGACCATCCGGTTGATGACCAACAATCCCCGCAAGGTTGTCGGCCTCGATGCCTACGGGCTGGAGATCGTGGAGCGCGTGCCCCTCGAGTCGGTGCCCACCTCGGAAAACCGAGACTACCTCGGGACCAAGCGTGATAAGCTTGGTCACTTCCTCGCTCCCTGAATTGCCGGTGTCCGAAACAACCGGTCACCCGGTCCCGACCGGCCGAGTGGCGATCCTGGTCAGCCGCTACCATGAGCGAATCACGGCGCAGCTGTTGACCGGGGCTGCGGAGTGCTGTGAGGAAGCGGGGGTCCCGGAGTCTCAACGTGATGTCTATTGGGTCGCGGGGGCATGGGAGCTCGGCGTGGTGGCGGAGACGATTGCCCGCGCCGGAACCCATGCCTGTATCGTGGCTTTGGGTGCGGTCGTCCGCGGTGAGACGCCGCATTTCGATTTCGTTGCCGGCGAGACGGCCCGGACCCTTGCCGACGTTGCCCGGTGTCACCGCATCCCGATTGGGTTTGGGCTGCTGACCACCGATACCCTTGCACAGGCCGCCGCCCGGGCCGGTGGGACCGCGGGGAACAAGGGCCGCGAAGCCACCGAGGCGGCCCTGAGCACCGCCCGTCTCCTCCAGCAGCTCGACACGAACCGTGCTCCGTCCTGAGTCCAAGCGACGCGCCAGAGCCCTACAACTCTTGTATGCCTGGGAGACCCGTGGCCGGCCGGCGCTCACCGAAACCGTGGCCGGTCTCGCCCGGATCACGGGACCGGCATCTTCGGTGCTCGATGGTGCTGAGGATCTCGCTGCCCGGGTGATTGCCTCGTCTGATGCACTCGATGAGATGATTGCGGCTGCGGCGGAGCACTGGCGCCTCGAGCGGATGGGGTTACTCGAACGTCAGATCCTCCGCTTGGCCTGTGTTGAGCTCGACGATCCCAATCTGTCGCCGGCCATTGTCATCGATGAGGCTTTGTGGCTCACCCACCGGTTCGTCGGACCGGATGCCGCTCCGTTCGTCAATGGAGTGCTCGATCGGGTGGCCCGACGTCTGGGACGACTATGAACGTCCTGCTGGTCAATTGGCTGGACCCCGAGAACCCGACCGCAGGCGGTGCGGAGATCCATCTGTTCGAGATTTTTGGTCGACTCGTCGCTCGGGGGCACAGAATCCGATTGATATGCTCCGGGTGGAAAGGGTGTGCGCCGCGGACGGTGATCCAGGGGATCGAGATCCAACGCGTCGGTCGGCGGTATTCCTTTGCCCTCCGAGCTCGGCGTGCGGTTCGGAAAGCCATCGTCGCGGAGCGCCCCGACGTCATCGTCGAGGACATCAACAAACTCCCACTCTTTCTCGCCACCCACACCGACCTACCCTTCTGTGTGCTGGTTCCTCACCTCTTTGGTCCCACGGTGTTCCTGGAACTGCCATGGCCCTTGGCCGCGATGGTGTGGCTCGCGGAGCGACCGCTGCCTCGGCACTACCGGGAGGCGGATTTTCATGCGATTAGTGAGAGCACGCGAGATGACCTCGTGGCGCGTGGCGTCTCTGCGGATCGGATCCGGGTCATCCACCCGGGAGTGGACAGTCGGCACTATTCCCCGGGGTCTGACCTTGACCGCACAGCGTGGCCCTCCTTCTTATATGTTGGTCGGCTCAAGCGGTACAAGGGGATCGACCATGCCATCAGGGCCCTGGCTCTCGCTCGAAGGGGACGAAAGGACATCACCCTTGACATTGCCGGCACGGGGGACGCACAAGGGGACCTCGAGCGTTTGGCGGGTTCGCTGGGGGTCCATGAGGCGGTCCGGTTCCTGGGATTCGTGACGGAGGAAGACAAGCTGCGGTTACTTCGCACCGCGTGGGCCAACATCTTCCCATCGGTCAAGGAAGGTTGGGGGATCACGATCATGGAGGCCGCTTCGTGTGGAACTCCCTCGATCGCCTCGCACAGTCCGGGCCTTCGGGATTCGGTGCGTGATGGTGTGACGGGCTTCCTCGTTCCCCATGGGGACACTGTCGCGCTGGCCAAACGGATGGTGCAGTTGGCGGAAACGCCGGCGCTCGTCACGCAACTCGGGACACAGGCGCGCCTGCATGCCGAATCTCTGACATGGGAACAGGCCGCGGCAGCGACCGAAGCACACTTACAGCAGATCGTGGAGACACGAAGGCACCTCTCAACCCAGATTCTGGAGGCGTGATGCGCGTGACTGTCACCGCCCGTCATTGCTCGATCACCCCAACGCTCCGTGAGCGTGCCAAAGTCGTTATGGCACGCCTCGATCAACTCACGCCGTTCGGGCAGGAGGCGACGGTCGTCTTCGACGCCGACGGTGAACGCCCCACGGTGGAGATTCGGCTCCGCCTGTCGGGCGGAACGGTGCTGGTGGCCGAGAGCGCCGCCGCCGACCACCGGACGGCGCTCGATAGGGCGGAGCGGAAAGTCCGACGACAACTCGAGCGCCCCATGGCCAAACCCAGTCGGCGTCGCGGATTGCCTCGAAAGACATGACTGTCTGTGCGCGGGATCTGCTCCAACTCCCTGAGAATCCGCTCGGGTTGGAGTCTCTGACGGGAGACATCGGACTCGACCGTCCGCTGCCCAAGGGGGAACTCGCCAGTCCTGGCCTGGTCCTCGCCGGATACACCGAGCGTTTCCTCCCGGACCGCATGCATGTGTTGGGCGAGACCGAGATCAGCTACCTGCAATCGCTCGAGGATGCTGCGCGGAGGAAAGTGATCGAGGCGTTCATGAGTTTCCCGCTTCCGATCGTGTTCGTCACCAAGGGCAAGAAGGTCCCCGACGTCTTGCTCGAACTCGCTCGCGAGCGCGGGATTCCGGTGCTGCGTTCGACACTTTCCACGGCAGAGTTCTATCAGAACATCAAGCCCGTGGTCGAAGCGGCCACCGCACCGCGCACCACGGTGCACGCGTCCCTGGCCGACGTCTATGGGGTCGGATTGCTGTTCGTCGGGCGTTCGGGGATCGGGAAGTCAGAGTGCGTGCTCGATCTGGTGGAACGTGGGCACCGACTCGTGGCTGACGATGTCGTGCAGATCGTTCGGCGGGGGAATACCCTGATTGGTCAAGGGCACGAACTCGCCGCCCACCATATGGAGATTCGTGGTGTCGGACTCATCGACATCCCCGCCCTCTTCGGCATTCGCTCCGTCCGTCAGCAGAAGCGCGTGGAGGTCGTGGTGCAACTCGAGGACTGGGACAACGCGCAGGACGCCGAACGGACAGGACTGGTTCAGGAGGAGACCGAGATCCTTGGTGTGCCGGTGCCGAAGGTCATGGTGCCGCTCAATCCCGGAAAGAACATCACCGTCGTATCGGAAGTCGTGGCGATGAACCACCTCTTGCGCATGACGGGCATCGACTCCGCCGCGGCCTTCAACGAGCGATTGATCCGACGGATGATGGACAAGCGTGGCCTCCGGCAATACCTGCAAGACGATCTGGAATGACGCAGGAACTCCACGGAGTCATCGTTGCGCACGCTGGACTGGCCGAGGCCCTGGTCCATGCCGTCGAGGAGATCAGCGGAGTCCGGGGTGCGCTGACCGCGGTGACCAATACCGGCTGCGATCGGACGCGCCTGGAAGAGCGGGTGCTCGAGGCGATCGATGACCGCCCGGGTGTCGTTTTCGTCGATCTCCGGAGCGGCTCGTGCTTTGTGGCCGCCATGCGACTCCGGGCGGGGGTCCCCGATGTGCGAGTGGTATCGGGTGTGAACCTGGCGATGCTCCTCGATTTTGTGTTCCACCGGGACGAGACCCCCGCGGAGGCGGCAACCCGCGCTGGTGAGGTCGGCGTCCAGGCGATCGCTGGGGGCTAGGATGGCGATCGCGCTCTGCCGCGTCGATGACCGACTCATTCACGGGCAGGTGGTCATTGGGTGGGGCGGCCCTCTGCGCGCCAAGCTGATCGTGCTCGTCGATGATGCCGTCTCCGGCAACGATTGGGAGCGCGACATCTATAGTCTGGCGGTTCCCAAGGGTATCGACGTGGAGATCGTCTCTGAGGCCGAGGCCGAGCAACGGTGTCCTGAGTGGTCTCGTGACGCGCGTCCGGTGATCATTCTCACCGCGGACCTGGAGACCATGACCAGACTCGTCCGTGGGACCGGGGGGTTGATTACACGAGTGAACCTGGGGGGGATCCACCACGCTCCGGGCCGCACGGAACGCCTACGGTACGTCTACCTGACCCAAGATGATGTCGATCGTCTGCGAGCGCTCGAAGCCGCTGGGGTTGCCGTCACGGCGCAGGACCTTCCCACGTCGACGCCCGTCCCGGTCTCGGAGCTCCTGGGATGAGCCTGGCACTGCTCCCGGTCCTCCTGTTCTGGGGAACTGTCACCGGCGTTGATCTGGTGAGCTTCCCTCAGGGACTCCTCAGCCGTCCCTTGGTGGCGGCCAGTGTGGCCGGGGCCATTCTGGGCGACCCACTGAGTGGTCTTCGTGTCGGCGTCATCCTCGAACTCTTCGCCATGGATGTGCTGCCGATCGGAGCCTCGCGTTACCCGGACTACGGACCGGCCGCTGTGGTGGCCGCCGCGTTCGCGGTGGGTGGGTCGGGCGCCCATGTCCTCGGTCCGGCCGCCTTGCTCGGCGTACTGCTGGCAATCCTCGGCGGACGGTCCGTGGAGGGACTCCGGCGACTCAACGGGGATCTGGTCCGGAAGGCGGAGCCCGCACTCGCCATGGGCGATCGAGGTATGGTCAGCCGCCTGTTCTGGATGGGGATGACGGCCGACGCCGCGCGGAGTCTCAGTCTGACCGCATTCGGCCTGGCCCTGGTCGTCGTGCTGCAATGGGGAATCGAGGTCCCCAGCGAGTTGGGGCACTACCTGGGCCTGGTCGCGATCGGTGGCGGGATACTCGGTGGGATGAACGGGGTCCTCCGTCGATCGGGAGGGGCCCGCCTGGTGGGAGTCGGTTTACTCCTGGGGACGATCGTCGCATGGATCGCGTGACCCCGCGAACGACGACCGTCATTCGCTTGCTCGGCATGCAATCCGGCTGGAGTTATGAGAGGATGCAGGGCATCGGCTTTGGGTGGGCCAGCGAGCCGGCGCTGAGAAAACTCCTCGGCCACGATCGGGAGCGGTACCGATTGGCCCTGGCACGCGCGGCGGGGTTCTTCAACGCCAATCCCTACCTCGCGGCTGCGGCCCTGGGAGCGGAATTGCGGGCTGAGCATGACGGTCTTCCCGCCAGTCAGGTAGAACGGCTACGGTCGGCCCTCTGTGGACCCTTGGGCGCGCTCGGCGACAGACTGTTCTGGACTGGGACCGTGCCTGCCCTGTCCGCCCTCGGTGTGGTGCTCGTGACGCTCGGCGCGGGACTCTGGGCAGTTCTCGGAGTCGTCGTGGCCCACAATGTCTTTCGCCTCTACCTCGCATCATGGTTGCTGCAACTGGGGTGGGCCAATGGCACGACCGTGGGCCAGGCTATCCAATCGTCGCCCTTACCCCGCCTCGGTTCGCTCGCCGTGTGGGGCGCGACCGTCCTCACGGCGGGTGCCATCCCGATCGTGGGAACCTGGCTACTCGCGGATACCGGGAACTGGGACTTGGTGATGGTCTTCGGGTTTCTCACCGCAGCGGTGGTCCTGCGCTGGTTCTTTGGACGGAAAATGACAGCGACTACCCTCACACTGATCGGGGGGATTCTGGTGATCATATGGCAAACGGTGGCCCGATGATTGAACGGATGGTGACGATCGCCAATTCGCTCGGTCTCCATGCCCGGCCGGCGGCCCAGTTCGTGCGCCTCGCGAACACCTTTGGTGCCGATATCCAATTGGGGAAGGATGGGGCGAGTATCAATGGCAAAAGCATCATGGGGGTGATGATGTTGGCTGCTGAACAGGGATCCGCGATTTCCATCCGGGCCGTTGGTGAAGATGCGGAGGCCGCCGTGGCTGCTCTCGCGGCACTCGTGGAGGGTGGATTTGGCGAAGACTGAGGACGCTCGTACGCTCAGGGGAATAGGCGTCTCAGCTGGTGTCGCCTATGCCCCGGCCCTGGTGCTGGACCTTCGATTCCCCGACGTGGTGGATCGCACGATCTCCGTCGACGAAATCGAGGGTGAAGTGGTGCGGCTCCGGGAGGCCGTCGAGCGGGTGGTCGACAGCCTGGTCACGTTACAACGGCGGGTGGAAGAACGTGCCGGTGAGGAGGAATCGCGGATCTTCGAGGCCCAGGTATTCATGGCCCGGGATCCCGAGTTCCTGGCCACGGTCGAACATCTGATTCGCCATAATCTCCTCAGCGCCGAGACGGCATACGAGTTCAAGGCGCTGGAAATGCGGGTGGCATGGTCGGGTTCCTCCAGTGCTCGCCTGCGTGAGCGGATCACCGACCTCACGGCCGTCCAACTGCGCATGCTTCGTGTGCTCACCGGAGGGGAGGCGGTTGAGTTTCCGATCACTGCTCCCGACGAGCAGGTGATCGTGGTCGCCCACGAACTTTCTCCCGGCCTGACCGTCCAGTTCGACCGCGATCACCTTGCCGCACTGGTGAGCGAGGAGGGCACTCGGACCTCTCACGCTGCGATTCTGGCACATTCTTTGGGAATCCCGGCCGTCATGGGTGTCACCGGAGCCATCAGCCGGATCAAGACCGGCACGGTTCTCTTGGTTGACGGTCAAAGTGGGACACTCGTCATCGACCCCACACCCTCACAACTGCGGGAGGCCAGCACACAGGTCACGCGCCGCCGCAAACTTGCCTTCGAACTCGAGGCGGAGATCGAAGAGCCCTGTGTTTCACCTGACGGTCACCTGGTCAGGCTGGAAGCCAACCTCGACCTCCCGGAAGAAATCGACATGGCGGTCCGACACGGGGCCACCGGGGTCGGCCTGCTCCGCACCGAATTTCTCGTTACCGGACGGACCCACCTCCCGAGCGAGGAAGACCAGGCCGCATATTTCAGACGAGTCGCAACCGCCTTCCCCAATGGGGTCGTGACGATCCGCACGTTCGACCTCGGTGGAGACAAGTTTCCGGCGGCGTTCGACGCCCCCGACGAGGCCAACCCGTTTCTGGGCTGGCGTTCCATTCGTGTGTGCCTCGATCATCCAGATCTCTTCAGACCCCAGCTCCGTGCGGTATTGCGAGCGGCTGATGCGGGAAATGTTCGCCTGATGCTCCCCCTTGTGACCCGAATCGACGAGGTGACGACGACACGGGCACTGATCGCCGAAGAAAGCGAGGCGCTGGCCCGTGCCGGGATCCGGGCCGCCGAAAGCGTGACTCTTGGGGTGATGATCGAAACCCCGGCAGCCGTCATCCTCGCCGACCGCTTTGCCGAATGCGTTGATTTCTTCAGTGTTGGAACCAACGACCTCACGCAATACACCTTGGCGGTTGACCGCGGCAACGTGCAATTGGCGGCGCGTTTCATTCCCCACGGTCCTGCCATGATCCGGCAATTACGCCATGTGATCAGCGTCGCCAATCAGGCTGGGATTCCCTGCAGCATCTGCGGCGAGATGGCGTCGGAGCCGCTACTCGCCGTCCTCCTCGTTGGACTGGGTTACGAGACCTTGAGCGTTGCCCCTCCCTCCCTCTTGCTCCTCAAGCGACTGCTGCGACAAGTCCCGTATGCCGTGGCTATGCAGGCGGCGGAGGAGGCTCTTGCGGAGGATAACGCGGATCAGATCCTCGCGAGTCTGCGAGAACATGTCGCGCCCTTCGTGGATCTGCGGCAGATCGACCCCCGAGGGCCGTTGCCAGGTCGCGGTCTCAGGGCTTAGCTTGGACCCCTCGACGGGCCTCCGCGGCCCTTCCGTCCTGTCCTTCTCGAAAGCTACGAGACTTTGAGACAACACCTCTTTACCTCGGAGTCGGTGACCGAGGGTCACCCCGACAAGGTGGCCGATCAGATCTCCGATGCCGTGCTCGATGCCATCCTCGCGGAGGATCCGGATGCCCGCGTGGCGTGTGAGACGCTGGTCACGACCGGCATGGCGGTCGTTGCCGGGGAAATCACGACGAGCACCTACGTCCACATCCCTGACATTGTCCGCCAAACGGTGGAAGCTATCGGCTACACCGACGCCTCTTTCGGATTCGACGGTCGGACCTGTGCGGTCATCAGTTCCATCGATCGGCAATCGCCCGACATTGCCATGGGGGTGGATCGCGACGGGGCCGGAGATCAGGGGATGATGTTTGGGTACGCAACCAACGAGACCGACGAGCGAATGCCGCTGCCGATCCTGCTGGCCCATCGGCTCGCACGGCGGTTGGCTGATCGCCGAAAAGGGATCGGCGGTTCCGCCATCGAGTGGCTCCGTCCCGATGGTAAGACACAGGTCTCGGTGGTGTACGAAGGCGATCGCCCGGTGCGTGTTGCCACGGTCGTGCTCTCCACCCAGCATGCTGAACGGTCGGGCCGTCGTGTCCTGAGCCAGAGCGCGATTCGCAGGACGATGATCGAAGAAGTGATTCGCCCGGTCCTCGCCGAGGCGGACATCGATCATTCGAAAGCCAAGTTCCTCATCAATCCCACGGGACGGTTCGTGATCGGCGGGCCGCACGGCGACGCCGGTCTCACGGGGCGGAAGATCATCGTTGACACCTACGGCGGGATGGCCCGGCATGGTGGGGGCGCGTTTTCCGGGAAAGACCCCTCGAAGGTCGATCGCTCGGCCACCTACGCTTGCCGCTGGGTCGCGCGAAACATCGTTGATGCGGGGCTCGCCCGCCGCTGTGAGGTGCAAGTGGCGTATGCCATTGGGGTCGCCGAGCCGGTCTCGGTCTTTGTGGATACCTTTGGAACGGGGCGAGTGGCAGACGGAAGGCTGGAGGATGCCGTCCGGGAGGTGTTCGATCTGACGCCGATGGGTATCATCAAGGCACTCCGGCTCCGGACCCCGATCTATGGCCCCACTGCCGCCTACGGTCACTTCGGACGAAGTCCCGAACGTGTCACCGTTGACGGAAAGCGGGTCACCCTGTTTCCGTGGGAGAGGACAGACCGGACCTCGGCACTTCGCGCTGCCGTGCGATAGGGGCCCCAGCATCCCGGGCCCGAGGAGGAGTGATGATACGGGTCACCGTCGAACATCTTGGGCTGGACCGATCGACCAACACACCGGTGGTCATTCTCCGAGAAGAGGATGGTGAACGTGCGCTCCCGATTTGGATCGGATCCTCCGAAGCCAATGCCATCGCCATGGAGCTGCAGGGGATTCACGCGCAACGCCCTATGACGCATGACTTGCTGCGTGACATCGTGGCGGGGCTCGGTGGCGAGTTGCAGCGTGTTCAGATTACCGATCTGCGCGACGACACCTACTTCGCAGAGCTACTCATCGTGCGCGAAGGGAAGGTGGTGCAGGTGGATGCACGGCCATCCGATTCCATTGCCCTGGCTCTTCGCTGTGATGCGCCGATCTTCACGACCGATGGTCTCCTCGATCGCGGCATGGATGCGGGTCGCAGGGACCCGGCACCGCAGGAGGCCAAGGATCCTGATGCCCTCAGGCGCTACCTCGAGAAGCTCGATCCGCAGGACTTCGGTCGTTTCCACCTCTAGCGCCCTGTTTCTGTGCGTCACCCTGGTCGCCGTTCCCAGGCTTGGTGCCCAGGTGCTGCTCGAGGGGACCGTCGCCCGGGTGGTCGGGAGTGACACGCTCGCCGTTCCCGAAGGGAGAGTCATCCTCCACCGCCTGAGTCGCAGTTCGCAAGGACCGGTCGATTCGGTACCCGTCGATCGGTTCGGTCGATTCAGGATCCCCATCCAGCGTGATACGTCGGCGGTCTACATCCTCAGTGCCAGGCATCATGGCATCGAGTATTTCTCCTCCCCCATCACCGACCCGACGAACGCCACCGGCATCATCGTGATCGTCTCGGACACGTCGAGTCGGAGCGCCATAGGCATCCGCGCGCGGTACCTCCTCGTCTCAGCACCCAAGGAAACCGGTCAACGCGAGATCGTCGACGTCTTCGTGCTGCGGAACGAGAGTCCGACGACACGCGTGACTGCCGACAGTACCGCGCCCACCTGGGCCTTCGCTCTTCCGACGGGGGTGGAGCGAACCGCGATCGATGAAGGAACCGAAGTCTCGCAGGAAGCAGTGCTCATCAGGAACGACAGTGTGTTGGTTTTTGCTCCCATCGCGCCGGGGAGTCGTCAGATCGTTCTCACGCACACGGTCGACCAGGAGGCCCGTCGCCTCGCTATCCCGTTCTCTGATCCGGTCGACACGGTCACGGTCCTCTCGGAGGAGCCGGCGACTCGGGTGACCGGGGAGTTGAGGGAAGTCACCCAACGACTGGGGCAGGAGTCGCTGCGTGGCTGGGTCGGCGCCATGGCTGGTGGGAGTGACATCTCCCTGGTTTTCCCCGCGGCCCCGGTGCAAACCCGCGGTCTTCTGGCTGTCTTGGTTGGTATCACGGGACTCGCGATTCTCGTTGGGTTCGTGAGGCTCCGCCGCCGTCCTGCGCTGGTGCAACTCGGCGATCGGGACCGGCTCATCGAGGAGCTTGCCGCCCTCGACCTGCAGTTTGCCGGCCGAGAAGGAGAGACCACCCCTGAGGAATGGAGTGGCTACCGCGAGCGACGCGAGAAGCTCAAGCGAATGCTGACAGGCCTGTTCGACCAATCGACGCGGGTCATGCTCCTCCTGCTCTCGTTCCTCTCGCTCTCGTGTCGTTCACGACCGCCGTCGCCCCACGCCGTCATCGAGGTGCGAGATGATGCTGGGGATCAGGTATCCCTCCCCGGCCCCTCGAGGCGCATCGTCTCGTTGATACCATCCACCACGGAACTGCTCTTCGCGATTGGCGCGGGTGGACAAGTTGTCGGGCGCACAACCTGGTGCGATTGGCCCGTTGAGGCTCTCGATGTGCCCAGTCTTGGCGACGGACTCCAGCCGAGCGTCGAGTTGATCCTCGGTGTGCGTCCCGACTTGGTGATCTTGTATCAGTCGGCCCAAAACGCGCTCGCCGCGAAACGACTGCGGGAGTTGGGGATCCCGACGATACAACTGCGGGTCGATCGTCTCGACGACCTCGCGCGCGCCACGCAGCTGCTCGGTACGATCGCGGGGCGGAGCCATGCGGCCGATTCGCTCCTGCGCGTCTTTTCCGGTGACCTCGCGGCGGCGCGGCGTACCGTATCGGATTCCATCGACGTCCTTCTATTGGCCTGGGACCAGCCACCGATCGTGATCGGTTCGGGCAGCTTTCTCCATGAAGTGCTCACGCTCGCCGGAGGACGAAACGTGTTTGGCGACCTCCAGCTTCCCTCCGGTCCGGTGAGTCTCGAGACCATCGTCGCGCGCGACCCCACCTTCATTCTGGCGACGACGGACACGCCGGGTTTCGCTACGCGTGCGGAGTGGCAGGTAGTCGGGGCGGTGCGAGACCGCCGTTTTCTCCTCGTCTCGGGAACGGAGTTCGCTCGCCCGACGCCACGGGCCCCGGCTGCGGTCCGCCAACTCGCTCTCCAGCTCGACAGCATCCACCGCAGATGACCAAGGCCGTCCGGTGGCCGTTCCTGGTGGGAGGCGCCCTCCTGGCGATCCTCGCCGGTCTGGTGTTCGGTGCCACGTTCAACGGACCTTCGGCACTCATCGAAGGGATCGGTTCACCCGATTCGATGGCCAGGACGATCCTGATCGAGGTTCGCCTCCCGCGAGTTGTACTCGCGTTCATGGTGGGAGGGGGACTGGGCATTGCCGGTGCCGCACTCCAGGCCCTGGTCAGGAATCCGCTAGCCGATCCGTACCTCCTTGGACTGTCTGGGGGTGCGGGACTCGGTGCGGTCCTGGCCATCGCCGTGGCCGGCGCCGCTCCATGGGCTGTTCCGGTTTCCGCATTCGTTGGCGCGCTGACGGCGATCTTCCTGGTGTATCGGTTGAGTGTGGTGGCGGGTCGGCGACTCGACCCTCGTGTCCTCCTGCTCGCTGGGGTGGTGGTCGGTTCATTCGCGGGGGCAATCATGTCTGCCATCATGGTTCTGGCGACGGCGTCGGAACTACGGAATGCTTTCCTCTGGCTGCTCGGTGGTTTTGGAGCAGCCTCGTGGCAGGCCCTGATGGTATACCTGGCCTATGCGACCCTTCCGGTCGCCGTTTTGATGCTTCAGGCCCGGCGTCTCGATTTGCTCACCATGGGGGAGGAGACCGCCCAGTTTCTCGGAGCGGACATCGAGCGGACCAAGCGAGTCATCTACCTGACAGCTTCGCTCTTGACGGCTGCCGCAGTAGCCGTCTCCGGAATGATTGGATTCGTCGGACTCGTGGTACCGCACGCCATGCGGCGAGTCGTCGGTCCCCTCCACACGACACTCCTGCCAGCGGTGTTCATCGCCAGCGGGGGGTTCCTCGTCCTTGCGGATGCCATCGCGCGTTCGATCGTCGCACCGATCGAGCTCCCTGTCGGAGTGGTCACGGCTCTCGTGGGCGTTCCCCTCTTCGCGCTGCTGCTTCGACGGACGCTGCGATGATCCTCCAAGCGGAGAGCCTCACCATCCACTACGCCGGGGCGCCAACGCCGGCCCTCAGCGAAGTGTCACTCGGCATCACCCCCGGTTCTCTTCTCGTCCTGGGTGGCCCAAATGGCAGTGGGAAGACCACGTTGCTGCGCGCGCTCCTTGGAGTGCTCTCCCCCTCGACCGGCTCCGTCTCGATCGATGGTCGGGCGGTGGCCAGTTGGCCCCGGAGGGAGTTGGCCCGGCGGGTCGGCGTCGTTTCACAGCGAGAGGAGGTGTGGGTACCACTCTCGGTGGAGGAAGTCGTGACGATGGGACGGTATGCACACCTCGGCCCCCTGACCCCGATCCGGCCCCCGGATCGAGCCGTGATCGAACAGGTTCTCCAACGATGCGATGTGGTGGAGTTGCGGACGCGGAAGGCGGAGACCCTGTCGGGAGGAGAATGGCAACGGGTTCGGATCGCCCGCGCCCTGGCGCAGGAACCCCAGGCCCTGGTTCTCGACGAGCCCGGAAATGCCCTCGACGTTCGGCACGAGATGGAAGTGATGGAACTCATCCGCACCTTGGTGGATGATGGAATGGCATGCCTGCTCATCACCCACCATCTCAACCTCGCCTCGCGATACGCCGATCGGATCGTGCTGCTCGACAAAGGGCGGATTGTGGCCGAAGGCACCCCGACCGACGTCCTCCAAGAAGAGATCCTCACTCGTGTCTTTGGCTGGCCGATCGCGGTCACACCATGGCGGGCCGGGTCTCCCCAGTTCATCCCCCTCCGATCCGGTGAGGGAGCTGGGGAACCCTAGACCAGGAACGCAGTCCTGCCGGGCGGGGAGCGGTTGATATATCCTAATGGGGTCATGATTCGTAGCCATCGAACAGCCATCACGTCCGCCCTCCTCGCCCTCGGGCTGGGAATCTCCGCGTGTGCCGAAACCACGGCACCATTGCCGCCTCCGGAAGAGCTGCTCCTGGTTGTCAACACGGGCGACAACGACCTCTCGATCATTCCCCTGGCGAAGGAGTTCTCCACCGTCCGGGTCTCCTTGGGGGCCAATGTTCCCGTGGATGCCCGAGTCACGGCAGGCCGACGCTTCGCGGTGGTGACCACGGGTGGTGGTGACTCGTTGGCTGTGGTGGACCTCACCAAACGATCGGTCGAGCGCACGGTTCACCTTGGGGTGGGCTCGGAAGCCCAGGGTGCTGCCATCCAAGGGGACTCGGTGGCATTCGTAGCCCTTTCGGGTGTAGGGTCGATCGCCCGGGTGCACTTGATCACGGGAGAGGTCACGGTCGTCGAGACCGGTCCGAGGCCACGCGATATGGTGCTTACGCGCGGAAGGCTCTTCGTGGTCCACGGGGGTCAAGAGTGCACGGTTCCCTCGGAAGAGTGCTTCGCGGAAGAGAGTTGGATTCTCGTCACCGATCCGGTCTCGCTGATGCGGCAGGGTGTTGCGGACTCGATCCCGCTTCCCGGTCCGGGGAACGCGAGCTATGCGGCGGTGGCGTCCGACGGCCGTCTCTATGTCCTCAGCACCGGCACGGCGGACACCCCCGCCGGCCGGTTGTCCATCGTCGATCCGGTTTCCCGTGTCGAGGTTGGGTCCTTTGGCGGTCTGGGGGAGTTTCCCGGTCCCATCACCGCCGATCGAGGCGAGCGGATCATCATCAGCTCGACGACGGAGGGACTGATGGCATTCAATACCCGCACCCGGTCGGTTGTCCGGGGGGCCAATGCCGGTATCCCGGTGGCCACCAACACCGCCGTGACCACCGATAGTCAGGGGATCATCTACGGCATCGAGAGTGGGGCGTGTACCGGGAGTGGCAACGGACGGGTTCGGCTCTTCCGTGCCGACTTCACCGAGGTGAGGAGTATCCCCCTCGGTGCGTGTGCCGGCAGCGCGACGACCACCCTAATCCCACCCGCCGAAGAAGCTCTCCGGCGCTGAGGATGCGGTCACCGATCGCCGTTGAAGCGATCGTCTTGACGGCGCTCCGGTATGGGGAATCGTCAAAGATCGTACGGCTCGCAACCCGCACTCTCGGGGTCCAAAGCGCCATTGCCAAAGGGGCTCTCCGTCCCAAGTCCCGATTCGGGGCCGCACTCCAACCCCTCAGCATTGGCCAAGGACTGCTGATACTCTCCACTCGCAGCGATCTTCACATCTTGGCGGGCTTCGACTTGCACCATCTCCCCACTCGCATCGGGGAGTCGCTCGAGCGGTATGCGGCGGCGGCGGCCCTTGCGGAGGTGATGATTCGGTTTGCCCCGGCTGCCCCGCATGAGGAGTCCTACGACACCTTCAAGGCGTCGCTTCTCGAACTGGAGTTGATCGATTCGGACTCGGCCGACACCGTTGGTCTCCGCCGATTATGGGAGGTGGTGTCGGTTCTCGGGTTCACACCCTCGCTTGAGGTGTGCGTTCGAGATGGTGCGCCCGTCACTTCAGATGGGCCCTTGTCGTTCAGCGCCAGGGAGGGGGGTGCGCTCTGTTCGTCCTGCGCGCGCGGGCAGGTGGTGACCTTACTCCCCGAGTCGGACCGGCATGACCTCGCTCAACTTCTCGCGCCGGATGCTCCGCTCCCAGTTCTCCCCCAACCGCAAGCGGCAGCCCACCGGAGACTCCTGGCCCGATATCTCCGGCACCAACTCGGTGGGGATGCCAACTTGCCCGCCCTGGAGTTCTGGCAGTCGCGTCCTTGGGTGCCATCGGCGTGATCATCGGAACAGCGGGCCACATCGACCACGGGAAGTCGGCCCTGGTCACTGCGCTAACCGGCAGAGCGGTGGATCGCCTCGCCGAGGAACAACGGCGCGGGATCACCATCGATCTCAATTTTGCTCCACTGGTTCTCCCCGGGCTCGAACCGATCGGCATCGTCGACGTGCCTGGTCACGAGGACTTCGTCCGGACGATGGTTGCCGGGGCCTCGGGGATCGATGTCGTCATCCTCGTGGTGGATGGTCAGGAAGGGATCCGCCCACAAACGTTGGAGCACCTGACCGTGGTGGAACAGCTCGGTATCCCCCGCGGGATCGCCGTCGTCACCAAGGCCGATTTGGTCGACGGAGAGTGGCTGGAACTGGTCCGCACCGAGGTTTCGGAACGGCTCCGCCATAGTACCGTCATGTTCGATTCCCCTCTCATCACGTCTGCCGCCACCGGATATGGGCTCGAAGCCCTTCGTGAGAGCATCGCCAAGCATGCGATGCATGCGGTGCGCCGCCCTCCTGAGGATCTCTTCCGGATGCCTGTCGATCGCGTCTTCGCGGTGGCAGGTATCGGCACAGTCGTTACGGGGACCGTGTGGAGCGGCACCATTCGCGTTGGTGACCCGATCGAGGTGCAGCCTCAGGGGCTCAAGGGGAGGGTGCGCTCGCTCGAGTGCTATGGTGAGCCGCTGGGGGCGGTTGGACCCGGTATGCGAACCGCCCTCGGAATCACTGGACTGAGTCGCGGCGAGCTCTCGCGAGGATCGATCATTCTCACTCCCGGGGCAGGTTGGCGGGCAACGTCGGTTCTCGATGCCATGCTCGATCTCGCATCCGACGCCCCGAGCGCTCTCAAACCACGAGATCGGGTCCGGATGCATCACGGGACAGCGGAGGTCATGGCTCGCGTCTATCCCAAAGGGGAGATTCGGCCTGGAACGGTGGGTCCCGCTCGGGTCGTTCTCGAGACGCCACTGGCGGTTCGAGGTGGCGACCGGCTGGTCCTGCGCCGGTACAGCCCAATGGTCACGATCGGCGGCGGCTGGGTGATCGACCCCGGGCCTCCCCGGAGGGCCGCCTGGCCACCAGGTCTGCAAGAACGCGATGCCGCCGACCGACTCGCGGCCTTGGTGGGGAGACGGGTCCGTGGGATGCCGCAGGCCGAGCTGCCTATCGTGCTCGGTCTGCCGGCCACGGACGCATCCCGGATTGCCCGGGAAACTGAGGGTATCACGTGTGTCGCCGGCTCGTGGGTGGCCATGGATCGGGTGATGGCCGTGCAGGAGCACCTGCTTGCCAACATTGCCGAGTTTCATGAGCGCGAACCGTCGAGTCCGGGGATGTCGGTGGAGACCCTCCGCAGCGGCCTCGGAGCCAGGGCATGGCTCGCTGATGAGGTGCTGTCCGCCATGGTGGCGGGCGGCGAAATCGTGATTGAGAAAGGCATCGTCTCGCTCCGATCCTTCCAGCCTCAGGCAGGTGGCGGTGACGCGGAGGTCGATGCCCTCGTCGAGATCCTGGCGGAGGCCGGTTACCAGGTCCCGACCTTGGAAGAGTTGGGGACGGCTGATTTCGTGGACCTCCCGGGTGCCGTTCGGATAGCATCCTCCCGCGGCCTCATCACCGCGGTCGAACAGGGGCGGTACTACCACGCCACAGTACTCGACCGCTTCCTGGCGATCGTTCGCGAGGTGGCCTCGGGTCGAAATGGAGAGATTGTGCCGGCCGACCTGAGAGAGCGGACGGGATTGTCCCGTCGCGTCCTCATCCCGCTGCTGGAGTGGAGTGATCGCCAGGGAGTGACACGACGAGATGCCGGCGGGGGTCGTCGACTGGCTTAGTTTGCTGTCATTCCGGCAGGATCATTGGGTACGCGAATTGCTTTGTCCTATCCGATGCAGTGACATGGCTTTACGCGATTTGACGTAACTGAGAATTGAAGTGAGTCAAGGGAGAATGTCATGATCCGTCCAGATCGGATGACTATCAAGGCGCAGAAGGCATTTCAGGAGGCGGGTGCTCTCGCGCGAACCCGAGGGAATCCAGTCCTCAATGACGCCCACCTGTTTGCGGCCTTGCTCAATCAGGACGAAGGGGTCATCCAGCCCCTGCTCCAGAAGAGTGGACTGAACGTCACCGCGCTTCGCGAGGCCACCGAGCGTGAACTCGCGCGCTTCCCCTCTCAGTCCGGTGGTGGCGAACCCACCATGAGCCGAGAGATCACCAAGGTCTTCACCCGTGCGGAGTCGGAGGCCAAGGCACTGGGGGATGCCTACGTCTCGACGGAGCACCTTCTCGTGGCCCTGGTTGAGGAGAAGGGGACCACCGCGAGAGCCGTGTTGAGTGAGGCCGGCGTCGATGGTGACGACCTCCGGGCCGCACTGGCGGCCGTCAGAGGGGCGCACCGGGTCACCGACCAGGAGCCTGAGGGCAAATACCAGGCACTGCAGCGCTATACCCGCAACCTCACGGACCAAGCCAGAGCAGGGAAGCTCGATCCGGTCATCGGGCGTGATGAGGAAGTCCGGCGTGTGATGCAGGTGCTCTCACGCCGAACCAAGAACAACCCTGTGCTCATTGGTGAGCCTGGGGTGGGGAAGACGGCAATCGTCGAGGGACTGGCGCAGCGGATCGTCAATGGAGATGTCCCGGACTCCCTTCGCAACAAGGAGATCATTGCCCTGGACATGGGGCAACTCCTTGCGGGCGCCAAGTACCGCGGTGAGTTCGAGGAACGACTCAAGGCGGTGATCAAGGAGCTGGTTGAAGCGGAGGGGCGCTACATCGTGTTCATTGATGAGATGCACACCATCGTCGGAGCGGGGGCCTCCGAAGGTGCCGTCGATGCGAGCAACATGCTCAAGCCCGCCCTCGCTCGCGGTGAGCTGCACGTGGTCGGGGCGACGACCCTGGATGAACACCGCCGTCATGTAGAAAAAGACCCGGCGCTCGAGCGGCGCTTCCAGCCCGTGCTGGTCGGTGCGCCATCGGTCGAGGACACGATCGCCATCCTCCGCGGTCTCAAGGAGAAGCACGAAGTGCATCACGGTGTGCGAATCACCGACAACGCCCTGGTCGCGGCGGCCACCCTCAGTGACCGTTACATCGGCGATCGTTTCCTGCCAGACAAGGCGATCGATCTCATCGATGAATCGGCGAGTCGGCTCCGGATTGAGATTGACAGCCTGCCCTCGGAGATCGATGAGGTCGAGCGGCGCATCGTGCAGCTGGAGATCCAGCGACAAGCCCTGCTCGGGGAGAAGACCAAAGAAGGCAAGGAGCGCCTCGAGAGCGTGGAGCAGGAGATCAGTGAACTCCGGGAGAAGAGCGGGGGCATGAAGGCGCAGTGGCAGGCGGAAAAGGAAGCGATTCAGGGTATCCAGGGAAGAAAGGCCGAACTCGAGGCCTTGAAGACCGAGGTGGAGCAAGCCACTCGGCAGGGAGATCTCCATCGTGCTGCCGAACTCCGGTACGGGCGAATTCCCGAGTTGGAGGCGGAGATCCTGCTCGACGAAGCTCGCCTCCAGGACATCCAGGCATCCGCGAAGTACTTGCGTGAAGAGGTCGGTGCGGAGGACATCGCCGAGATCGTTGCGCGATGGACGGGTATTCCAGTGGCCAAAATGCTGGAGTCCGACCGGGAGCGTTTGACGCGACTCGAAAGCGAATTGCAGCGTCGTGTGGTGGGTCAGGACGCGGCGATCTCCGCGGTCTCGAACGCCGTGCGACGCAGTCGTGCGGGGCTACAAGATCCCAATCGCCCGGCCGGTTCCTTCATCTTTCTCGGACCCACCGGGGTCGGGAAGACCGAGACGGCACGGGCCCTTGCCGAGTTCTTGTTTGACGATGAACGCGCCATGGTGCGACTGGACATGTCGGAGTACATGGAGAAACACTCGGTGGCACGGATGATTGGTGCTCCTCCTGGGTATGTGGGGTATGAAGAGGGAGGTCAACTCACAGAAGCTGTCCGTCGTCGTCCCTATAGCGTGCTTCTCCTCGATGAGATCGAGAAGGCCCATCCCGACGTCTTCAACGTCCTGTTGCAGATTCTCGATGAGGGGAGGCTGACCGACAGTCAGGGGCGGTTGATCGACTTCCGCAACACGGTCATCATCATGACGTCGAACCTCGGGAGCTCTGCCATCGTGGAGGCTGGAGAGGTCGACGCGGCAGGTTGGGCGGTGGTCGAGGGGGAAGTGCTGAGTCAACTCAGAGGCCACTTCCGGCCCGAATTCCTGAACCGAGTCGATGATGTCGTGGTCTTCAGGCCCCTCACGCGAGAGGACATTGTCCGGATCGTCGATCTCCAAATCGATCGGCTTGGGGTCCTGCTGGCGGACCGGAAGCTCCACCTCGAGGTCTCTGCCGAAGCTCGAGCGTTCCTTGCCGAATTGGGTTACGATCCGATCTACGGGGCCAGGCCCCTCAAACGGGTCATCCAAGCCCGGATTCAAAACCCCCTCGCACTCCACGTGCTGGAAGGGACGTTCAGTGAGGGGGATACCGTTCTGGTCGAACGGAGTGGCGAGGAGATCCGCTTCACGCAGGGGGCCGTGCAGGCCGCATGACGCCACTCGTGCCGTCCGAGGCCGATGTTGCCGGCATGCGGGCGGCCCTCGAGCAAGCGAGGCGAGCCGCATCCCTCGGTGAAGTGCCCGTTGGCGCCGTCGTGAAGAGGAACGGCGTCCTTCTGAGCCGTGCGCACAACCTGACGCTGACGCGGAAGGACCCCACGGCGCATGCGGAATGGATCGCCATCCATGAGGCCCTGGACGCTGTCGCGGATGACCGGTTGCCCGATGCGACCCTCTATGTCACCCTCGAACCCTGCGCACAGTGTGCCGGTGCGATCGTCTTGGCCAAGGTCGGGCGAGTCGTATTCGGGGCCTGGGATCCCAAGGCCGGAATGGCCGGGTCCGTCGGTGATCTGCTGCGGCATCCCCGGCTCAATCACCACCCCGAGGTCGTCGGTGGGGTGGCCGAGGCCGAATGCAGTGGCTTACTGAAGGAGTTCTTCGACACACTCCGGAACCGAGATTAGTTTACCTGCCTCCTGGACAGGTGTCCGAGTGGCTGAAGGAGCCGGTCTCGAAAACCGGTATACCCGCAAGGGTATCGTGGGTTCGAATCCCACCCTGTCCGTTTGACGACCTCCATGCCTGAAACCCGCTTTCGCCGCGGCGCGTAGGCCCTATGGATCCTGCGCGCCGCCACCTTGGCGAAGCATCCCTTACCTGTTCCGAGGATACCCCTTCATGATGGAAGCCATGCGGTCCGCGAAGCTCGTGCTCGCCCTGGTAGTGATCCCCGTACTCGTTTCAGCTCAAGGCTACGGGAGTGCGGTTGCCGCGGGTGCCGGTGAGATGTTCGTTGGCAATCCCATCAATCCCTACGCCCCCGGGGCCGTCTTCGTCTACCGTGTCGATGGGCGGGGTCAGTGGGTCGAAGCCGGACGCCTCAATGCCTCGGATGGCTTCAATATCGACCGCTTCGGCAGGAGCATCTCGGCAAGTGGTAACAGACTCCTTGTGGGGTCGACTTCCATCGACGAAGCGGCCGGAGCGGCCTACATCTTCGAGAAGGACCGAGCAGGAAATTGGCAGCAGAAGACCAAGCTCGTGGCGGCCGCCACCAAGCCTGGAGACTCTCATGGACGGAAGGTGCTGCTGGAGGGCGACGTGGCCTACGTCGCTTCGTGGGGCGCGAATGAGGGTCGAGGGGCTGTCACCGTCTGGCGCGTTGCCGGTGGGGGAGACTGGGTGGAGGAGGCAACGCTGCACGCCAGCGACGGTAGGCCCGGAGATTTCTTCGGTACCAGCCTGTCGGTCGACGACAATCGGCTCCTGGTTGGGGCTGGAGTGAGGGACACCTCCACTGGGGTGGCCTACGTCTTTCGCAGGGACCCGGCGACGGGGACCTGGTCCGAGGAGAGTCAACTCCGCGGGAGGGGGTTGTCACGCGGAAGCTCGTTTGGAATGTCGGTCACTCTGCGTGGGACCGAGGCGTACGTTGGGGCCCCAGGACACGAGCGACAGTCGGGTGCCGTGTTCGTCTTCAGGCGGAACCCTGAAAACGGGAGCTGGATGGAAACCGGGCAGATCAAGCCCTTCGACGGAGCTCCGAACGGTCGCTTCGGGAGTGCCATGGCCTGGGACGGCAATGATCTCTGGATCGGTGCGCCAGGGGCCCACGCTGGCGCCGGGCGCATCTACAGGTTGATCGCGACCGCGGACGGGGAAGTGACGAGTGCGACCAAACTCGCCCATCCGGCGGGGAGTTCCGGCGAGGGATTCGGGGGGGAACTCTCGATCCTTGGGAACAACGCGGTCGTCGGTCTGCCGGGCGACGGGAACATCATTCTCGGGGCTGTGAGTGTTCTGACGCGCCCGAGCGGTCAGGACTGGATCGTTGGCGAGAAGATGTGGACGGATGTGGAGGCCTTGGCCTCGGTGGTGGGAGAGAAGGTGGAGTGCGACAATGGTGTCGCCGGTGGTTTCGAATGCAACGGAACCGACCTGCTCTCGTATTTGCCGGTCAGCGCCATCGGGGGCGGTCGGGGAACGAAGGTAAATGATGTGTGGGGATGGACCGATCCCACGACCAACAGGGAATACGCTCTGGTCGGTCGGACCGACGGTACCTCCTTCGTCGACATCACCGATCCCAGTAAGCCAGTCTATCTCGGTGACCTTCCCAAGACGGAGGGCTCCCGCTCGAATTGGTGGCGGGATATCAAGGTCTACAAGGACCATGCTTTCATTGTGGCCGATGGCGCCCTCGCGCACGGGATGCAGGTCTTCGATCTGACGCGACTTCGCTCCGTGCGACAGCCCCCCGTCAGATTCACGGAGGACGCTCACTACGACCGGATTTTCAGCGCGCACAATATCGTGATCGACACCTCGACCGGGTTTGCATTTGCGGTGGGTTCCAACGGTGGCGGAGAGAGCTGTGGTGGGGCCCTCCACATGATCGACATCCGTGACCCGAGGAGTCCGCAGTTCGCGGGATGCCATGCCGACCCCGCGACGGGGTATTCGCGAACCGGGTATACCCACGACGCGCAATGCGTCACGTATCATGGCCCGGATACCGCGTACCAGGGTCGGGCCATTTGCCTGAACTCATCCGAAACGGCCCTTGGGATTGCCGACGTGACCGACAAGACGAGCCCCAAGGTGATTTCGAGTCTGTCCTACCCCAACGTCTCGTACGCGCACCAGGGCTGGCTCTCGGAAGATCATCGGTACTTCTTCATGAACGACGAGGGTGATGAGGGGAGCGGACAGATCGCCGGGACTCGGACACTGATCGTGGATGTGAGCGATCTGGACGATCCCGTGCTGGCCGCTGAGCATATTGCCAACACCAAGGCGACGGACCACAATCTGTATGTGCACGGAAACCTGTTGTACGAGTCGAACTACGTGGCCGGGCTCCGCATCCTCGACATCACAGACCCGTTGCGCCCGGTTGAAGTCGGCTATTTCGATACCACGCCTTTCCCCTTCGACGAGGCGGGGACGGACTATGGGTCGTGGAGCAACTACCCCTACTTCAAGAGCGGCACGGTTGTGGTGACGAGCCAGGCCGAGGGACTCTTCATGCTGAAGAAGAGCGATCGGACTCTGGTACCATGATGCTTTCCCTGTTGTTCATGACCGGGCAGGTCTTCACACCCGGAGACTGTATTCTCACCGGGCTCTGCGGGGTGCAGACGGCAACCATCGGTCCCCCACCGGGTCTGATGTTTGCCGCACTCGGCCTCGTCGCCCTGGGATGGTACGGACTGCGCAATCGGAAGACGTAGTCTCAAGGGCATTCCGCGTCCCTCCCCATTCTCACGGAGACGGAACTGGACGAGTAGGGGGACGCCTCCTTCCGGTGGAGGGGCGTTCGGATCCTACTCTTCCCGACATGGCGACCTGCTCCCGGTTTCCGGACCAGGCCGAGGTCCGTGGGCGCATCAGCGGGCCAATCCGCCAGCGTATCGTGCCCTCCACCATCATTTCTCATCTGGTCCATTTGGTGTCTCCGCAGGGTGCGAAAGGACGAACGTAATTGCACCCTGCGATTGACAGGCTCCCGATGGCCTTGTACTACATTAGCCCCGCCACCGAGGTGGGCCGGTGAAGAAAACTCGGCAGGGACGAGCGAGATCAATGAAAGGAAGGGCATGGGGAAACTGGTGATCGTGGAATCGCCGACCAAGGCGAGGACCATCAAGGAGTTCTTGCCGAAGGGTTACACCGTGACGGCGTCCATGGGGCACATCCGCGATCTGCCGGACAGTGCAGCTGACATCCCCGCGAAGCTGAAGGGGGAGGAGTGGGCCCGGCTTGGGGTCAACGTCGATCGAGACTTCGAACCACTTTACATCATTCCCGCCGACAAAAAGAAAGTCGTCCGTGATCTCAAACAGGCGTTGAGCGACGCTGAAATGCTGATTCTGGCCACGGACGAGGATCGGGAAGGGGAGAGCATCTCATGGCATCTCTCACAGGTGCTTGCTCCCAAGATTCCGGTGCGACGGATGGTATTCCATGAGATTACGCGAGAGGCCATCCTTGAGGCCCTCGAGAATGCCCGGGAGGTCGACGGGAAGCTGGTCCGAGCTCAGGAGACGCGTCGGATCGTCGACCGCTTGTTTGGGTATACCCTCTCCCCTCTGCTCTGGAAGAAGGTGGCCTGGGGCCTCTCGGCGGGTCGGGTCCAGTCGGCTGGTGTGCGACTCCTGGTGCAGCGCGAGCGAGAGCGTCGGGCATTCCGTGCAGGAACGTACTGGGATCTCGAGGCCACCCTGGAACACGCCGGCCAATCGTTCGAGGCGCAACTCGTGGCGCTTGACGGGCGTCGTCTGGCCACGGGGAAGGACTTTGATGAACACACCGGGAAGATCGCCACGGGGAAGGACGTGCTCCTCCTCGGCGAACCCGAAGCCCGAGGACTTCAGGAACGACTCAATGGGCGACCTTGGGATGTTACCGGACGAGAGGAAAAGTCTCAGATTCGCCGTCCGTGGGCGCCCTTCACGACTTCGACGCTGCAACAGGAATCCAACCGGAAACTCCGTCTCAGCGCGCGTGAGACCATGCGCACCGCCCAGGGGTTGTACGAGCGCGGATTCATCACCTATATGCGGACCGACTCCGTCCATCTCTCCAACCAGGCTCTGAGTGCGGCCAGGGAGTGCGTCGCTTCGCTCTACGGTGACGAGTACCTGCCGGCGAAGCCTCGGCACTATGTCAACAAGAACGCCGCAGCGGAGGAGGCCCATGAGGCCATCCGACCGGCCGGGGCCGTCTTCAAGACTGCCGACCAGACCGGGCTCAAGGGAGTGGAGCGGTCGCTGTACGAGCTCATTTGGAAGCGCACGGTCGCATCCCAGATGGCAGACGCGAGACAGACTGGCATCGTGGTGACCCTCGCGGTGGATGAGGCCACCTTTCGGGCCACGGGCAAGCGCATCGATTTTCCAGGATTCCTGCGGGCGTATGTCGAAGGCTCCGACGATCCCAACGCGGCCCTCGAAGGGCAGGAAATTGCCATCCCCGACCTGGCCGTCGGGGATCATCCGGTGTGCCTGGCCCTCGAGGCAACGGGGCATGTGACACAACCACCCGCCCGGTTCACCGAGGCCACACTCGTCAAGGAACTGGAGGCAGACGGGGTCGGTCGGCCCAGCACCTATGCGTCCATCATCGGGACCATACTCGAACGGCGGTATGCCATCAAACAGGGACAGGCCTTGGTCCCGACCTTCACGGCGTTTGCGGTCACGAGCCTCCTCGAACACCACTTCCCGCACCTGGTGGACATCAAGTTCACCGCTCGCATGGAGCGGACGCTCGACGAGATTTCAGAGGGCGCAGCGGAATGGCTCCCCTATCTGCAACAGTTCTACCTTGGCGAGGAGGGGTTGCGGGCCCAAGTGGAGAGCAAGGCCGAAGGGATCGACGCGATGCAGGCACGCACCGTCGAACTCGAGGGCCTCGATGCCCGTATTCGCATCGGTCGGTACGGCCCCTACGTGGAGGTCGTGGAGAATGGCGACAGCTTCCGGGCCACCTTGCCCCGTGACATCGCGCCCGCGGACTTGAGTGACCAGGACGTCGCGGCGCTGATCCGGCAGAAGCGTGATGGACCCAGCGAACTCTGTCGTCACCCCGAGACCGGGGAACCGGTCTTCGTTCTCGTGGGCCAATACGGGCCATACGTCCAACTCGGTGAGGTAACAGACGACAATCCGAAACCGCGCCGGAAGTCGCTTCCCAAGGGCATGACCCCGGAAACCCTCACCGAGGAGATCGCGCTCGGTCTCCTCAGCCTCCCCCGGCTTCTCGGTGCCCACCCGGAGACCGGGGCACGGGTCCTTGCGGACCTTGGTCGGTTCGGGCCTTACGTGGTCCACGACAAAGGCAAGGAGGGGAAGGACTATCGATCTCTCAAGGGAGAGGATAAGGTCCTGACGGTAACCCTCGATCGAGCCCTGGAACTCCTGGCACAGCCCAAGGCAGGGCGAGGTGGGCGTAAGAGTGCTGCACCATTGCGTGTCCTCGGGCCTCACCCCGATGATGACGTGCCGATCGGTGTCTTCGACGGCCGCTACGGTCCCTACGTCAAACACGGAACCACGAGCGCCTCGATTCCTTCCGGCGGCGATCCTCAGACCCTCACCCTCGAGGAGGCCGTCACCCTGCTCGCAGCCAAACGGATGACCAAAGGTGGTGCGAGGAAGAAGCCGGCGAAAAAGAAGGCCGCCAAGAAGGTCAAGAAGAAGGCGGCCGCCAAGAGCAAGGCAACCAGTTCCAAGAAGGTGAAGAAGACCGAGTAACAGGCTGCGCCCTTCCCTCCGGGATCCTCAGATGCTCCTTTCCACACCTATTCGTATCCTCACAACGATGTTCTGGATGGCGGCAACCTTCAATTCCCGCGCCCTACAACCTCGCCGTGACTCCCGATGGCAGACTGCTGATCGTGACCCAGAAGGGACCCGGGACAACCAGCATCCGGCGTTTGAGTGACGGCGCTCCCCTCGCCAACATCGAGAACACCCGCTCCGTGGCCAGCGGGGTCGCGGTGAGTCACGACTCCCGGTATGCCTTCGTGACGCTCGAGGGGGTTGGCGGAGAACCTGGGACCGTGGATGGGCGCGATCTGCGCCGACTGATCAAAGTGGCCTCGGTGGCCATGGGACAGCAGGCGGGCGGCATCATCATGGTGCCGTAGGAGACCGGAGCCGTACCTCTCACCATCGGGCGAGGAGAGGACACCCGAACAGGGATCTCCACAACTATATTTGCAGCCGGGGACAGGTGGCCGAGTGGTTTAAGGCGCACGCCTGGAGAGCGTGTGAACGGTATTCCCGTTTCGTGGGTTCGAATCCCACCCTGTCCGTTGGTATTCGTGCCGGCGTCCTCGCCGCGTGTCACCTGGCCGGCCTGAGACGTTCCCCTCTTGGAGGAGACACCACCAACGAGGTCGCATGCTGATTCGTCGTAGCCCCGACATCCGTTCCTCCGAGATCACGGACGAGTCGCTCTACTGGCGCCGGCGGGACTGGCTTGCCTCACTGGGGTTCGGGGCGGCCGCCGTCGTCATGCCGAGGCTGGCACATGCCGTATCCCGCCAGGAAGAGACCAACACCTGGGACGAAGTCACCGGCTACAACAACTTCTACGAATTCGGAACCGGCAAGGACGACCCCCGCAAATATGCCGGGACGCTCCGTCCGTATCCCTGGACCGTGTCGGTCGAAGGTGAAGTGGCGAGGCCAGGGCGGTATGACCTCGCCAAGCTCTTCGGGGGTCTCTCGTGGGAAGAACGCGTGTATCGCTTCCGGTGTGTCGAGGCGTGGTCGATGGTGGTCCCTTGGAACGGCTATCCGCTCCGGGAGGTCATCAAACGACTCGAACCAACCTCGAACGCGAAGTTCGTGGAATTCACGACGCTCTACGATCCCGAACAGATGCCCGGTCAACGACGGTCCATTCTCCCCTGGCCGTACATCGAGGGCCTCCGGATGGATGAGGCCATGCATCCGCTGACCCTGCTCGTGACGGGTGTCTTTGGGAAGGTCCTTCCCAATCAGAACGGGGCGCCGGTCCGCCTGATCGTGCCGTGGAAGTACGGTTTCAAGGGGATCAAGTCGATCGTTCGAATCCGTTTCGTGGAGGACCAGCCCGTCAACACCTGGAAGGCATCCGCGTCGCATGAGTACGGATTCTACGCCAACGTGAACCCGGATGTGGATCATCCCCGGTGGAGTCAGGCCACCGAGCGCCGGCTCGGCAAGCTTCGCCGTCAACCCACACTTCCGTTCAATGGATACGCCGATCAGGTGGCGGATCTCTATCGCGGGATGGATCTCCGAGTCAACTACTGAACCGGTGACCCAGGCACAATGGATCCGCCGGGTGGTCAAGCCCCTTCTCTGGGCTGCGGGCCTTACCCCACTCGGTTGGTTACTCTACGCGGCGATCCACGACAATCTGACCGCCGACCCGGTCAAGGCCATCACGCATTTCACGGGTCGGACCATCCTGGTGATTCTCTTCCTCACGCTCTCGATCACACCCCTTCGCCGCCTGACGGGGTTCAGTTGGCTGGCCAGGGTGCGCAGGCTCGTGGGGCTCTTCGCATTCTTTTATGCTGTCCTGCATCTCGTGATCTATCTCGCCTTTGATCGGGGATTCGTGTTCACCGAACTCGGTGAAGACATCCTCAAGCGACCGTATATCACCGTGGGGTTCACCGCCTGGCTGATCCTTCTCACCCTGGCCGTCACCTCCCCGATCGCGATGGTCAAGAGGTTGGGCGGAAAGCGCTGGCAAGCGCTTCATCGCTTGGTGTATGTGGCACCGGTGCTGGGGGTCATCCACTTCGCCTGGGCCCAGAAGAAGGACATCCGGTTGCCCTTGATCTACGCAGCGATTCTCGGAGGCATCTTCGTGTGGCGTCTGGGATCGATCCGGCGAAAGCGCGCCCCCGGGTGAGGAGGTTGGCACGGGGGGGATTCGGGTTGCAACCCGCTTGAGGTAACGGTAGCTTCCCGCCCCGTGCCCCCCCGGACTCTGATCCTCGACGCAGACGCCATCGCGAACACCCTCGCTGAGATGGCCGACCGGATCGTTGAGGCTGCTGGACGGGAAAGCGACCTCCTCGTCGTGGGGATCCAGCGCCGGGGCGTGGAACTGGCGCATCGCCTGGCGACGCTGGTGGAAGAGCGCACCAGCCAGGCCGTCGGACGTGGCAAACTCGATATCACCCTTTACCGTGATGATCTCCAGACGATTGGGCCCAGACCGATCGTCGGTGAGACCGTTCTTCCGCCAACCTTGGACGGGCGTACCGTCGTGATCGTGGACGATGTGCTCTACACCGGCCGAACGATTCGAGCAGCACTCGACGAGTTTGCCGATTTTGGCCGACCACGGCGTGTCCTGCTCGCGGTTCTGGTGGATCGTGGTGGTCGTGAACTGCCGATTCAGCCCGACATTGTCGGATGCCACGCCACCGCCACTCCAGACGATCTGGTCAACGTCTTGGTCACGGAACTCGATGGCGTGGATAGCGTCGAATTGGTTGCGCGAGCGACATCGTGACCAGTCCACTCGGAAAAGACCTGATTGGCCTGGAAAGCCTCACCCCTGAGCAGATTCAGCTCATGCTCGATACGGCGGAGCCATTCAAGGAAGTCAGTGAGCGCTCGATCAAGAAGGTCCCGGCCCTGCGTGGGAAGACGATCGTCAACCTCTTCTTTGAGCCGTCGACCCGGACGAGGATTTCCTTCGAGTTCGCCGAGAAACGCCTCAGCGCGGACACGGTAAACGTTGCCTCTACTGGGTCATCGGTGAGCAAGGGTGAAACACTGGTCGATACGGCCCGCAACCTCGAAGCGATGCGAATCGACATGGTGGTCGTCCGGCACTCGATGTCGGGGGCAGCCCAGTTTCTTGCCGAGCGCATCCGGTCGAACGTCGTCAACGCAGGCGATGGGAAGCATGAGCATCCCACACAAGCCCTGCTCGACCTGCTGACCCTGCGAGACCGGTTCGGTCGACTCGAAGGGCTCAAGGTGGCCATCTGCGGCGATGTCCTGCACAGCAGGGTGGCCAGGAGCAATATCTGGGGATTGCTGAAGCTGGGAGCCCAGGTTGGAGTGTGCGGCCCGCCGACCTTGCTTCCGCGGGGCATCGAGGCCCTGGGAGTGACCGTGCTCCCACGGATTGAGGATGCGATCGAGTGGGCAGATGCGCTGAACATTCTCCGGCTCCAACTGGAACGCATGCAGGGGGGGTTCGTGCCCTCGCTTCGGGAATACAACCGGGTGTTCGGGGTCACGAGCGAGAGACTGGATCGCGCACCACGTGACCTGGTCATCCTCCACCCCGGGCCGATGAATCGGGGGGTGGAAATCGACAGCGATGTGGCCGACGGCCCACACAGCGTCATTCTTCCTCAGGTTACCAATGGCGTGGCGGTCCGGATGGCTGTGCTCTACCTCCTCGCTGGAGGGTCACCCGACTGGGCCGCGCCTCCGGCTGGGGAGGAAACTCGATGAGACCGTTCCTGCTCAAAGGCGGGCGGGTGATAGACCCTTCGCGCCTCACGGATGGTGTGGCAGACGTCTATGTCGTCGATGGCAAGATCGAGAGTATCGGGCACAACATCGAGGTCGGTCTGGACGCCGACACCATCGATGTGACGGGCCGAGTCGTCGCTCCCGGGCTCATCGACGTCCATGTTCACCTCCGCGAACCCGGCCAGGAAGACCAGGAGACCATCGCGACGGGGGCGATGTCGGCGGTGGCCGGTGGTTTCACCGCCATCTGCTCGATGCCCAACACCGACCCCGTGACCGATAACCAGGCCGCGGTGGGGTTCATTGTCCGGCAGTCGATTCGCGCGGCAAAGGCTCGGGTATACCCGATCGGTGCGGTCAGTCTCGGTCAGCGGGGAGAGCAACTCGCGGAGTTTGGGGAACTGGTAGGCGCGGGAGCGGTGGCCGTCAGTGACGATGGGCACCCGGTGGTGTCGAGCCATCTGATGCGAACGGCCCTGGAGTATGCAAAGGTCTTCGGTATTCCCGTGGCGGATCATTGCGAGGATATGGCTCTCGCCAAGGGCGGGTCCATGCACGAGGGGATCGTCTCGACGCGTATGGGACTCCAGGGCATCCCTTCAGCCGCAGAAGAGATCATGGTTGCGCGGGACATCATCCTCGCCGAACTCACGGGTGGCCACGTTCATCTCTGCCACATGTCGACCCGAGGGTCGGTGGATCTGATCAGGCGTGCGAAGGACAAAGGGCTCAGGGTCACCGCAGAAGCGGCACCTCACCACTTCAGCCTGACCCACGATCGTGTGTTGGGCTACGATACCAATGCCAAGATGAACCCTCCGCTTCGAGAAGAAGAGGACCGGGAAGCCATCCGCCAAGCTCTGAAGGATGGCACCATCGATGTCATTGCCACCGATCATGCGCCCCACCACTACGATGCCAAGGAACGGGAGTTCGATGAAGCCCCGAATGGCATCATCGGACTCGAGACGGCGCTCGGCCTCGGGCTGCGGGAACTCGTCGAACCCGGTCTCCTGAGCCTTCCCGAACTGCTCGACCGCATGAGCACTCAACCGGCGCGGGTCTTCAACCTTTCCGGTGGGACCCTCGCGATCGGGGCTCCGGCAGATATCGTCGTGTTCGACCCCGCGAGGCGATGGACCGTGGATCCGACCTTGGGCTTTTCGAAGAGCCGGAACACACCGTTTGCCGGTGAGGAGTTACCTGGAGTCGTCGAATGGACCTTCGTGGATGGCCGGAGGGTCTACCGAAAGGGAAGCTCCTGACGAGCTTCTGATTGTCGTCTTTCTTGACGACTACTTCCATGACATGTTTCGCAAATCGACAGGCTCGTTAGATTAGGAATTGACCTAACAGGCCCCTTGCCATGACTGAAGACCCGACTCAGCACACCTCAGAGATCAACACCCTGCTCGCCGACAGGCGCCAGCTGCACGACTGGCTTGCGCGTCTTGATGCGGCCGAGGCGCCTGATGCTGTCCGGCAACGGGTGCGGGCGGACTACGAGGGGCGGCTCGCCGAAGTCGTTGTCCGGCTCGGGACGTTCTCCGAAACACTGAGTGGGTCCCTGCAGGAGTACCGGGAGCGTTTGGACGAAGTCGAGTCACAGAAGGCCGAGAGCCTCGAAGAACGGGCCGAGGCGAAGTTGAGGCACGAGGTAGGGGAATACACCGACGCTGAGTGGCAGAAGCTGGACGACGGTTCGGCCTCCCGTCTTGATGGCTTCGATACCGAGATCGAGGAACTCACTGGAGAAGTCAGCCGTCTTGAGGAAGTGTTGGCACAGATCGCCCCAGCAAAACCTGCTGCGGAAGAGGAGGATCTGTCCGATTTGCAGGTCCAGGACCTGCATCCCGACCGGGAAGCAGTCGACCGGGTCGACCCGAAGGCCGGTAGATCCGACGAGGTACGCACCGGCATGGACGAAGGGGTAGCGTCACGGACCACCGAAGCACCGAAGTTCATCCCCAAAGGCTCGGACTCCCGACGGGAAGGACACGGGACTCGCACCCTCCGGTTTCCAACCGCCGCTCCCCAGGCGAGTGGTGGAGCCGGAACGGCGAGTGACGTCGACGAGATGACCTTCATCAAGTCCGTGACCCTCGAGACCGAAGACAGCGAGACCGATGGGCGCGCTCGAGGTGGGAACTCGAAGACGCTCAAGTGTGTGGAATGCGGCTCAATGAACCGCCCGACGGAGTGGTACTGCGAGCGGTGCGGTGCGGAGCTCGCCGCCCTATGAGGCGGGGATCATGCCCGAATGCCGAAGCGGGGCCTCCCTTGTGGGAGGCCCCGCTCTGCTTTGGGAGATGCTGCCGATCAGTTCGAGAGAGTCTTGCCCCGATTGGCGAGGCGGCGCTTGAGACGGGCCGCGGCGTTCGGATGCATGAGGTTCTTGCGGGCGGCTCGATCCAGGGCCTTCTCGGCGGAGGCAAACGCGCTGGCGTGATCCTCAGGTGTCCCGGCAGCCCGAACCTGCTTGACCGCAGTCCGCACACGACTCCGCGCCGCCCGGTTGGTGGCCTGACGAACCTTGGTTTGCCTCTGGTGTTTCTTCGCTGACTTGGATCGTGGCACAGCTACCCTCTGGTGGTCGGTGTGGGTCCCAATCGGTTCCGGCTATGGCCGAACCGAAGGCAAGCAAGCTAAGAACAGGGTTGGCCAAACGCAAGCAGCGCTTAGCTTTTGACATGTCCTCAGGGAGCCCTTACCTTCCCGGCCTTCTGGCCAGCCCCATACCCGTGGACTATTTGCCTCCGACCTGGCAGTTCCGTCAGAGCGCCCAGGCCGCTCAGCGCCACCTGGCCGGCTCCCTTCCATGACCGCGACCGTGCAATCACCCGCACCGGAGGTAGGCGACACTGCGGCGGCGTCCCTCGTTATCCGGATCGAGGGGTTCAGCGGACCTCTCGATCTCCTGTTGCACCTGTTGCGCGAGCAGCAGATCGAGATCGCTGATATCCCGATTGCGCTGGTCGCCGACCAGTTTCTGGCGGTCATTCACGATTTGGGGCTCAATCAGGCTGCTGACTATCTGGAAATGGCGAGCCGACTGGTTCGCCTCAAGATTCAGATGCTCCTTCCCCGTCCCGGGGGGGACGAGGACTGGGAAGACCCCAGGGCAGAGTTGGTCCGGCGGCTCCTCGAATACCAACAGACCAAGGAGATCGCGCTCTGGATGGGCGGGGCCATCGAGCGGAGGGCCCTCCAGCACCCACGGGGGTTCCTGCCGGTTGCTCCAGACCTTCCGCCCCCCACTCCGGAACTCGATCTCATCGAGTTACTGCGTGCGGTCGAGACGGTGATCGCTGGGATCCTCCATCCCGTGCTCCACAGCGTGGTCGCACGGCCTCTCGACCTTGACGGGGCCACCCTCCGGATCGAGACGCTGCTGGCCACTCGGTCGGAAATCACGTGGGCCGAAGCAGTCGGCCCCCACCCCACGATCGTGAGTCTCTTATCAACCTTGTTGGCCCTTCTCGAGTTAGCCCGTCGCGGGGTGCTTCGCATGACCCAGGGCCTCCCATTCACTCCACCGGTGATTCGCCGTGACAGAACTCACTCAACTGATTGAGGCCGCATTATTCGCCTCCAGCCGGCCACTGACGCTCGAGGAACTCAGTATCCTTGATGGCGAAGCCACGCTTCCCGAGGTGCGAGCTGCCCTGGACGGGCTTCGGGAGCATTACGACTTCGACGGGCACGGGGTGCAGGTCGTCGAGGTCGGTGGTGGGTGGCAGATTCTCACACGGGCGAATCTCGCGGAGACCCTCGAACGAGCACGAGTCGTGCAGCGGTCGCCCCGTCTCACCCCGGCGATGCTCGAAACCCTGGCGGTCATCGCCTATCGTCAACCGGTCGGACGAGCAGAGATCGAGGACATCAGAGGGGTCCAGGCCAGTGGCGTCCTGCGCTCACTCCAGGAGCGGGATCTGATTGAGGTCGTCGGACGAAGTGAGGGCCTCGGCCGACCACTGCTCTATGGCACGACGCCCCTGTTCCTTGAACTGCTCGGGATGGTGGACATCGCGGGTCTTCCGCGAGCCGAGGAATTCACCATTTCCCTCCGCTCGCCGGAACCGGAGAAAGCGGACGAGGACGATGCCGCGGCCTACGTCGAGGCGGACGCGTGACCGAGATGCGACTCCAACGGGCTTTGGCTCGCGCAGGGGTGGCCTCCCGGAGGGCCGCCGAGGAGCTGATCCGCGATGGGCGGGTTCGGGTCGATGGCAAGGTGGCATTGCTGGGATCCAAGGTCGATCCCGTGCTTCAGCGCATCACCGTCAACGGTCGCTCCGTGAAGCTCGTAGCGCGGCGGTGGCTCGCCCTGCACAAACCACTCGGAATCGTAACGACGGCTGATGACGAAGCCGGCCGCCGAACGGTCTTCGATCTGATCAAGAACCCAAAGGGCCTGACGTACGTAGGGAGACTGGACGTCATGACCACAGGGTTGCTGCTCCTGACGACCGATGGGGAGGCGGTGCATCGGTTGACGCACCCCCGATACCGCATCCCGCGTCGCTATTCCGTGCTCGTCCACGGCCTGCCGCCCGTCGAGGTGGAACAGGCCGTCCGGCGTCCAGTGGTACTGGATGGCCGCGAGGTTGCACCGGTCCAGATGAGGGTCCGAGCTGGTCACCAGGGCCGGAGCATCATCGACCTGACCCTCGCCGAAGGGCGCCACCGTATTGTACGGAGATGGTGTGAAGCCATCGGGCTGAAAGTCGAGCGGCTCGCGCGCCTGAGTTATGGGCCGGTGCGGCTCGGTGATTTGGCGGTAGGGCGTTGGCGTGATCTGACGGGGGACGAGATCAACGCCCTCTATCGCGCGATCCGTCTCGATCCCGCACCCGAGGAATAGGACATGGCTGAGCAGAAGACCGACACTCCCCCGAGCGAGAACGCCCAGCGGATCAGTGAGGCCGTCGCCGAAGTAGGTCGACGGATCGTGGGGCAGGAAATCATGATCGAGAGACTCCTCATCGGACTGCTCACCGGTGGGCACATCCTCCTCGAGGGAGTCCCTGGACTGGCGAAGACTCTCGCGGTCCGCACGCTCTCGGAAATCATCGACGCCAGTTTCTCACGGATTCAGTTCACCCCTGACTTGCTGCCGGCCGATCTCATCGGCACCATGGTCTTTGACGTGAAGACCCAGGAATTCGGTGTGAAGAAGGGACCCATCTTTGCCAACATCATCCTGGCGGACGAGATCAATCGTGCACCGGCAAAGGTACAATCGGCGCTGCTCGAGGCGATGCAGGAACGCCAAGTCAGTATCGGCGGTACCAGCCATGGCCTCCCCGACCCCTTCCTGGTGCTGGCGACCCAGAATCCCATCGAGAGCGAAGGGACCTACCCATTACCGGAAGCCCAGTTGGACCGGTTCCTCCTCAAGGTGCGGGTGGTCTATCCGACCCGTGGCGAGGAGAAGGACATCCTGATGCGCGTCAGCGGGGGGGAGACCATACCCGTCGAAGCTCGCCTGCACCCTGATGGTATCATCTCCGCGCGCCAGGAGGTCCGAACGGTTCACCTTGACCCCCGACTGGTGGACTACATCGTCGATCTGGTTCGGGCGACCAGAGAGCCAGGCAATGCTGGGCTCCCAGAGCTGGCCCCTCTGGTGGCGTTCGGTGCCTCTCCTCGTGCCTCGATCTCGCTGGCCCAGGCCTCGAGAGCCATCGCCTTTCTGCGCGGCCGCACGTTCGTCATCCCCGAAGACATCCAGGCCGTGGCCCACGATGTCATGCGCCACCGCATCGTGCTCACGTTCGAGGCCGAAGCCGAGGATGTCACCGCCGACCACATTATCGACAAAGTGGTTGCGGCCGTCCCGAATCCCTGATGCCGACGGGTACACCGTCACCCCCGATCCCCCCGGAGATCCTCAAGCAGGTCAACCGGATCGCGCTGCGTACGCGAGGACTGGTCGATACGCTTCTCGCCGGAGAGTACCGATCGGTATTCCGCGGGCACGGAATGGAGTTTGCCGAGGTCCGGGCGTATACCGATGGGGACGATTACCGAACCATCGATTGGAATGTCTCTGCCCGCCTGGGAGCTCCATACGTCAAGACCTTCACCGAAGAACGGGAGGTCACGTTCTTTCTGGTGGTTGACCGTTCTGGCTCGACCGGGGTCGGGTCGCCGGTGAGCAAAGCTGAGCGCGAAGTCGAAGTGGCGGCAGTCCTCGCCTTGGCCGCCGCCCGGGAGAACGACCGGGTCGGGACCTTGGCCTTTACCGATCGGGTTGAGCACATCGTCCCCCCAGCCAAAGGTCGGATCCATGCCCTGAGGGTGATTCGGGACCTCCTCGCCTTCCGCCCGGCTGGGCACGGAACTGACTTGGTCGCTGCGCTCCACCGGACCGCGCGCCTCCTCCGTCATCGGAGTGTAGTCGTCGTCCTTTCGGACTTTCTCGCCCCAAACTGGGACAAGCCGCTCCGACAACTCTCGGCCCGTCACGAGGTGTTTGCGATCACCGTGGACGATCCGCGGGACGCCCAGCCTCCGGCCTCCGGGTGGCTGCAATTCCGTGATGCCGAATCCGGGGAAGAAGTGCTGGCCAATACAGGCGATGATAGACTCCGTCGGCGATGGGCCTCTGCAGGGAATCGGCACCAAGCCACGCGGCATGAACGGATACAGGCCGCAGGGGCATACCATGTCGCACTCGGCACGACAGGAGACTATGCCACTCCACTCCGCCGCGCCTTCGCCAGACGCATCCACCGGAGAGGGCGTTGATGTTGCTCATGCTGCTGGTGCTCTGGCAAACCGTGCAGGGGCCCACCGTGGGGGATACCGTGTGGATCACCCGTACCATCCGGGTGCCAAGCGGAACTTCAGTCCGTCCCCGACCGGTAGAATCATCTGAAATCCTGGATCCTCTTGGGCCACCCGAGGTGGTCCTTCAAGAAGGGTCGGTCTTGCTGCGCTACCCGATCGTCGTCTGGCATCCGGGAGATCATCAGGTTCAGGTGCCGGGGCCGATCCTGGTACGGCCCGACGGCTGGTCCGACACCCTCCGGGCCACAACGGCCCGGATTACCGTACTCTCCGTCTTGCCCGACCTCCCGAAAGACTCGGTGCCGCCGAGCCCCGCCGTTGCGCCGATCAATCGGGCTGATCGATCGACCCAACCCGCCCTGGTTCTCCTGGTCCTTGTGGGCCTTGCCGGCCTCCCGGTTTACTTCTGGTGGAACCGACGGGGCCCGGCTCCATCAGCGACAGCATCGACCGTCACTCTTCCTTCGCCCGAACGCCTCGACCGGTGGCTCGCGGCCGGCGAGTACCGAGCGACACTCGACGGGTGGCGGGACCTCCTGTTGCGCGCGTCGGTCGGGCATGAGGGTGAGAGCCTTTTCCAGCGACTCAAGGCAGCGCGATACGGTGACGCGAGCGTGGACGATGTTCGGGTATTGTGTGCCGAGGCACGAGCGACGCTCGACGATTTCGGGGGGGGAGTGTGATCTTCGCTCGACCCTGGTTGCTCTCCCTGCTCCTCGCGATCCCGCTGTGGCTCTGGTATCGCCGGCGCCATCACGTTGCAGTTGCCCTCAGTGATGTCAGCATTCCGGCACGCGCGGCCCACCGTTCATGGTGGCCGGTGATCCCCGTATCGCTCCGGGGACTGGCTCTGACGGCGTGGATAGTGGCCGCGTCCGGCCCCCTGGTGGACGATGGAGAGCTGCTGCTCAAGGGTGAGGGGATCGCCATTGTGCTCGCCGTGGACGTGTCGAGCAGTATGCTCGCGGAGGATTTCGCCCCCAGCAACCGCCTGGAGGTAGCCAAGCGGCAGGCGAATGCGTTCATCCGCGGACGGCGAGCTGACCGGATCGGTCTGGTGACCTTCGCCGGGGAGGCGCTCACCCAGGTGCCCTTGACCCTGGACTATGCGGTTCTCGAGCAGAGCGTGGAAGATCTTCGGGTGGGGGGGTTGGAGGATGGGACCGCCATCGGGACCGGTCTGGCGACGGCACTCAATCGTCTCCGCAGGGTACCCAACAGGTCGAAGGTGGTTCTTCTGCTCACCGACGGAGAAAACAACCGTGGCGCGGTTGACCCCAGGACGGCGGCCAAAGCCGCCGAGGCCCTCGGCGTCCGTGTTTATACCATTGGGGTGGGCACCGAGGGAGAAGCGCGGATTCCCACGGGTCGGGGACTGAGTGGTCTGCGTTACGAGGTCGTCCCGGTCCGGATCGATGAGGTGTTGCTGAAGGAGATTGCCGACGGAACTGGAGGTCGCTACTTCAGGGCGACGGATGGTGAGGCCCTCAGCAGAATCTTCGGGCAGATCGACGAGTTGGAGCGCACCACACAGACGCAGCAGGTGCGGGCCGGTGGTCAGGAAGCAACCCGGCCGCTTCTCGTTGCGGGGTTGGTGCTCCTGAGTCTGGAACTGGTCCTGAGCGGTACCGTCGTGGTGCGCGTTCCATGAGATTCGAAGTCCCGGTCCTCCTCTGGCTCAGTCCGGTGATTGCGATCATCGTCGGCCTCATCGCGCGATTCGCTCAGCAGCGCAGGAGGCGAATGGCCGACACCTGGTCCAGGGAGGTTGGGAACCTCGCACGGGCAGGGGGGCGTGCCAGCCTACCGCTACTCACCGGTGCCGCACTGATGGCTGCGGTCGGTGTATCGGGTCCTCGGGGGGGGCGGATCGAGCGCTTGGCGGAAGAGCGCGGACTCAATGTGATGCTGGCGGTGGACATCAGTCGTTCGATGCTCGCCGAGGACGCCGAACCGAATCGGCTGCAGCACGCGGTGAGTGAAGCCCGAAGACTTCTCCAGGATCTTTCCGGTGATCGAGTCGGTGTCGTCGCCTTCGCGGGGGCCAGCTACGTGTTGACGCCGCTCACCCTGGATCACTCTGCAGCAGGGATGTTTCTCGAAGCCATGGATCCGGACCTCGCCTCGTCGGGCGGGACGGAAATCGCAGGCGTGTTCACCCGTGCACAGGATGTGCTCGGTCCATCGCTTGAAGGAGGGGACAGAGTCCTGGTGCTCTTCACGGATGGTGAAGCTCACGATTCCATGAGTCGATCGCTGGAGGCTGCGCGCGCCCTGGCCCGGTCCGGGGTGCGGGTCGTGATCGTTCCTCAAGGGAAGACGGAGCCTGTCCGGATCCCGATTCGGAGTCCCAACGGGGAACTGATCGAGTACAAACGGGATGACGAGGGGCGAATCGTCGAGACCCGGAGGGAAGACGATGTCATCCGGGCGATCGCGTCGGCAGTCGAGGCCACCGTCATCCCTGCTGATCTCCCCGACCAGGCAGGAGCGGTGCGGGATGCACTCAAGGCGCTGGCACGACGGCCCATTCGTGAACGCCGCCTCTCCGATCTCGAACCTCTGGGTTGGATTGCCGCGTTGGTCGCCGTGCTCCTTCTGCTTGCTCAGACAGGCTCGCGCAGAACGGCGGCATTGGTCGGGCTTGGAGCCTGCTGCCTGGTCCCTTCGCTCCAAGCCCAACGAACCACGACCGGTCAGAAACTTGTCGAATCAGGGCGTCTGGTGGAGGCCGTGAGCGCCTTCCGCGAAGCGGCTCTTCGGGGAGAGGGCGGGGACACGGCATGGTTCAACGTCGGCGCCGCCGCCCTCGCTGCCGGCCAGCTCAACGAGGCCCAAGCCGCCTTGGTCCAAGCGGCCCGCACGCTCGACCCCGGGCTGCGGTTCAGGGCCCTCTATAATCTCGGTCTCACGCACCTTCTGGTGGCGCGTTCAGATACGAACCAACGCGCGGCACGTGAAGCGGAAGCGGGACGCCTGCTCAAGGAGGCCCTGCTCCTCAATCCTGGCTCAGCGGAGGCCAAATGGAACCTCGAATTGACGCTTCGCGACAGGCCACCTTCCAGTGGCGGGAGTGCACCCCAACCACCGCCGACCGGGGGTGAGCAACAGCCCGAGCAAGCGCCACCATCGGACGGCCTGACCCCCAGCGAGGCCGAGGCGCTCCTCGCCTCGGTGGAACGGGGAGAACTTGCCACACGCACCCGTCTCAACCGGCAGCAACGACTACGGTCCGCGACGGGGAAGAAGGACTGGTGAACACCATCCTCGTCCTTGCGGTCTTCACCGTCCTCAGCGGCCAGGGACTTCAGGTATCCGCGGAAGTGGATCGTGACCGGGTGGCGGTGGGAGAGCAGATCACCTACACCGTTCGGGCGATCCTCGACGGCGACGCACCGGTGCGAACGATGCTGCCGCCGTTCACCGGGTTTGTGGTCGTGGGACGAGCCGAGCGGAAGGATGTCGCAGGAGACGGGGCGGTTCTCGTGCTCGAACTGCGCCTTCGCGCCGACCGGATCGGGGAGTGGATGGTGGGGCCGGTGCAGGTAGTGCAAGGAGTTGCGAGTGTACTCTCCCCGGAGATCCAGGTGGCGGTGGTGGAGCCCGGTGACCCCCGGCGCGTCTCCTCCCTCAGTCCGCGGGTCCTCCGAGTTCTCAATGATGCACCACCACCAGCGCGTGGGGACGTAGCCGTCACCCTGCTGACATCGGCTGATTCGGTTACGGTGGGCGAGCAGGTCGACCTGGTGACCGCCGCATGGTTCCCGAGAGAATTGCTGAGCCGCTTGCGGCGTCCACCGGAGCTCCGCCCCCCCACGGTCGAGGGCGTGTACAACGCTGTTCAACCATCGAGCGCGGGGGTTGGGGCGAGTCGTCTGGTTTCAGGCGTGTGGTACGATCTCTACGTGGCACACCAGGTCATCTTTCCGTTGACGCCGGGTGCACTGGAGATTCCGGGTGCGGGCCTCGCGTTCTCGGTTCCGGCGGGGCGCCAGTACTTCAGTGATGAAAAAGCCTATCGACTGAGCAGTGAACCCAGTCGACTCATCGTCACGGCCCCTCCGATCCCTCCTGCCGGAGCACCGGGCGGGCCGACCGCGCGGAGACTCACGTTTGGGTATCAACTCAGTCCCGAGCCCGCCACCGCCGGTGAACCGATCGCGGTGGATCTCGTCCTCTCCGGAGTCGGGAATGTGGCCCTCTGGCCGGTCCCGACGATCGAATGGCCCGAGGGGGCCCGAGGGTATGCCGACCGCTCCGTGGATGCCGTTGCCCTCACTCGAGGAGTGCTTGGAGGCGAGAAGCGCTTTCGCTACAGTGTCCTCGCGGATTCTGCGGGAAGCCTCGCTCTCCCGACGGTTCGTTATCCCTACTACGATCCCGATCGGGCTGAATGGCTCGAGGCGGTTGCGAGAGCGGTCGTCCTCCCGATCCAACCCGCGCTCGCCGTTCGCGACCGTCGTTCCCCGCTCCCAATCCTGCTCACCGCACCTGGACCGGTCGCGGGCCTCGGGCCGCTCTCCAATGGGCTCCTGCTGACAATGCTCATTGCCCCTCCGTTTATCCTGCTGCTCTTGAAGCTCGGTCGAAGCGCCTGGCGGGCACGCCCGCAGGTCCTCAGCGTCCCTCCCTCCGACCGACTTGGCCATCTGGTGCGGAGGTTCGTACCCGAGGACGACAGGTGGCGTGTCGATCGGGTCACCGATGGACTGCGGGATGCCGGACTCGACGAGCAGACCAGCACCGCGGTCGCGTCATTGTATGTCGACACGACGACCAGTCGATTCCAGAAGGAGCGAGACGAGCCATCACCGGATGACGAGGGCAGGGTCGCCGACCGATTGGTGAAACGTCTACCACGACGACTGCTTATCATGGCGTGGATCACCACCGGTGCCCTCACATTGCCCGGGGTCCTGGCTGCTCAAGCGAGTAGCGGAGATAGCCTTTATCGCGATCGACGGTATGGGGCGGCGGCACAGGCGTACCTGCGGGAAGCTGCCATAGATCCCGAAGAGCCGCGTCTCTGGTACAACGCCGGTGCGGCGGCCTATGCCGCAGGGAATGATGCGCAGGCCGCTGCGGCTTGGGTGGTTGCTCATCGTCTCGCCCCTCGCTCATCGGAGATCTCCAACGCCTGGCGCGCCATGGTCCTTCGATCGCCGGATCTCGGGCGGGAGGGGCGCGCGGCTCCGCTTACCCCCACGGAGTTCTGGGTACTCGCCGTGCTTGCCTGGATTGGGGCATGGATCCTCGTCGCGAGGGGGCGGGGACGTGCGCCCATGATTCCTTTCACGCTGGCCTTCCTCTGTGCGATTGCCGGCTTTGGACTCCAGTCCTGGTACCAACGGCCACTCGGCGTGGTGAGTCATCTCGCCACCGTCAGGGACGCACCTCACGGGCTCGCATCTGAGATCGCACGAGTGGACGAGTTGATGGTCGTGCGCATTCTCGGCGAACGTCCGGGGTGGCGGCTGGTGGAACTTCGGAGCGGGATTCGTGGCTGGACGCCAGCCAGCGCGATGGTCGAAACCGGACGGTTAGATTCCGACTCATGACCTCCACATCATCGGCTCGAATCCACCTGCTCCCCGATGCGGTTGCGGATCAGATTGCGGCGGGAGAGGTTGTCGAACGACCTGCCTCGGTGGTGAAGGAACTCGTTGAGAACGCACTCGATGCTGGTGCCACACGAGTCCGGGTGAGTATCGAGCAAGGGGGAAAGACGCTGATCGAGGTAGGTGACGACGGCGTCGGAATGGATAGAGAGGATGCCGTGCTCTCTCTCGAACGTCACGCGACGAGCAAGATCGACTCGGCGTCCGATCTCATCGGCGTACAGACCTTCGGGTTTCGGGGAGAGGCCCTGCCCGCGATCGCGTCGGTGTCACGGTTTACGCTTCTCACCAGCGATGGCACCACGGGGACAGAAGTCGTCGTGGTGGGCGGTCGTGTCGAGAAGGTGGCCGAGGCCGTCCGCCAGCGAGGTACGACGGTGACCGTCCGTGGTCTGTTCTTCAACACCCCCGCCCGCCGCAAGTTCCTGCGATCCGTGGGAAGCGAGACACGGGCCGTCTGGGAGACCGTCGCCACGCTTGCGCTCGCGCACCCCAGCGTGGGGATGCAATTCGTCGCCGATGGCCAGCTCAGGATGGAGGTTCCCCCTGGGCAGGATCAGGTCGATCGCCTCGCGGGTGTCTGGGGGAGGGACTTGGCGGGATCGATGATCCCGGTGCGAAACGCCATGGGGTCTTTCGAGGTACACGGGTTCATTCAGCGGCCGGGAGATGCCAAGCCGACCGGGCGCAGAGTGCAACTCCTGGTCAACGGTCGCCCCTTTCGCGACTCCTTCCTCGTACGGGCCGCCGAGGCGGGCTACCGATCGGCCATTCACCCCGGAGACAGGCCGAGTCTGTTTCTCGATCTTCGGGTTCAGCCGGTCGAAGTGGATGTGAACGTGCACCCGGCCAAACTCGAGGTCCGCTTTCGCGATCGTATCGGGGCCGAGCGCGCCGTGGAAGCCATTGTCCGCTCGGCCCTGGGTGCAATGAGTGCCGCCGTCCCGGTTGGGCCATGGCGGCCTCTCCCGCAGCACGCAGTGTCACCGGGCCATCCGGCCGAAGTCACCAGGGGTGCACCACCTCTGGCCGATCTCTTTGGCGTGGAACCAGGAGGCGTGTCGCCCGTGGGAGTCAAGGAGGGCTCGGGGCCCTTCGCCGCACCGCTTTGGCAAGTCTTCAATACCTACATCGTGTTCGAGGCGCCGGAAGGCCTGGTCATGGTCGACCAGCATGCGGCCCACGAGCGAGTGCTCTACGAGGTGGCGATGGAGCAGCTCCAAGGCAAGGAAGCTCCTTCACAACGTCTCTTGCTACCCATCACGCTCGATCTCACGGACGAAGAACTCGACATGGTCGAGTTGCATAGCGAGGGCGTTCAGCGCGTGGGCTATGAAGTGAGTCCCTTCGGGGGCAGGACCGTGGTGATCCACGCCGTCCCTGCGCCCCATCCTCGGTTTGACGCGGGGGCCTGCTTTCGTGAACTCGTGGCCGATCTTGCCGGTGGGCGATTCGCCGGGTGGGCGAACGGACTCGAACGTTTCGCCATGACCTATGCCTGTCGAGCTGCGGTGAAGGGCGGCACGCCGCTCCATGAGGACGAGATGCGACGTCTCCTGGAACGGGTCTTCCAAACGACGCTCCCCCCGCATGATGTCCATGGCCGCGCGAGTATCGTTCAAATCCCCCGCGAGGAACTGGAGCGCCGTTTTGGACGGAAATAGAGTCCCCGTGCTCGTCGGACCCACGGCGGTTGGGAAGACGGCGGTCGCGCTCGCCCTCGCGCAACTCCTGTCGGTCGAGGTCATCAGTGCGGATTCGCGGCAAGCGTACCGCAGGCTCGATATCGGGACGGCCAAACCCACGCGGCGTGAGCGTCGTCGTGTCCCTCATCACGGGATCGATGTGGTGGACCCAGGTCGACGCTACAGCGCTGGTCGGTTTGCCGCCGATGCGACGGTCTGGGTCGCCGAAGTGCGGAGCCGGGGGAACCTCCCCCTCATCGTTGGTGGTACTGGACTCTACGTGCGGGCCCTCGCCGAAGGGCTCTTTCGCGAGCCGGAGATGGACCCGCGAAGGAGACACGATCTCCAGGCATGGCTCGACCAACTCCCCGGCAGTGACTTGGTCCGCTGGGCCGGTCGCCTGGATTCCGGATTCGTCGGGGGGGGGCGACAACGCGCGAGTCGCGCCATCGAGTTAGCCCTCCTCACAGGCTTTCCGCTGACCCATTGGCAGCGCACGGCTCGGGAGGATGGGACCGTCTCGCCCTGGTACGTCCACCTGATTGTCCCCCGGCCCGTCCTGCACAAGAGAATCCGTGTCCGTGCGGAGGAGATGCTTCGGCGCGGGTTGATCGAAGAAGTGGCGGCAGTGCTTTCGGAAGGTCATCCCCCTGGTTCACCCGGCCTCGACGGTGTCGGGATCAGAGAGGCGGTCGACCACCTGCATGGGAAGCTGGCACGCGACGACGTGGCGGAAGCCGTGGCCGCTGGCACCCGTCGATACGCCAAGCGTCAGGCGACCTGGTTTCGGAACCAACTGCGTGGCCCGGTCCTGACCCTCGATGCGAGTCGGCCACCACAGGAATTGGCGGATCGCATTGCGCAGGAATGGCGTGACGCGCAGACCCGGAGCTTGCCCGATAGCCCTCCCGCAGAGAGAGTCGTGCATTCATGAAGATCGGAATCACCTGTTACCCGACGTACGGAGGATCTGGTGCGGTGGCGAGTGAGCTGGGTCTCGCGCTCGCCGGTCGAGGGCATGAGGTGCATTTCATCACCTATGCCCACCCCTTCAGACTCACGGGGTATCGCGAGCGCGTGTACTTCCATGAGGTAGATACGACGTCCGGGCATTATCCCCTGTTTGAGTACTTCCCATACACTCTCGCCCTCGCGTCCAAACAGCATGAGGTTGCTCTCGCCGAGGGGCTCGACGTGCTGCACGTGCACTACGCCATTCCCCACGCCACCACCGCGGTCCTCGCGCGAGACATGCTCCGCGGGACCAGAGATCTCAAAGTCGTCACCACGCTCCATGGCACCGATATCACGCTGGTCGGCCAGGAGAGCAGCTTTTTCGAGATCACACGGTTCTCCATCGAGAGTTCGGACGCGGTGACTGCGGTCTCAAACTACCTCCGGAACGAAACGGTGCGGGCCTTCGGGATCAGTAAGAAGATCCAGGTGATCCCGAACTTCGTGTGCCAGTCAGACTACCAGCCCAAACAGCCGACCAACAGAGACGAGCTGGCACCCGGAGATCACAAAATCATCGCGCACGCCTCCAACCTGCGAGAGGTCAAGCGGATTCGCGATGTGATCCGGATCTTTGCCAGAATCCGGCGGGCGATGCCTGCCACACTGCTGGTGATTGGAGATGGTCCCGACCGGAGTGAAGCCGAGCGCGAATCGCGCGAACTGGGCATCGACGAGGATGTCCGCTTTCTGGGGCGGCTCGAGTCCTTGGCCGAACTCCTGCACGCCACCGATTTGTTTCTCCTGCCATCGCAACTGGAATCCTTCGGACTGGCTGCTCTTGAAGCCATGGCATGCGGAGTGCCTGTCGTGGCGAGTCGCGTGGGCGGCGTTCCCGAATTCATCGAGGATGACGTCCACGGAATCCTGGAGCCACCCGGTTCCGTCGAAGCGATGGCGAGGCGCGCGGTGGCGCTGCTGCGAGATCCGAAACAACACGCCGCCATGTCGGCCGCCGCCGCCGCCAAGGCGAGAGAATATGATGGACAACGCATCGTCCCGATGTATGAGGCACTCTATCGCGAGGTGTGCGGGTGAGTCCGACGATGGTCGACGGACTCCTGTTGGGGTTCGTTCAGGGACTCACCGAATTCCTTCCCATCTCGTCGTCCGGGCACCTCCTGCTGGCAGAGGACATGCTTGGGTTTCGGCCCCAGGGCGTCTATTTCGAAGTTGGCCTGCACGTCGCGACTCTCCTGTCTGTCGTGGTGGCCTATCGGACTCGTCTGCTGGATGTCGCCCGAGGGCTTCTTCGGCTTGACCAACAGGAATGGCGCTATGTTGTTCTCCTCCTCATTGCCTCCCTTCCCGCTGCGGTCGCCGGCCTGGGCTTTCGAGACGTCTTCACCTCGGCCTTCGAAACAGGTCCCATGCTCGGCGCCGCATTTCTGGTCACCGCGGCCGTCCTCTGGTCGACGCGGTGGACGCGCCCGACGCCCAAGGCGAACCCGCTCACCGTCGGAACGGCACTACTGATCGGTCTGGTCCAGGCAATCGCCATCCTGCCGGCGATCTCACGATCCGGAGTGACCATTGCCATGGCGCTCTGGCTTGGGCTCCGACCCGTCGCCGCC
>QKDC01000139.1 GCA_003246755.1 Gemmatimonadota bacterium | reverse complement strand
GAGGCGATGGCGCCAATCGACCCCGCGAGGCCCAGGATCATTCCGATCTGGCCGCCGGTGAAGCCCAAACCGCCATCTGCGGGGCCGGCGGACAGATATCTGGCGGCGAGGGGAAGCCACGCCCCCCAAACGGCATACTGCAGGAACATCATCACCGAAAGGCGACCGAGCGGGGTCTTGGTCATGCAAGCCTCGGATTGAGCGGCAAATGTCGTGGGGTCGTGCGAGCGGTACGGGAGCGGGTGAGCCTTTTCAGAATCCGTGATTCACCTCCTGAGCGCAAGGGGTGCGTTGCGGTGGCTTGCCCCTTGGGGCATGGAGGGTATCATTGCTGAAGGAGGTGTTTGATGTCCCCTTCGCCCATGCCATCCGATCCTGCGATCCTCGTCTCCGGGAGGAAACCCCATGACGATGAGGTCGATCTCTTCGGCGTCACCCACCAGGGCCTGGTTCGGAAGTCGAATCAGGATCACTATCTCGTCACCATGCTCCACAAGACGATGCGGGTTCATTCAACCAGTCTACCCAACCCCGAGATTCTGGAAATCCCGAGTCAGCGATTGGCATCGGTGATGATGGTGGCGGATGGGGTCGGAGGTTCACGCGCGGGCGGAGAGGCCAGCCGATCGGCACTCGAAGCGGTTGCCTCGTACGTGACCCAGAGCATGCAGTGCTATTTCGCCGCCGACCCCCAGCAGGCGGTCGCCTTTACGACGGCTCTGCAGGAAGCGGCCGATGCGTGTCACAAGAGCGTCCTCGAGCGCGGCAGACAGCACCCGGAGTTCACTGGGATGGCCACGACCCTCACCCTCAGCATCGTGACCTGGCCCAAGCTCTACATCCTGCACGTCGGCGACAGCCGCTGTTATATGCTCCGGCAAGGCGAGTTGATCCAACTGACTCGCGATCAAACCATGGCCCAGTATCTGGTGGACACCGGAGCCCTCCCAGCCGACCGGATCAAGCGGAGTCCCTTCGCCAATGTCTTGGCGAGCGCCATCGGTGGTACGACCCAGCCCGAGGTTGGTGAGCATACGATGATCGAGGGTGATGTGTTGCTGCTCTGCAGTGACGGCCTGACCAAACACGTCTCCGATGACCAGATCAAGGCACGGCTCATGGCCATGGAAACGTCGGAGCAGGTGAGTCGCGCGCTCGTCCAGGATGCGCTCGATGGTGGTGGGTCGGACAACGTGACCGTCGTGGTCGGACGGGCCGTCCTCAAGCACTAGTCCCGCCGAGCCCTCGTCAGCTTCTTCCCACCTCGCGCGACATCAGGTACGAAACGGTCGAGGCCGGGAGGAGGGAATCTGAGGGTCTTTCCCTGCTCTGCGCTCTGATAGGCCGTCATCAAGACCTTCACCACCTCGAGTCCGTCGTGGAAGGTGAGCCGAGGCGCCTCCTTGCCGAGAAACGCCCGAACGAAGTGTCTGTTTTCCGCCTCGTACCCATAGGCGACGGCCTCGTCGGCCACGACCGGCATGACGCCCACTTCCGCATTCTGCTTCTCCACCAGGTCTTCGCCGGCCTCCCCTTGCACTTCCCGGCTGAAGAAGAGTTTGAGCCCGGTGTCGAGGGTGTTCCAGGACATGGAGTACTCGGGCCCCAGGAGTTCGGCCGATAGACGAAGTCCGGCACCGACGAAACTCCAGGAGGTCGTGGCCTCCCCCATGACGGTGTAGCCGTCGGCAGTCTCGAATTCGATCATCACGCTGGCGAAATCTTCCGACGGCGCCTTGGAGTAATCCACTTGTCTCCCCATGGTCGTCTTGAGACGCCGCACGTACTCGGGTCGGGTCCACTTGAGGCTGGCGATGTGACCGGTGACCCGTTTTGGTCTGACGGTCGCCAGCGCCTCACCGGGTTTGGTGAGGAGATGGCGAACCACAAGCGCCGAGTGGCACATCATGTCGTTCAGGACTCCGCCACCCTGAAGATTGCCCTGCCAGAACCAGGGCATGTGAGGCCCGGCATGCTCTTCCGCAGCGCGGGCCAGGTAGGGACGTCCGGTGAGTGCGGCTCCGCGGGCCCAGAGCAGCTCGCGGCCGCGTTCTACCTGCGGCGAGAAGCACTGGTTCTCCAAGTAACCGTGCCGAAGTCGGGCAGACTTCACCAACCGCAACACCTCCTTGGCCTCAGCCACGTTCCGTGCCAAGGGTTTCTCACAAGCCAGACCTTTGAGTTCCGCCTTCCCTCTGAGGAGGGGATCGATGAGTTCCTCCACATTTTCGATCCGTGCCTGATTGGGACCGCACAGCCAGATCGCATCGATTGCCGGATCGGCGACCATCTCTCCGATCGACCGATAGGCCCTGGCCGGTCCCACGTCGAGACTGCGCGCGTACGCGGCAGCACGTTCGGCCCGTTGACGGTTGGGACTCCAGACTCCGCGCACGTCGGCGTCACGGACGCCAGTCCAGGACAGCATGTGAAAACGGGCGTTGAAGCCACTGCCGATGAAGCCAACGCCGAGACGAGAACTTGTCATGTTTGATCGCTTGAAAGTGGACATGTGTCGGGAACCATAAGGTGAACGGTCGTGCGTCGTTAGTGAGCCGTGATCCCTTCGATCCCAAAGGCCCGGACAAGCGCCGCGGCTGCCTTGATGTCCGGCACACGAGTGTCTCCTATCTCACGCGTGATCACCATCGGCACGGAGAGTCGACCGCTACGGATCACATCGAAGAACGCTCCCCAATCCACGACACCATCACCCACCGCCACCTCAGCCCCTCTCGCACCGGAGTCCACTGGAGCGGTGGCGTCGCGGATCCGAATCTGATGAACGTAGGAGGACAACAGATCCAGCGCTTCCACCGGGTCACCCGCCCCGTGGATGATCATATCCGCGGGGTCAAAGCTGACTCCAATTCCGGGCCTACCAAGATCGATGAGCAGGCCGATCATGGCGTCGGTGCTTTCTCCACCGACCTCGAGCGCGACCGCCATTCCCCGTCCCAGAAATGGCGCTGCCAAGCGTCGGATCCTATCAATCAGTGCGTCCCTGGCGGACATGCCACCGCGTACAGGTCGTGGCAAGACCCTGAGGGTCACCAACGGAAGCCCCAGATCGAACGCGAGACCTGCGTTGATCTCGGCGGCCTTGAGTGTCTCGGTCCAGAGCGCGTCGGGGACGAGTGTGCCGGGACCGAGGTCATCGAGCACGTCCTTCGCCCCGACGACCATCATTGCGGAGAGGATGGTGATCGGCAAGCCGGCAAGCCCATCACGCAGGGTGGACAAGTCACTCCGCCCCTCACGGACCGGATCGAGTGCCAGTTCCAGCCCTCCGACCCCCGTATGTCGCAACAGATCTACCCACCCCGAATCCGTTGCCGGGAGTGACCAGGAGGATACCCCGAGTCGTGCGCTCAGAACCGCCTCCAATGCATGGGGCAAGAGATGAGATCCGGGCTGGGGTGTACCATGACACCCCCGCCGAGAACCGATGCGCCCAAGGTAGGAACCTCTCGGCCCCAAGACCACTCCGAACCCGCGGACGCCCCGCTAGACACCACAATCCATCAGGACTATGGTTGGAAAGACCCGCCCTCTGGAGCAGGCCCATGCCGTCACATCCTACGCGTCGAGAATTCCTGCTTCATGGTACCGCGGCACTCACGGCCGCCAGCATGGCTCGGGTGCTTGATGGACCGATCGGGTCCGTGGCGGCCCTGACCGCATCACCGGCGCCGTTGTTCAGCATCTCGCTTGCCCAGTGGTCTCTCCACAAAGAGTTGTTTGACGAGACGATCGACCATCTCGACTTCGCGCGCGTCACGCGTGAGGAGTTCGGCATCGACGCGGTGGAATACGTCAATGTCTTCTTCAAAGACAAGGCGACCGATGTCGCCTATCTGTCGGAGATGAACCGACGGGCGCAGGATAACGGTGTCTATCAGCACCTGATCATGTGTGACGCCGAGGGCCGGATCGGCGATCCGGACACTGGCAAACGGATCCAAGCCGTCGAAAACCATCACCAATGGGTCGAAGCAGCCCGTTTGCTGGGGTGTGCTACGATCCGGGTGAACGCAGCCAGTGAGGGGTCGTTCGAGGAGCAGCAGAAGCTGGCGGCCGACGGCCTCCGCCGGTTGTGCGAGTACGCCGACAACCGCGGTATCAACGTCATTGTGGAGAATCACGGCGGACTCTCGTCACACGGTGATTGGCTCGCCGGGGTGATGCGGCTGGTCGACCATCCCCGGTGCGGAACCCTGCCTGACTTCGGAAACTTCTACGAGTACGATCGGTACCAAGGTGTCCAGGAGATGATGCCCTGGGCCAAGGCGGTGAGTGCCAAGTCCCATGATTTTGACAGCGATGGCAACGAGACGACGAAGGACTACCGACGACTACTGCGAATCGTCCTCGACGCCCGCTTCCATTCCTGGGTCGGTATCGAGTACGAAGGCGATCGACTCTCGGAACGTGAAGGGATCCGCAGGACCAAGGCCCTCCTGGAGCGGGTGCGCGAAGAGTTTTCTGCACCTGGAGACCGGGACGAGCAAGGAGACTGAGCATGAGTGACTCGAGATCCCGTCGTGACTTCCTGCAACGAACAGTGGGCGCGGCGACCGCCACTGGCCTCTTTGCCCACCTCCCGGTCGACGAGGTCTTTGCTGACCCTCGTCCGCTACCGAACGCTGTGCCGCGTGCCACGTTGGCACAGGGTGAGGCTCTCCGGATCGGCGTAATCGGGACGGGTGGGATGGGGACCGGACACGTCGATGCGTTCCTCCGCCTGGCCCGGGATCAGGGCGAACCGGTTCGAATAGAGGCCCTGGCCGATGTCTGCCAACCGCGACTCGACGCGGCAAGCAAGAAGGTGGAGGACGTCCAAGGAGCGCCACCGGCCACCTACCGACGCTACCTCGACCTCCTGGCACGCACTGACCTGCACGGTGTCCTGATTGCCTCCCCCGAACACTGGCACGCGAAGATGGCGGAAGATGCCGTGGCCGCCGGCAAGGACGTCTATGTCGAAAAGCCGATGACGCTTCATCTCAAGGACGCGCTGCGACTTTGGGATGTGCAGCGCGCGAACCCCGGTACCATCATCAATGTCGGCACCCAGTTCGTCACAATCGCGAGTTATCGCGAGGCCCAACGCCTCATTGCCGATGGCGCCATCGGAAAACCGGTGTGGAGCCAGACGAGCTATTGCCGGAACTCCAAGGATGGTGAGTGGCTCTACTATGGTATCGATCCCGCCTGGCAACCCGGTGTCAACCTCGACTGGGATGCCTGGTGTGGACCGTCCGGCAAAGCCAAGTGGGATCCCGAAGTCTACGCTCGCTGGCGCCGGTACAAGCGGTATTCCACGGGCATCATCGGCGATCTTCTGGTGCATCAGATCACCCCGCTGGTCATGGCCCTGAACATGGGTTGGCCGGTTCGAGTGATCGCCTCGGGGGGGCACTATGTCGACAAGGCGATGGAAAACCACGACCAAGTGAACCTGACCATTGAGTTCGAAGGGGAGCACACCATGATCGTGGCCGGCTCGACGGCCAACGAGCTCGGGTTGCAAACGGTGATCAGAGGACACAAGGGCAATCTGTTTGTGGGCGGCCGAAACGCCGTCCTGCGTCCCGAGCGGCTTTACGCCGACGAACTCGACGAGCAGACCATTGTGGGGGAAGATCACGGAGACGACCAAGATGAGCTCCGTCGGCAGTGGCTCCGGGCGATCCGGACGCGCACACCGACAGCGAGCACAGTGGAACTCGGTACCAAGGTCATGGTGATCGTTGATCTCGCCGCGCGGTCGATGTGGGAAGGTGGAGCCTTTGCCTACAACCCTCGGACCCGAAAGGTCAAGAGACTCTGATCGCACTCGCCCACGAGGCCATGGGTACGCGTTTCGAATTGATCCTCGGCGATCAAGGAGACCCAACTTGGCTTCGCAGTATTGGAGAACTCGCCCTTGAGGAGATCCGCTGGTGCCACGAGCGGTTCAATCGCTTCTCCTCCTCGAGTCTCTTGACCCATCTCCGGCGTTCCAAACCCGGATCCAGCGTCCGCGTCGATCGGGACACCTTCGCTTTGATGCGTTCGGCACGTGACGTCTGCCACGCCTCTGACGGCGCGTTCGATCCTTCGGGAGGAAGAGCGATGGCCGACCTGGACCTGGATGAGGATCACTCCACGATCACCCTTCGTGGGACCGGGATCGCTCTCGACTTTGGGGGTATCGCCAAGGGGTTCGCTCTCGATCGTGCGGCCAGTGTCCTCCGGGAACACGCCGTGGAGTCCGCCTTCCTGCACGGGGGGACGAGCAGCGCACTCGGCATCGGTACCCAACCCGGTGGAGCTGGGTGGGGGGTGAGCCTGAGCGAACCTCGGAGCGGATCGAACGTGTTTCTTCAGGATCAGGCTCTCTCGGTGTCGGCGGCGTGGCGAGACAACCCCAATCCGACACGAGACCCCCGGACGAAAGCCGTCATCCCCGCCCCGCGTCGTGTAGCGGTGGTCGGGCCCACCGCGACCCTCGCCGATGCGTGGTCGACCGCCGCGCTGGTGCTGGGAACACGGCCCCCCAACCTCGGACCTGAGTGGTCCGTGTCTTTCGCGTAGGGACGACGAGTGTCGAAGAGTCGCCGGGCATTCCTGGCGGATACCGCCGGCGCGCTTGCAGGGATCTCGCTCCTTCCTCGAACACTCGACCTGGCACCCGTCAGGTTGGTGGAACCAGTGCGTGTCGGACTTATCGGGGCCGGTCGGCAAGGCCGTGCAATCATCACCGAACTCCAGAAACTCCCCGATGTCACCATCGGCGCGGTCTGTGACACGAGTCCCTCAAGGCTGAGTAGCGCCCAGGCTCGCGCCCCCGGATCTCAAGCAGTGGAGGACTTCCGAGCCGTGCTCGACATGGAGGACATCCCAGCGGTGTTTGTGGCCACACCGACCCACCTGCACCGCGAGATCGTCGAAGCCGCGATCGCCGCCGAGCGTCACGTCTATTGCGAAGCCCCGGTAGCCGCGACGGTGGAAGATTGTCAGGCGATCGCAGGGGCTGCGGGCGCCAGCTCCCGTGTGGTGCATGCCGGCTTCCAGGCACGATCCAACCCGGTCTACCGTCGCGCCCAACCGCTCTTTCAGACCGAGCTCGGCAACCTCATTTCGATGGGAGGTCATTACCATCACAAGACCAGTTGGCGGTTCCCCTCCACCGAAGCGGATGGGGCGGCCGCCGTGAATTGGCGACTCGACCCCGAGGTATCCATTGGCCTCGCGGGTGAAATCGGATCTCACCAGCTCGACGTGGCCCTGTGGTTCCGTGGAACCTCCCCGAGTAGTGCCCACGGTGCAGGCGGAGTCCGGTTTCATCGTGACGGCCGAAAAGTACCGGATACCGTTCACGTGGATGTTGCGTGGGACGATGGGCCGTCCTTCCACTATGAAGCGACATTGGCCAACTCCTTTGGTGGTCGTTATGAGGTGTTCCATGGGTCGAACGCCGCCATCAAACTCGCCGACTCACACGGATGGCTCTTCAAGGAAGTGGACGCCCCGACCCAGGGCTGGGAGGTCTATGCGACTCGACAGCAGTTCTTTCAGGACGAGGGGATCATTCTGGTCGCGGATGCCACCAAACTGGCCGCCCAGGGGAGGCTCAAGGACGGAGTCGGGTTGCCCTACCCCTCACTCTACTATGCGCTCGCGGATTTCCTGAAGAGTGTCACCGAAGGAACACCGGTGGCCTGTACGGCTGCCGAGGGTGTCCGGAGCACGATTGTGGGCATCCTCGCGAATCAGGCGGTCATTTCGGGTTCGAGTATGGACCTCTCGATCCTAGAGTAACCCACCCGTCACCTCCTAGCGTGCCGGGGTAATGCGAATATTCCGGTACTGGATGCCGGTGTGATCTCCCTGCAACATGATGGGGCCCGGTGCGCCTTCATCGCTGTCGAGGGCTCCGCCGGTAATCCCCGGAATCTCGGCGTCCTCGATCATCGTCACCCCGTTGAGAACCACCGTGACTCGGCGGCCGATCAAGGTGATGTCGAAAGTCTGCCATTCTCCAGGGGGCTTCGCCGGAAGAACGGTCGGCGTCACCTGCCCGTAAATTCCCCCCATCCGACGGTTCTGTGGCTCGTTGCCGAAGTCATCCTGTACCTGGACCTCATGACGCCCACGGAGGTAGATGCCGCTGTTACCCTCCGCAGGCACATTGACCTCCACATGGAGTCGGAAATCCGTGAAGTGCGGGCGACTGATGAGGTCGCTCGACGGGGCACTGTTGTTCAGGATTCCATCGGAGAAGGACCAGCCATTCTCCGCTCGGCGAACCACCCACCCTTCGAGTCCGTCGGCCAGGAGATCGATTTCCTCTCCCCATTCGGGTTCCACGGTCCGCTCCAGCGTCGGTGCCCGGACACCCGTGAAGCGGAACGGTCCTCCGTACATGTCGGTGACGGTGCCTGAGAGGACCGAATCCTCGAGGCCCGCTTCGAAGTGCAACTCTCTTTCCGCAATTCCAAAGGCCAGCGACGTACCTTCCAGGACGATATCCTCGATCGGGAGGGCATGACCTCCTCGTGGCTGGAAGCGGCCCGAGAGCATGGTGTCATTGGTGAGTTCGAGCCAAAGTGGCCAGGATTCGGCACTATCGGTCACCGTCAAGTCCCAGCGACCGAGTAGGGCCTCGGGAGCGTCCGGGGGGGGCGCTGCATTACAGCCCGCCAAGAGGGCGATCCCGACGAGCATGGTTGACGTGATGGGGAAGTGACGGCGTTCCATGAAAAGCTCCTGGTTATGGTCCCGGGCCCGCTCTAACGTATTCTTTATCGTCGTGCAGTACATCCCCAACCCTCTTTGCCCTCGCGCCGGAGTGAGTACGAGAATGAACAGCGCGCACAAGCTCGTTGCCATGGCCTTCCTGGCAGTGTTCGCCATGACCGGGATCTATATGAAGTTCTTCCTCCCGAGCGTCTACGACGAAGACCTCGTGGTGCATACGCTCTATCGGTCGTCCCACATCTATCTGCTGTTTGCGGCCTTGATCAACGGACTCCTGGCGATCCATCTCCAACCCGCACCGGCGGGACAGGAACGCCTGCAGCAGTCCGGTTCGATCATCCTCGCCCTCACGCCCACGATCTTCACGGCTTCATTCTTCCTCGAGTCTCCACTCGGTACTCTCGACCGGCCACTGATCTCGGTGGGTGTGTTGCTGGGGACCCTGGGCGCAGGCTTGCACCTGGCGGCCAACTGGCGGGCGTGGTTTACTGGAGGTGCCTCATGAACCGGATGTTGCATCACTCTGAATCCTTGACTCTCATGAAACGACTCCTGGTCCTCCTTACCACGACCCTGCTGGCCCTCCAGGTACCGGTCGCTCACGCGCAAGACCCGGCCGGACTCTTTGGTGATCTCCGGTGGCGGAATATCGGCCCTGCCAACATGTCGGGACGCGTCACGGACATCGAAGCCGTGGAGGCCAATCCGGCGATCGTCTATGTCGGTGCCGCCTCGGGTGGGGTGTGGAAATCGACGAACGCGGGCACTACGTGGATGCCGATCTTCACCGGTTACGGGACGGCCAACATCGGCGACATCGCCGTGTTCCAGCCGAATCCCGACATCGTGTGGGTCGGGACCGGGGAATCGTGCGTTCGGAACAGCGTCGCCTGGGGCGATGGCGTCTACAAGTCAACGGACGGCGGGAAGACGTTCACCAACGTGGGGCTCCAAGGAACCCATCACATCAGTGAAGTCGTCACGCACCCCACGAACCCCGACATCGTCTATGTCGCAGCCCAAGGCCACCTGTGGGGACACTCCGGTGACCACGGGGTCTTCAAAACCACCGATGGAGGGAAGACCTGGCATCACCTGACCCAGGGTCTGCCCAGCGACGGTCGTACCGGTGCCAGCGACTTGGTCATGGACCCGACTGACCCATCGGTTCTCTACGTCGGCATGTGGGAACGTATCCGGCAACCCCATCAGTTCTTGAGCGGTGGTGCTCACGGCGGCATCTTCAAATCTACGGATGGCGGGGAGACGTGGACCAAACTGACCCGCGGACTCCCCACGGGTGAGACGGGGAAGATCGGACTCTCGGTCTTTCGGCGGGATCCTCGAATTCTGGTCGCCATCGTCGAGCACGGTTTTCAGCCGCAGCAGCGAGTCGGGGGCCGGGTCAATCCGGACTACCGGGACATGAGCAAGCTGGGAACCGGCATCTACCGGTCCGAGGACGGTGGGGCGACGTGGAGCTATCTCAGTCGTTACAACAACCGCCCCTTCTACTACAGCCACATCTTCATCGATCCGAACGAGAGTAACAGGGTCTATGTGCTCGCAGGCAGCGCCCAGGTCTCGGAGGATGGTGGACGGACATTCAGCCGTTCACTGGAGGGTATCTCGGGGGATTTCCATGCCCTGTGGGTCGATCCGGCAGGAAGCGACCGATTCTACGTGGGGAACGACAAAGGTGCCTACGCCACCTACGATCGGGGTGAGACCTTCCAGATGTTCAACAACATGGATATCGGGCAGTTTTACGCGGTTACGATGGACAACCGCGACCCCTATTGGGTGTATGGTGGGCTGCAGGACAACGGCAATTGGGGCGGACCGAGCAACAGTCGAGACGTCAACGGGATCCTGAACGACCACTGGTTCAAGTTCCATTCAGGTGATGGGTTCCACACCACCGTCGATCCCAACGATTGGCGCACCGTCTACACGGAGGCACAAGGTGGTCGGCTACGCCGTCTCGATGCGGTCTTTCGGCAGGTCGGCAAGTCGATCTCACCCACCGCCGCCACAATACTCAATTTCGGTGAGATTCTTCCTGACTACGACGGACCTGCCTCCCGCCTGCCCTCTCCTGCGTTCCGTTTCAATTGGAGTGCGCCGCTGATCCTCTCGCCCCACGACAGCCGAACGCTCTACTTCGGCGGCAACTACCTCTTCAAGAGTACCGATCGAGGGGACACCTGGACCATCATCAGTCCGGACCTCTCCACCAACGCACCACACCTCACCGACCCCGCAACGGGTGGACTCACGAGCGACATCACCGGCGCCGAGACCCACGCGACCATGATCAGCATCGCCGAGTCCCCTGTCACCAGTGGAGTGCTCTGGGCCGGGACCGATGATGGCAACCTGCAACTCACGCGCGATGGCGGTCGGACTTGGACCAACCTGAGCGGCAATGTGCAGGGGGTGCCACCGGGGAGTTGGATCAGCAGGGTGGAGGCGTCTCGCTATGACGCTGCGGCGGCCTACGTGGCATTCGACAACCATCGTCGGGACGACTTCCGACCTTATCTCTACCGGACGACCGACTATGGAAGGACCTGGACGAGCCTCTCCTCGGACCTGCCGGCAAACGCCCCTGTGTACGTGGTCGAAGAGGATCCCAGGAATCCGAATCTTCTCTACGTCGGGACCGAGTTCGCCGCGCACGTCTCGATCGACGGCGGTGCGTCCTGGCACCGCCTGATGACCGGTCTCCCGACCGTAGCCATTCACGATCTGGTGGTGCACCCCAGGGATGGTGATCTCGTCGCGGCGACGCACGGCCGGAGCATCTGGATTCTCGACGACCTCGGCCCCTTGCAGCAGCTGACCCCAATGATTTTGGCTAAGGACGTTCATCTCTTTCAGAACAAGACTGCGACCAAATGGCATGGTGTCAGTCGTGGGGCCACCCGCGGCCACATGTACTTCGCCGCCAAGAACCCGTTGACGATCACGCAACGGGAGCCGATGAATTCCCCTGCGGATCTCACCAACTCTGCGACGATTGATTTCTTCCTCAAGGCCGCTCCCACAGGGAAGGTGGCGATCGAAGTGACTCCCCTCGAAGGAGAAGGACGCTTCACCGCGGAGATCGACGCGCATCAGGGCATCAACCGCTTCTATTGGAATCTCCGATTCAACCCCGATCCCGACGCACCGCGGCCCACACCCGGGGAGGGGGGTGGCTTCGGACCCTTCGGTGGTCCAACCCTCGGGCAGGAGGCTTCGGCGGGAACCTATCGAGTCACTATTACCGTAGGGGGGAGACGCGTCCGCGGTACGGTCTCCGTGCGCGAGGATCCGGCCTCGAGGGGCATCGAATGACTCAAGCCATCTATCACGGAGATTGGGCATGGACAACGACACCGTAGCATCACCCGGACGGCGCGCCTTCCTTCAGGTCGCAGGGGCCGCCGCCGGGCTCAGTGCCTTGGGGGCCCGCCACACGATGGCGCAAACCGGACCGACGAACCTCGCCCACTCAGCCGAATGGGACTTGTCCTGGCTCGACGGGCTGACGGGGAGGCACAAACAGGTCTTCGACTTCGGGGGGGTCGATGGACTTCTCCATGTGGTCGGGAACTACCTGAAGGGCGCCGAAGAAGTCTTCGGACTCAGGTATCCGGACGTCAACACCGTGGTGGGCATTGCCAGCAGTGGGTTCCCCATCAATGCCAATGACGCCCTCTGGGCCAAGTATGAACTCGGGAAACACTGGGAGGTGAGGGATCCCGCAACCGGAGAATGGGCGGTCAGGAATGTCTTCGCAGCCGACCCGCCACCGGAGAATTGGCCAGCGGAGTATCAGGTCCCGTCACTGCGACGGCGAGGCACCATTTTCTGGCAATGCAACAACGCACTCAACGGAATCTCGGAGTGGATCGCGGGGATGACCAAACAAGAGGTGCCCGCGGTGCGGAGTGAGTTGATTGACGGTTTCCTTCCAGAGGTCAAACTGGTCCCGGCACACACCCTTCTCATTGGCCTGACACAAGAACGCGGATGCACCTATGAGAAACTGTAGCGGCCGACCCGGCTAACAATTCCTGCCCAACGGAGTCTATTGATCGGACGTACGTGAGGGTGTCTCTTCTCGTGCAGGCGGCATGACACGATCGCTCGCAGTCCTGAAACGCCTCCTGATCGTTGTCGCCGTGACCTCACTGCCAGCAAGCGGTCTGTACGGTCAGGTCGGACTCACGACTGATATCATCACTGGCGTGGTCACCACCGCCGATGGTACCCCCGTGGCCGATGCCGTGGTGGATGCGGTCTCTCTCGAAACCCAGATCAGTCGTTCGGCCCGCACCGATGCCCGGGGTCGCTATACCATCCTGTTCCCCGATGGGGGCGGTCAGTACCGGGTGACGGCCCGCGCCATTGGCCTATCGCCGCGTCAAGCTCTCCTCCAGCGCTACGAAGACGAAGATCGGTTGGTCTGGAATGTCCAACTCACCGAGGGAGCGGTCACCCTGAATGAGCTTCAGGTCACCGCCCGTCGCGGAGCCGTTCAGATCCCCGAGCGGCCGACCCCCGGGTCGACCGAACGGCTGCTCACACCTGACCTCGTTTCTCGTCTCCCCATCGAGACCGCTGACGTCAATCTTCTCGCCACCTTGGTCCCAGGCATCCTGGGCATTCCCGGGAGCGATTCGACTGCCAACGCGTTCTCGGTAGCGGGACAGCGGGACGACGCGAATGCCATCACCCTCGATGGGTTGCTCTTCGGCAGCGGGTTGATTCCGCCGGATGGCGTTCGGAGTACTCGCGTCATCACCAGCACATTCGATGTCTCTCGAGGCGGCTTTTCCGGAGGCCTCATCTCCTCCACCACACGTGGTGGCAGCAACGTCGTGCAGGGATCGAGCGGCTACGTGTTGCGAGACGATGCCCTCGCCATCGAAACCGGGGATGAGACATCACCCTTTGGCGATGCGTTCACCCAGCACCAGGTGAGTGGCGGCTTGGGTGGTCCCATCGCACGTAATCGGCTGTTCGTGTTTGCTTCCGGCCTGGCCCAGGTCCGCAACGACCCTCAACCCAATCTGCTTTCGGCGACCCCCACCGACTTGCCACGACTTGGAGTCAGTCCCGACTCCGTAGGCCGATTCATGGCGTTGGTGTCATCCGCCGGGATTGACCCGCTCAGCGTCCCCGCCATCGACAACAGGGACCGCAACAGCTATTCGGGGATGATGCGATTCGACTATCTCCTCGGCAATGCCCACACGATGACGCTTCGAGGAGATTGGCGCGGTACCGTCATCGATCCGACCCGCGTGGGATCGCTTGCCCTCCCCCAGACAGGGGGGTCAAACACCAACTCTGGTGGCGGGGGGATGGCGACCATGACCTCTCGCTTCGGCGTAAGCCTGCTCAATGAGGGTCGGGTGTATCTCTCCGGATCGAGTCGAAACAACACACCGTTCACGCAGCTGCCGGGCGGACGGGTTCAGATCGCGTCCGACCTGCCGGACGGCACCCAGGGAGTGACCACCCTCGGTTTTGGTGGCGGCCAGGCGATACAGACCTCCAGGTCCAAGACCTTGGATATCGCGGATGAGCTGTCCTGGATCCCCGGTACCGGTCAGCATCGCGTCAAGCTCGGTGTCGTGTTTCGGTCGAGTCGGTCCACCAACAGCCAGACCGGAAACGTCTTTGGGACCTTCTCCTATAACTCCCTGGCCGACTTCGAAGCCAATCGTCCCGCATCGTTCCGCCGAACTCTGAATCCTACGGAGCGGAACTCGACAGCATTCGACTATGCCGCCTACCTGGGCGATGTCTGGTACGCGTCGAGACCACTCCAACTGACGTACGGGATCCGGGTCGAAGGATCCAGGTTCTCGGGAACCCCGCAATACAACCCGGTGGTGGACTCGGTCTTCGGTCGACGCACGGACGCCCTGCCCAGCGAATGGCATGTGAGTCCACGTATGGGGTTCACCTGGAACATCGGGGCGAGCAATCCAAACACGCGGGGAGAGGGTTTCGGCGTCGGCCGCGCCCCAACACTCATCCTGCGCGGGGGAATCGGTGAATTCCGCTCCCCCATCCCGGCGAACCTCGTGGCGTCGGCCCAGGCAGCTCCGGGACTGGAATCCACCGAGGCGGAGATCTCTTGTATCGGAGCCGGAGTACCAATCCCGGATTGGACGGCCTATGGGGCCGACCAGGCCAACATCCCCACTTCGTGTCTCGGCTTCGGGGGACCGGCTCCTCGTGCGCCTGCTCGAACGGTCGTCCTCTTCGCGGACGACTACGCCGCGCCAAGATCGTGGCGTGGTTCGCTCAGTCTCCAGCGTAACCTCACCAACCTGCTCCGGCTCTCAGTCAGCGGTTCCCTTGCCCGTGGGGTCAGCCAGTATGGCTTCACCGACTTGAATCTCCTGTCGGCTCCGCAGTTCCAACTCACCCAGGAAGGAAGCCGTCCCGTGTACGTCAGTCTCGATGACATCGATCCTGCCAGCGGCGCGGTCCGCTTCACGGGGTCACGCATCGACTCGCGATTTGGTCAGATCCTGGAGACACGCTCCGATCTCGCATCTCAGTCTGAGCAGTTCACCGTCTCACTCGGCGGGTTTACCCGTCGCGGTATCCAACTGCAGGGGTCGTATACCTGGCAGCGTTCTCGAGACCAGCTGTCGAGTTCCCGCGGAGGGGGCGACGGGTTCTCGGGCGCCACGACCGCTGGAGATCCAAACGTGCGGGAATGGGCGCGAAGCGACTTCGAGCGCCGACATTCGTTCCTCGCCACCATCACGTACCCGTTCGGAGTGTCCCTTGAACTCACGGGTATCGGGCGCCTGATGTCGGGATCGCCGTTCACCCCGATGGTCGGATCGGACATCAACGGCGATGGATCGCGAAACGATCGCGCGTTCGTCTTCCCCGGGGGAAGTGGATCGTCCGTTGCCGAGAGCATGGAGCGTTTGCTGGCAAGCTCGAGCGGCGGGATCTCCTCCTGTCTCGGAAGCCAGATTGGAGTGGTCGCCGCGAGAAACTCGTGCACGGGTCCCTGGCAGGGCACGTTCGATCTTCAGCTCAATTGGCGCCCCAACATCCTTGGTCTCGGCAGGCGTCTCGCCATGTCACTCACGACGGTCAACATGCTCCGTGGCGTGGATGAGTTGGTTCACGGAGCGGAGGACGCCAAGGGATGGGGACTGACCCTCAGGCCTGACCCAACCCTGCTCTACGTGACCGGGTTCGATCGCGACACTCGTGCGTTCCAGTACTCGGTCAATGAGCGATTCGGTGCCACGGGCAGTGGGGCCAATGCACTCCGCTCACCGTTCCAGATCGGCATCCAGGTCCGAATGACCATCGGTCCGGATCGTGGGCGAGCGGCGGTGGATGGTCTACGCGGTGGCGGGCGGGGCGGCCTCGCTGGAGGCGCCGGTGGGGGGCGTGCCGGCGGTGGTGATGGCCCAGGAGGCGGCGCCTTTGCCGACATGGCCCGGGCGGCTGGGAATCCGGATGAACTGTTGACCAGATTGAACGCGATCATGCCCAATCCGGCAGCGGCGGCGCTCGACATGCGGGATACGCTCCTGCTCGATGAGCGGCAGGTCACTCAACTGGAGAGGATCCGCGACTCACTCGCCGCGACGAATCTCTCCCTCGCAACTGCCATCAGCGAGGAACTCCAGAAGGCAGGCGCCAACCCCGACTTCCGGCAGATGGCCCAGATCCTTCAGCCGAGACTCCAGGAGATGCGAACCCACCTGGCCAAGGCGTTGGACGAGGTCCGGAGTCTTCTAACGCCCTTTCAGTGGTCGAAGCTCCCGGAGGGTGTCCGGAATCCGGCAACCCGGTTTGGAGGGCGCCCCGGCGTGGGCCAACGGCGACCTCCCACCTAGCGCAATCGGCGACGGGCCAAGTACCGCTTCCTGAGCCGCTGCGGGAATCGCTCGATGGCGTACCGAAGCATCGTCCGGGGCATCCGCTCGGCGTGCGCGTCGAGAAACGCCTCCAGGACACCGCGGTCCCGCTTACCCACCTCGCGCAGTGCCCACCCGACGGCCTTGTGGATGAGATCTTCCTCTTCGCCGAGAAGAAGTCCGGCCAAAGCCAGGGTCTCATCGAACTCGCCATCTCGAATGAAGTGGAACGTTGAGATGATGGCGATGCGGCGTTCCCAAAGATTTCCCGAGCGAGCGAGGCGGTAGAGGGTCCTTCGGCTCCGGTGGGCGAGATGCCTCCCCACGATGTGTGGTGCAGACATGTCCACGAGATCCCAGTTGTTGACGCGATCGGTGTGTGCCAGGTAACACCGATAGATGGCGGTTTGACCCTTCGCATCGGCCTTGGCGTACGCGTGAGCCATGATGAGGAGACCCGCCGCTCGATCTTCGTGCCAAGGTGAGGCCAGGAGTCGTTCAACCTCTGGGAGGGGGAGGTCGCGGTAAGTTGCCGCGACACGGCGGAGATCGGCTGCCTTGAGGCCCAGAAACCGATCACCCTCCCCATACTCTCCGGGCCCCGTCTTGAAGTAGCCCTTTGCCAGCTTGGCGCGAACGGGATCGGCAGACCTTCGGACATCGGCACGCACGTCAGAGGCACGGCTGGCCACGGTTCCTCCGTTGCGATTCGTCGGGGTTCAAGATACCGTCATGGAGGTCCTGACACCCTAAACCCCTGAGATGAGACCCATGCGACCCTATCTTGCCATACCTCTGGCTGGCGTCCTCGCCATCACTCCCCTCCACGCGCAAAGCGCCGAGACAAAGGTCCTCCCGCCTGATCAGCAGATCGCGTCGGCCGTCCTTCCGCTGCCGGAGGGCGTTCGTCCCACCGCAACCGTATGGGGATACGACGCGGCCGGGACGTTCGTGAAACTTCGCGAGGGAACCGGCGATATGGTCTGCCTCGCGAGCGCGCCGGGCTCCCCGCAGTTCCATGTGGCCTGCTATCACGAATCGATGGATCCCTTCATGGCTCGCGGACGGGAACTGCGGTCGATGGGAGTGACGGGGGACTTGGTGGACACCGTACGCTTCGCCGAGGTGGAGCATGGGAAGTTGAAGATGCCCACGCTACCGGCTGCTCTGTCCTCCCTGACCGGGACGTCGTACGACCATGAGACCGGAAGCATCGTCGGAGCGCGGCCGCTTCATACCGTGTACATCCCCGGCGCCACACCCGAATCGACCGGGATCCTCAACAGACCGGGTGTGGGAGTGCCCTGGATCATGTATTCGGGAACCCCGAAAGCCCACATCATGTACATCCCGAAACCGTAGCCTCCGGTCCCATCGATTGCCCACAGAGCCGCCCATACCCGCGGACGCCTGGACCCTTGTTGTCCTCGCCGCGGGGCTGGGAACACGTTTTGGCGGCAGAAAGCAACTCGAACCCGTTGGGCCGTCGGGGCAGATCCTCTCCGATTATTCCCTTCGACATGCCCACCTGGCAGGGGCTGTCGGTTGCGTGTTCGTGATCGCTCCGGAGGATGAAGACACCATCCGGTCGCATCACGGGGACCAGCAGCTGGGCGGTCCGATTGTGTATGTCCATCAGCGGATGGATCGCCTCCCGCAGGGTCACACGCCACCCGACGGACGAGTCAAACCGTGGGGGACGGCTCATGCCCTCCTCACGGCCCTACCCCTGGTGTCCGGCCCATGCGTCGTGGTGAACGCCGACGATTACTACGGCCCCAATGCCTTCCAGGCCGCCCGCGATTTCCTGGCATCCACGGAACCCGGCCACCCTGCCATCGCGCTGGTGGGATATCGGCTTGGCGACACCACACCCCCATCCGGCCCCGTTTCCCGTGCGATTGTTTCGCAAAAGCCTGACGGTACCGTGGAGAGCCTTGTCGAAGTGACTGGAATCTCAGCGGGGGAAACGGGATTCACCGGGTTCGATGGCAAAGGCGGTCGCAGTTTCACGGGTCGCGAGCTCGTTTCGATGAATTGCTGGGCGCTGACCCCTCCGGTCTATTCCCTGCTCGAGGAAGCCCTCCAGCGGTTTCTCGATCGCGAAGATGATCTCCTGGCCGCGGAGTTCCGACTGCCCGACGCTGTGAGTGAACTCGCGAACGTTGCAGGAGTCCCCGTCCAGGTGATTCCCGGTGGGGATAGATGGATGGGGCTGACACACCCCGGTGATCGGGATGGAGTACGAGCCGCCCTACTGGCAGTGGAGCGGATTTCATGCAGCTGACCGGCCTCGATTGGATGATGGTGGCGATCTACGCTTTGCTCACCGTCGCTATCGGTCTCGCCGTGAGCCGGCGTGCTGGAGAAGGCCGGCAGGAGTTCTTCTTATCTGGGCGTTCCCTACCCTGGTGGCTGCTCGGTGTCTCTCTCGTTGCAACCACGTTCTCGACCGACACACCGAATCTGGTGACCGATCTGGTTCGCTCCGGAGGGGTGAGCCAGAACTGGGTCTGGTGGGCCTTCTTGATCACTGGAATGTGCACGGTGTTCTTCTACGCCAGACTCTGGCGACGGTCAGACGCACTCACGGACATCGCGTTTTACGAACTCCGCTACTCCGGCAAGCCCGCCGCCTTTCTCCGTGGCTTTCGCGCCGTGTACCTCGGCCTCTTCTTCAACGCGATGATCATGGCGTCGGTCAACCTCGCCGCCATCAAGATCGCCGGCGTCCTGCTCGGGGTGGACAAGTACACCACGGTGCTGGTTGCCAGTGCTTTGACGGCCCTCTACGCCGCCAGTGCCGGGTTGCGCGGAGTGGTCTTGACGGACGCCATCCAATTCACCATTGCCATGATTGGGTCGTTTGCGGCCGCTTACTACGCCGTCTCACTCCCGGAGGTTGGTGGTCTTTCAGGGCTCTTCTCCCACCCCGAGGTGGTAGGCAAGCTCTCCCTCTTGCCCGACTTTGGAGATTGGCGAACAGCGGCTGCGGTCTTCATCGTCCCGGTGGCCGTCCAATGGTGGAGTGCCTGGTATCCTGGGGCCGAACCTGGAGGAGGGGGGTACGTCGCGCAGCGAATGCTCGCCGCACGCAATGAGAAGGAGTCACTGCTCTCGACCCTGCTGTTCAACATCCTCCACTATGGACTCCGGCCCTGGCCCTGGATCATTGTCGCCCTGGCCTCGATCATCGTCTATCCTGACGTCTCCGACATCCTGACGAAGTTCCCGAACCTCGATCCCTCCATCGTTCGGAACGACCTGGCCTACCCCGCCATGCTGGTCTACCTACCACACGGGATCCTGGGCATCATGGTCGCCTCGCTGGCCGCCGCCTACATGTCGACCATCAGCACACACCTCAATTGGGGTGCCTCGTACATCGTCGATGATTTCTATCGGCGTTTCATGCAGCCTGCACGAACCGAGCGGCACTACGTCACCATGGCTCGAGTCGTCACGGTGATGCTGGTTGTCTTCGCGGCGGTCGTCTCTCTCTGGCTCGAAAACGCATTTCAAGCCTTTCAGATCATGCTGCAGATCGGAGCCGGCACCGGACTCATTTACTTGTTGCGATGGTTCTGGTGGCGGATCAATGCCTGGAGCGAGATCGCAGGGATGGCCATCTCGTTCCTCGTCGCGGTGTACTTCAATCTGATCCACACTCGGCTGGGGTTCGCACCGATCGACCCCACGGTGGCTCTCCTGGTCGGCGTGGCCGTCACGACGGTGGTCTGGCTCAGCGTCACGCTTCTGACGCCGGCCACCGATCGCGCACAGTTACAGGTGTACTACGACCAAATCCGACCGATGGGACGTTCCTGGCACAAGGTCGTGAACGTCGGAGTGAACGTCCCTGCCGGGAGCGTCTCCGTGGGATTACTTGCATGGTTCTTGGGCTGTGCCGTCGTCTACAGCACACTCTTCGCCACAGGGGCGTTGTTGTACGGACGGACCAGCTCGGGTCTTCTCTTTACTGCTATTGCGCTCGTCGCGGCTGCCTGGCTCCTGCGGACGCTCCCCCGCGTGGGCGTCACGACCTGAGGCGCGATATGCCCGATCCTGGATCCCTGTCCATCCCATCCGCGCTGCTCGGTCAGGCGGTCATCTTCGCCCTCTTCGTGTTGGTGGTCAGCGTGTTCCTCCGCGAAGCCGCCCGGATTCTCATCCGCATCGGACTGGTGGCGGGGGTTGTCCTCGCGGTCGCTGTAATGACTGGATGGCTCGATGGCTCGGCGGTGGGACGCATCCTGGAGGCATTAGGAGATACGATGCTGGTCGGCCTCAGGGCCGTCGTCGTCTGGCTTCGTGATGCCTGGGAGGTCGTGGCGAACGCCGCGGGCGTCTAGTTGTCTACGCGGTAACCTCTTCGACGCGCGCTCCAGCCGACGGACGAGCAACGAACAGCACCTCGGAACGACCTTGCTCGGCCAGACCTCGCGGGAGGTAGTACTCCGTCCACATTTCGTCCAGCAGTGCGTCGCACTCCTCCTCCCCGACCAACGAAACGACGCAGCCACCAAACCCGGCACCAGTCAGCCGAGCTCCCGCGGCACCTGCGGCCAAGCTGCAATCCACCAGCTCGTCGAGATCGGGACAACTCACCTCGTAGTCTTCTCGCAGACTGACCTGAGATGCCACCATGAGTCGGCCGAACCCCACCAGGTCACATCGTCGCATTGCCTCCACGGCGCCGGTCACTCGATCCGCTTCTGTCAGGACGTGGCGGAAACGCCGATGGTGCAAATCGTCCAGGGCTCCTTTGCCGACGTCGAGCAGGACGCTGGTATCCCAGTGCGTCCGCAGGGTCACGTAATCGGGGACGGGCTCACCAAGCGTCCGCGCGACTTCCGCGAGTGCCTGGCGACACTCTTCCACCCGTGCGTTGTAAACCCGCCGGGCTGCCCCGGACTTCGCCGCCGGCACCAGCGATGAGGCGACAACGATGCGCCATGAATCCGGAACCGGGATGGGGAGAAGCACCAACGGATCGAACCCGATGTGGAGCGCGTGACCATGACGTCCGCCGAGAATCGTCGCCTGGTCCATTCCACCTCCCGCCGTCCCCACGTATCGCTCTGCCTCGGCCAGGAGAATCATCAACTCCCTCGGCGCGAACTCGAGTCCGTTCTCGGCAATGATGGCGAGCGCGATTCCGACGACCAGGGCAGAGGACGAACTCAGCCCGGCAGCGATCGGCAGAGACGACACAATCTGTGCCTCGAATCCGCGGAGTGGGCCCCGCGCGCGGCACAGCGCCTGCCCCGCAGCGCGAACGTAGTTTCCCCAATGTCCCGGAGGACCGCGTTCGATGGTTTCACTGAGGGAGAAGCGGACCGGGTCGAACCTCTCATCGCGGCTGACACAGGAAATGACCGAATCGTCTGAACCTCGGAAGGTCACCTCCAAACCTCTATCGATGGCGACCGGAAGCACAGGCAGCCCGTTATAGTCGATATGCTCGCCAATGAGGTTCACACGCCCCGGCGCGATGACCCTGGTGGTCTGCCCGTTGACCGGACTGCTGTTTCTGCGCATCCTACGGGTGGTTCGTCACCGGTTTACTGGAAACGGAGGTACCTCTCATGCGTCACTTTCCCTTGTTCGCGGTCTTCTTCATGGGGCTGATGTTGGTCTCGGCCAGGCCCGCGGAGGCACAGAAACGCGATCGCTACGTCATCACGGCCGAAGAGATAGCGGAGAAACCCGAGATCACCAACGGGTATGAGGCCGTCCAGCGCCTCCGACCAGTCTTCCTGCGGGTGGTCAGGAGCAAGAGAAACGAGGGTGTCCCCGGCGCGGTAGAAGGAGCATCCGCCATCCTCTATATCGACGAGTTGAGACAACCCGACCTCCAGGACCTTCGAAACATCCGCGCGGAAGAGATTTGGGAGATCAGGTACTTGCAACCGAGCAAGGCCAAGGTCTTGTACGGTGCCGATCACGAGCAAGGTGCGATCATGGTTACGACCATGAGCCGGAAGCCTGAGCCTCCTCCTCGCTAGTCCCATCTTCCCGAATGCCGAAGGGGCGCTCCGGTAGGGGCGCCCCTTCAGTCCAAGTAGAGGTGCTACAACCTATGGCTGGCGTTTGAGATCGAACACGCCGGAACCGACCATCGACCCACCTTGATAGGCCTCGATGGTCCCCTCGATGGTGTCACCGTTGATGTTCCCGCGGAAGAGGACATCATATTCGCCGAAGATCTGGGCAAAGGAGAAGCCATCCTCCTCCACGACGACCTCGCGAACCTCACCGGGTGGCGGGGCTCCTTCGGCATCGAGCATGGTCTCCACCTTCCACCGATCCCCATCCATCTTCAGCACGAGCTTCATCGTGCCGCTTGGACCATCGGTGACGAACGTCCCCTGCCAGGTCCCCGCGGCGTGGGATTGGGCCTGAGCCGGTGTGGTGGACACGAGGAAGGCCAAGCCGAGAAAGGCCACGAGTGGACCGGCGAAGTGCCGGCGAAGGCGGATGGACATAACGACACACTCCTAGATGGGGGCACGAGAACTGACTCGAGATGCGTACGCAGTACAGCCTAGGCTGGTTTCAGAAATGAACCCGTAGAATCCGGTCTGTCAATCACGTCTAGACCCCATACTCCTCCCCAATCGCAAGCAATTCCGTGCGAATTGCCTTCCGTTCGGCCACCAGCCTCAGAAAATGGCGGCGGCCGGTCAGCGCCAGGAGGACTCCCCGGGCACCGCCCAGGACCCGATCGAGCCGTTCGAGAAATCGGAGCGTCGCGTACCCAGCCACCGGGAGGGTGATTCCCAGCCCCAGGCCGATCGGCCAACCCCACCACAGACCCGCACCCGTGCCGATCGCCAACCAGGTCAATGGGAAGAACAGGATCCCTCCCAGCACCTTCACCGTCGCCACCGCATCGGGGTGCGTCGATCGGTAGGAGTTTCCGATCCGATCGATGACCACCCAGGCTGGCGCATGAATCACGAACCCTGCCACCGCCAAGGGAAGGAGGAGGAGCAACGCGACCAGTGCCTTCGCCGTGACCCGCACAACCGTCACCGCACGATACCCTCTCCGGGGCAGGAGCTCGGGTGACAATTCGGCCTGACGCAGTGCCTCGACATATCGCGTTACCCGTGATTGCACACGGGCGAGGCGCTCTGGTGCCCTGGCCCGAAGCGACGAATACCCCCGGGTCAGGCGTTGCCGCAGTTGCCTCCGGGCATCCAGGTCTCGCCGTGGCTCATCGCTGGCAGACAGGAGGAGGGCCTCAACGGTTTCCACGAGCCGCAGGGCTTCGTGGTGATCCGCCTGCACCGTGAGCGCTCCCAGGGCCTCTTCCAGTCTATCGGTGAGCGCGCGCACGTGCTCGGCCGGCGGTTCTCCATCAGGTCCGAGGGCGACTGGGTCCACTCGGATCGGTGGCCCGAAGCAGAGCAGCGCGGCGCTGCGAAAGGTCATCTTGTCGGTGTAGAAGAGACCTGCAGGGATGATATCGAGACCTCCCGCATCCACGGCACCGAGTGCGATCCTTGCCGCACCGGTTCGGAGGGGCATCAATCGGGGCTCGGTGTGGGATCGACCCTCCGGAAAGATGCCGATGCTTCCCCCACTACGGAGCACTCGCCGGGCAACCTCGAAGGTCTTCCTATTCTGGGTCAGGTCAGCGTTGTCCTGTCGGCGGTAGACCGGGATCGCGTCCATCGCTCGGATCAGAGCTCCGAGCACCGGCATTCGAAACAAGGGTTCCTTGGCCAGGAACGAAACGCGTCGTCCCGACTGGCACAGCAGGACCATGGGATCGACGAGGGCGTTGGGGTGGTTGAGGGCGAACAGGACCGGTCCTCGAACCGGGACATGCTCCTTCCCGGTCACTTGAAGACGGCGGAAGAAGATCCGCACCGTCCGACAGGTTACAGCTTCCAGGATTCGTCGAATCACTTCCCCACCCCTCAAGGAAGAAAGCCACCCCAGCAGCAGTGGGAGAATCTATGGCGTCCAGGGAGAGTTGGATCCAAAGGAGTTGACATAGCTATCATATGACTATATGGTTATGGAGTGTTTATTGAGAGGGAACTCGTTTTCCTACCTCAACCCACGGCCTGATGCGATTCACGATTCTGGCGACCCTGGCCCTCGCTACGGTTGCCGCCCCCATCCCGGTCCTCGGTCAAAGGCCTTTGAGTCTGAGCCAGGCATTTGCCCAGGCCAACACGACAGCCTTCAGCAACCGCCTGTCTACCGCCCGCCGAGAGGTCGCGGCGGCGGGTCGCCAAGCCACCCTGCGTGGAATCCTCCCTTCACTCCAGGCCGAGGCTGGCTGGATGCGGACCAGTGATCCCCTGACTGCCTTCGGGTTCACCCTTCGACAGCGGACGGTCAGCCAACTCTCGTTCGATCCCGCCGGCCTCAACAACCCTGCGGCCATCAGTAATCTGGGGGCTGGCGCCGTGTTCGGCCTGCCCATCTTCAACGCCGATGCATGGTTCGGTCGGGCCGTAGCCCGCCGGATCGAGGATGCGGCCGAGGCGGAAGAGCACTGGACCCAGAGCGACACGAGACTTCAGGTGGTCCGTGCCTTTTTCGGCGGTATTCTCGCTGGGGCCAAGGTGAGGGCCATGGAGGAGGGGCTGGCCGCAGCGCAAAGTCACGTTCGCCGGGCGGAGCTGCTTCACCAACAGGGTCTGGTGACACGCTCCGACGTGCTGTTGGCCCTTGTAGGGGCCGGAAAAGCGGAAGCCCAACTCATTGCCGCGCAGGGGGAGGCCTCTCTTGCGGTCGCCCGCTTGGGAATCGTGCTCGGCACCCCGAAGGACACGACGCTCGTCCTGCCATCCTCACTTCCGTCGGTACCTGACGTCTCCGCCCTCGCTTCGACCAAGACTGAAACTCAGCTTCGAGCCGATGTGGAGGCCGCCAAACTCAGTTCGGAAGCTGCCGCGCTCGACGTTCGGCGCGCGACGTCGCTGTTGCTTCCCCGGATTGGCTCTTTCGCGCGATACGACTGGAATCACAGAACCAGCCTGGTCGGCGGCACACCAAGTTGGACGGTCGGAATCGTCGCCTCGGTATCGCTCTTCGGTGGGGCCTCGGAACTCGCCGAGCGCAGACGGGCACAGGCCCAAGCCAAGACGGCAGCCGCAATGGCCGACGCCATGGACGCTCGTGCCGAGTTGGAGGAACGCGAGTGGCGCAACGCGCTCGAGGTGGCCGTTGCACAACTCGAGATCGCGGAACGGGCGGTGAGCCAGAGCGCGGAAGCCCATCGGATCATGACCAGAAAGTACGAGGGTGGTTTGACCACAATCACCGAGTTGCTCGATACGTCGACGCAGGAGATCGCGAGCCAACTCGAGCGCGATGCGGCGATTTATGACGTGATCGTGGCCGCTGCGGCCTGGAGGCTGGCGGCCGGCGGCCGGGTAACAGAGTTGACAGTGCTGGACCGAAATGGAGCCGAGTGATGACGGGTAATCGAATACGCTTTCGCGCACCGCTCCTGGTTGGCCTCCTGGTCGCATCCTGCGGCGAAGCCCCGGACCTGCCCGAACCCCAATCCCTCCAAGTGGAGGGCACCACAATCGTCGTTCGCGATACGGTCTTGAGTACGGCCTTTTACGCCGCGGGCGTTGCCGAGCCGATGAAGCGTGCGACGATCGCCACCAAGCTCTTCGCTGCGGTGGTCGAGATCCCGGTGCAAGAGGGCGACCGGGTGACACCCGGCCAGATTCTCGTGCGGTTGGATACCCGGGAGGTAGTCGCCAGGGGCCGGCAGATCGAGGCTTCCCTCGCGAGCGCCCAGGCCGTCCACGAGGAGGCCCTTGCACACGCCAAACGCATCCGTTCGCTCTACGCCGACAGCGCCGCGCCGAAAGCGCAACTCGATGCCGCGGAGGCTGGTCTCGCGCGGGCCGAGGCGGGGGTGCACTCGGTGAGCGCGGCGGCGGCGGAGGTCAGGGCAATGGCAGACTACGCAACCCTCTCTGCGCCATTCGCGGGAATTGTGGTCCAGCGGATGGCCGATGCCGGGACGGTGGCGACACCGGGCGCGCCGCTCCTGGTGCTCGAAGACCAGCACCGCCTGCGCATATCAGTGAGCGCAGCCCCAGAGGCGGTGAAGCAGGTTCAGCGGGGAACGAGCGTGCACGGCACCGTCTCCGGTCAACCTGTCGTCGCGACAGTCGAGGGGGTCGTATCCGGTCCTGGCGGAAACCTCGTCACGGTCAACGCGCTGATCGACAATCACGAAGGCAAGTTCTTTGGGGGATCTGCCGCTACTCTCTCCCTTCCGCAGGATACACGGCGCACATTGTTGGTCCCGAGTGCCGCCGTCGTGCGTCAAGGCGACCTTACGGGACTCTACGTCACGCAGGACAACCGCACCGACCTGCGATGGGTGCGATTGGGATCGACCCGCGATGGGGAGGTCGAGATCCTGGCGGGATTGGTGGCCGGTGATACGGTGGTGGTGCCCGATCGCTCGGGTGGGAACCGATAATGGGCATCGCGGGCCGGGTCGCATCGGCCTTTCTCCACTCCAAACTCACCCCGCTCCTCACGGTCGCCTCGCTCTTGATCGGAGCCCTGGCCATCATCGCCACCCCGCGGGAAGAAGAGCCGCAGATATCCGTCCCCATGATCGACGTACTCGCCGCGTTGCCAGGGGCAGATCCCAGCGAGGTCGAGAACCTCCTCACCCGGCCCATCGAACGCAGGATGTGGGCAATTCCTGGCGTGGAGTACGTCTACAGTCTCGCCGGAGACGGATGGACCTTGGTGACCGTGCGCTTCGAGGTGGGAGCCAATCAGGAAGAAAGCGTGACGAAGGTCAACGCCAAACTGATGGCGGGAATGGACCAAGCGCTACCCGGAATGCTCCCGCCCGTCGTCAAACCCTACGCGATTGATGACGTTCCGATCCTCACCCTCACACTGCACGGCGAGGGGTATTCGTCGAACCTGCTCCGCGAGATCGCGGTGCACCTCGAAGATGAGATCCGGACCGTGACCGACGTGGCAACGACGATGGTCATCGGCGGCATGTCGAGGGAGTTCCGTGTGAATCTCGATCCGGCGCGTCTCATCGCGAGCGGTGTCACCCCCGGGGAGGTTCTCAACGCACTCCGTGGGACCGGCGCTCGGCTTCCCGCCGGTGACTTCGCCAGCGGCAATACCATGACCCTCGTTTCGATCGGGGCACCGATCCGAACCTTGGGAGACCTCCAGAGCGTGGTGGTCGGGACCCCGAACGGAGTGCCGGTGTACCTCCAGAGTGTCGCCACGCTGGAGGATGCCCCGGGAGAACCGCTGAGCTACGTGACCCATGTCGCCGGCTCGAGCACCCGTCAGCAGGCGGTTACGATCGCGATCTCCAAGCGGAAGGGGGCGAACGCGGCGGTCGTGGCCGACCACGTGCGCAAACGCGTGGAGGACGCCCAAGGCCGCATTCTGCCGGCAGGAGTCGAGGTGTCGGTGACTCGCGACTACGGGGAGACTGCCACGGAGAAGGCGGGTGAGTTGATCCTGCATCTGCTGCTCGCCACCGTGTCGGTCACCATTCTGGTCGGTTTCGTGCTCGGGTGGCGCGAGGCCATCGTAGTGCTGGTGGCCGTCCCCGTTACTCTGGCCCTCACGCTCTTCGTGTACTACGCGATGGGGTACTCCCTCAACCGGATCACCCTATTCGCCCTGATCTTCTCCATCGGTATCCTGGTCGACGATGCGATCGTGGTTGCGGAGAACATCTACCGCCACATGAAGATCGGTGACCGCACTCCCGAAACGGCGACGATCGAGGGGGTCGATGAAGTCGGCAATCCGACCATCCTGGCCACCTTCACGGTCGTCGCTGCCATTCTCCCCATGGCATTCGTGTCCGGGCTCATGGGACCCTATATGCGCCCGATTCCGGTTGGCGCCTCCGCCGCAATGCTGGTTTCCTTGGGCGTGGCGTTTGTAGTCACGCCTTGGCTGGCGCTCCGACTCCTCAGGGGTCACGTACGCCATAGTGAGCCCTCCGTACCGACCTCCGAGCCACGTGGATTCGCCCGGCTGTACGCCCGCATCATGACCCCGCTGCTCATGCACTCGCGTCGACGGTACGGGTTCTACGCCATGGTTGCCGCAGCGCTGTTGCTGTCGCTGGGCCTCCTGGCCGTCCGCGGGGTACAGGTCAAGATGCTCCCCTTCGACAACAAGAGTGAGTTCCAGGTCATCCTCGATTTGCCGGAGGGGACGACCCTGGAGACGTCCGATGCCTTGGGCGGGGAATTGGCGAACTACCTCTTGACCGTACCCGAGGTGGCGAGTGTCCAGGTTTATGCGGGGACGGCGTCGCCGTTCAATTTCAACGGATTGGTGCGACACTACTTTCTCCGGCGCGGAGCCAACGTCGCCGACCTCCAGGTCACTCTCCTCTCCAAGGAACATCGCTCCCGGCAGAGTCACGCGATTGCGGTGGCCGTCCGCCCGCGCATCGACTCGATCGCCAACCGATATGGGGCCAGCGCAAAGATCGCCGAGATCCCGCCCGGTCCACCGGTCCTCTCGACCCTCGTGGCGGAGGTGTACGGTGCGACAGACTCCATCCGTCTGGAGGCCGCACGACAGGTCAAGCAGGTGTTCGAATCGACGGAAGGGGTGGTCGACGTGGACTGGACGGTCGAGGCGCCGGAGGAGAAGGTGCGCTTCCGGGTCGATCGCGTTCGCGCGGCGGAAGCGGGTGCGAATGTCGAGCAGATTGCTCAAACATTGGTATTGGCGGCGGGAGGTGGTATCGCGGGACTCGTCGCCTCGCCGACGACACGGGAAGGCATCCGGATCGTACCACGTTTGCCTCTTCCCCATCGCTCCTCAGTTCATGACTTCCTCGGAGTTCCTGTGGGCACGGCGCAAGGTCCCCAACCGCTGGCCCGGTTTGTCACACTCGACAGCACCACGTTGGAACCCTCCCGTCTTCGAAAGAACCTGCGCCCCGTGATCTACGTGACGGGTGATGTCGCGGGATCCATCGAAGCGCCGGTCTATGCCATTCTGGAAATGAACCGCCGACTCGACGCGGTACGCGTGGAGGGTGCCGGAATCGAACGGTACAACGCGATCCAGCCCGAGACATTGGATGAGACGGCTCTCAAGTGGGACGGAGAATGGCAGGTCACGATCGAGGTGTTTCGCGATCTTGGAATCGCCTTCGCTGTGGTCCTCGTGCTGATCTACGTCCTCGTCGTCGGGTGGTTCGAGTCCTTCAGCGTACCGCTGGTCATCATGGCGCCGATCCCCCTCACCTTGATCGGGATTCTACCGGGGCACGCGTTGGCAGGGGCCTTCTTCACGGCAACGTCGATGATCGGGATGATCGCGCTCGCCGGGATCATCGTACGAAATTCGATTCTCCTGGTGGACTTCGTACAACTTGCACGCCGACAAGGTCATCCTCTCCAGGAGGCGCTGATCGAAGCCGGAACGGTGCGGTTCCGGCCGATCGCGCTCACGGCGGCTGCGGTGGTTGCAGGCGGAATCATCCTGGTGCTCGACCCGATCTTTCAGGGTTTGGCGGTCGCCCTGATCAGCGGAGCCATCGTCGCCACCCTCCTCACCATGGTTGTGGTCCCCCTGCTCTACTGGGAGCTCACTCGTCACCGACAGGGATCTGAATGACAATGGCTTGTCACTCTGATGCCTGGCCTTTCAGGAATGACTCATCATGCGAATCCAACTGATCATCCGGCGATTTGCCGGCACCTTCGTTCTCGTTTCCCTGGCACTTGGCTGGTGGGTAAATCCCCTCTTCTTGCTCTTCACCGCCTTTGTCGGGCTGAATCTCCTGCAATCGAGCTTCACCAACTTCTGCCCGCTGGAGCGGGTTCTGGTGAGGTCTGGTCTTGTGAAAAAGTGACGGGAATGGTGTGCCGATGGCCGATCGGCGATCGTGCTAGCGACCCGTGAGGGCCCGGCGCCGGTCCTCGATCGTTTCTTCGACTCGGCCGCACACCAGGTCACAGATCTTGAGAACCGACGTGTCGGCCAGGTGGTAGTACACCGCCGTCCCTTCCTTGCGCCGATCGACGAGTCCGCCGCCCAGGAGGAGCTGAAGGTGCTTCGACACATTGGCCTGCCCGCCGCCGGTTGCTTCAACCAGTTCGCCGACCGTCCGTTCCCCACCGCGCAGGGCATCGAGCAGGCGCAGCCGCATGGGTTCTCCCAGAAGATGGAACCGGTGCGCCACGGCATCGAGCATTGCGGGGGTGAGCTTCGTCATATCAGGCCTCCCCAATACTACCACTCAACTGATCGGTTGACAACGGCTTCGTGCCGTCATCCCGCCCTGGAGCTACCGCGATGACCGTGAGGACCAGTGGATCGCCCGTATCCGCCAGCCTCTGGGGGTTCGGGTGAGGACCATCAGCTCGGCCCCTCGCGAATTGATCTGGCGGCCTCGAAACTCACCCTGACTCACCGAGGTGGACGTCACCCATGCCACGTCTCCGACCACGGAGACGTGCAGCGCGGATCGTTGGGCAGGGATGCTACTGGCAAACTCGATATCGGCGGGGAGGTGATGGGAACGGTACTCCGCCAGCGTCTCGACACCCCCGCTCTCCAGAATGACCGCGTCAGAGGCCAAGAGCTCGACCGCCGAGGTACTGTCTCCGGCCGCAAGGGCCGTCTGGTACCGAGCAACCGTAGCCGCCACGGCGGCGGAATCTGTTTGCTGGGCGACTGCCTGTCCCGCCAGACTGGGGGCGAGGAGCACAAGAAAGAGGGCACGCATCGACATGGTAGGACTCCCGAAGTTGTTGAGTTCCGTCACCGAGAAAGCGTGGCTCGTCGCCACAAGAGATATACAGCCGGGATCACCACGAGCGTCAGCACCGTCGCGGTCACCATGCCGCCAACCATCGGAGCAGCGATGCGCTTCATCACATCGGCGCCGGTTCCGGTACCCCAGAGGATCGGGGCGAGTCCGGCGATGATGGCGATGACGGTCATCATCACCGGCCGGAGTCGCTCGAGGGCTCCATCTCGAATGGCGAGTGCCAGATCGTGGGGCGTGTCGAGCCGGCCCTCATCGTGATGCCTGCGGAACGACTGATCCAGGTAGATCAGCATCACGACGCCGGTCTCCACGGCAACTCCGGCAAGGGCGATGAATCCGACCCACACCGCGACACTCGTGTTGTACCCCAGGAGCCAGAGAAACCAGACACCACCGACAAGCGCAAACGGGAGGGTCATCATCACGAGCAACGACTCGGCGATGCTCCCAAAGCTGAGGTAGAGCAGCAGCAATATGATTCCCAGCGTGACGGGGACCACGATGCGCATCTTCTTCAGGACCCGTTGCATGAACTCGTATTCTCCGCTCCACACCAGGGTGTATCCGGTCGGGAGCGTCAGGCCGGAGGCCACGGCGGCCTGGGCACGTTGGACATATCCTCCGACGTCCGGGTCGTCGATGTCCACGAACACCGTTGTGACCGGAAAGGCATTCTCGGTCTTCACCGCCATGGGGCCCTGGAGGACACGGACCTCAGCCACCTGCCCCAACGGAATCTGGGCACCACTGATTGTGGGAAGGACGACCTCCCGCAGTTCCTGAACATCATCACGGAGCTCTCGTGGGTAGCGGACATTCACGGCATAGCGCTCTCGGCCTTCCACGGTCATTGCCGTCGTCATCCCCCCAACCGTGGCCATGATGGCCCCATGGATATCACCGACGTTCAACCCGTATCGTGCGGCCTCGGTTCGATCGATATCAATATCGACGTAGTACCCTGAGGCACCGCGTTCCGCGAAGGCACTGCGCGTCCCGGGAACAGTCTGCATGATCCGCTCGACGCGTTCGCCAAGCGATTGCAGGGTGTCGAGATTGGGCCCAAAGACCTTGATCCCGACCGCCGTCCGAATCCCTGTGGCGAGCATATCGATCCGCCCCTTGATGGGCATGGTCCAGGCATTCGTCACGCCGGGGAGTTGCACCGCCCGATCCATCTCGGCCACCAGTCGATCATAGGTCATCCCGGCCCGCCAGTCGGCTTCCGGTCGCAAGGTGACCGTGGTCTCGAACATATCGAGGGGAGCGGGATCCGTTGCCGTATTGGCTCGGCCTACCTTCCCCAATACACGTTCCACCTCCGGGAATGATGCCAAGACACTGTCCTGGTATCGCATGATGTCGTTGGCCTGCGCGATGGCCACCCCAGGAACCGTCGTGGGCATGAACAGAATAGAGCCCTCGCGCAACTGGGGCATGAACTCGCTCCCCAGCGCTTTCCAGGGAACCACGGTGAGCCCGACAACGGCCGTGGCCATGAGGAGAACCGACCATGGCCAGCGCACCACGATCCCAATGACAGGCTCGTAGACTGCCCGCAGGAGTCGGTTGAGAGGGTTGCGCGACTCCGGGTGAATCCGCCCTCGGATCAGATACCCCATCAGCACGGGGACCAGCGTAATGGACAGCAGGGCGGCGCCCGCCATGGCGAAGGTTTTGGTGAAGGCCAGGGGTTTGAACAGCCTCCCTTCCTGGGCCTCCAGGGCGAAGACGGGAAGGAAGCTGCAAGTGATGATCAGCAAGGAGAAGAAGAGCGGAGGGCCCACTTGTTGAGCACTCTTGAGCGCGACATCCCATCGGGAGACATCGCCATCGGCACGCTCCAGATGCTTGTGCATGTTCTCGATCATCACAATGGCGCCATCCACCATTGCGCCGATCGCGATGGCGATCCCACCGAGACTCATGATGTTCGCACTGACCCCGATTGCCCGCATGACGAGAAACGAGATGAGAATACCGAGCGGCAATGTGATAATGGCCACGAGGGCTGAGCGAGCGTGGAGGAGAAACACAATGGCCACCGCGGCAACGATCAGGGATTCCTCGATCAGCTTCTCACGCAAGGTCCCGATGGCGCGATGAATCAAGTCGCTTCGGTCGTATGCTGGACGGAGTCGGACGCCGGCGGGAAGGCTCTGTTCGATTTGCGCGAGCTTGGCCTTGACGGCTTCGATGGTCTTCAAAGCATCCGACTCGAAGCGCATGATGACTATGCCTGCAACAACCTCGCCCTTGCCATCCAGATCGGCGGCACCACGTCGGGGAGCAGGGCCCACCTGCACCGTTGAGACATCCGCCACCCGAACCGGGGTCCCATTCATCGTCACTCCGACGGTCACGTTCTCGATGTCGGTTACCCCGTCGAGATACCCCAGCCCGCGGATCATGTACTCCCGACCGCCCATCTCGAGGACGCGAGCGCCAATATCGATGTTGTGACGGCCGATGGCCTCGGCGACTCGGGTGACGGGGATGCGAAAAGCACGGAGGCGTTCCGGGTCCACCTCCACCTGGTATTGCTTGACGAATCCGCCGAGGCTTGCGACTTCCGACACACCGGGAACGGCGGTGAGTTGGTACCGGATATTCCAATCCTGCAGGGTGCGAAGCTGGGCCAGATCGAGGCTGTCCGACTCCAAAGTGTATTCGAACACCCAGCCAACCCCTGTCGCATCGGGCCCGAGGGTTGGTTCGACCCCTGTGGGAAGTTGCCGACGGATTCCGTTGAGGTATTCGAGGACCCGCGATCGGGCCCAGTAGAGATCGGTCCCGTCCTCGAAGATGACGTACACCAAACTCAGCCCGAAGAAGGAGTAGCCACGTACGACCCGAGCCCCCGGCACCTTGAGCATTTCGGAGGCGACCGGGTAGGTCACCTGGTCCTCGACGATCTGGGGAGCCTGCTCCGCAAAGTTGGTCTGGACGATGACCTGCACGTCGGAGAGGTCGGGAATCGCATCGAGGGGGGTCGTGGTCATCGCCCATAGCCCGGCCCCAATGAGGCCGGCGGTCGCCAGCAGGACCAACCCTCGGTTGTGGATCGACCAGCCGATGATCTTACCGATCATGGTCGTGCTCCGGGGGAGGTGGTTCACGAGTGACCGCGCCAGGCTCCTGATGTTGCATCCCGGGCATGGACCCCTCAGTTGATCCAAGTCGAGATTCCGCATCAACCAGGAAGTTGGCAGACGCAACGACGGTTTCACCCTCCCGTACTCCATCGAGGATCTGGATATGGTCTGCCGAGCGGAATCCAAGCACGACTTCACGCGGGTGCAGACTGCCTTCGGCGTCACGCACGAAGACAAGGTTGCGGGTCCCAGTGACGACGACCGCATCGCGTGGAACCACGAGCACGTCGCGCCCCAACAGCGCCTCGAAGTAGATAGTCGCGAACATCCCGGGCTTGAGTCTGCCATCGGGATTGGCCACGGTGAGTCTGACGCGATTCGTCCGACTGCGAATATCCACAGTGGGATACACAAAACTCACCTGTCCCATCAGATGTTCACCCGGCCGGCCGGACACTTCCACGTGGACCTGTACCCCAACTCGCAGGAGAGGAACGTCTTGCTCGAACACCTCGCCTTCGACCCAGACTTCCGACAAGTCCGCAATCCGGTACAACCGCTGCCCCGGCATGACGCGTTGCCCTTCCAGAACACTCTTTTCGAGCACGATACCGCTGACGGGCGATACCAAGGTCATTGTCTTGGTCACCCTCCCCGTCGCCTCCAATTCCGCCACCTGGGCATCCGGAATGTCCCAGTACGACAGCCGACGACGGGCCGCATCGAGCGTGGCCAACGCAGCGCGCCACGCTTCACCCGCCGAGGAATCAACCCGGGTCACTAGGCTCTTGGCGATCAAGAACTCTTCCTGCGCGGCGACCAACGCTGGGCTATACAGGGCGAGAATGGGATCACCCTTCCGAACGGTCTCCCCGGTCGTCGAAACGAAGAGCTGTTCGACGAAGCCATCGACCTTCGGAGTAATGTCCGTGACATTCTGCTCTGGTGACTGGATTTCACCGACGGTTCGCACGTTCTTGGTCAAGGTCTCACGGTGAACGGTCGCATAGACGACACCGAGAGCCCTTTCGTTCTGTGCGGTGAGCTGGACCGGGCGCCGCAAGGCTTGCCCCGCGGTGTCGGTCGCGCCCTGGGTACCGCCGGCCTGCATCCGCGCGTGCTCTTCCGCGGTCATTCCGGGCATGGAGGTATCTTCGGACTCGCGGCATCCGGAGAGCCCGACGACCAGACTCAACGCCAGTATCAGGTGCGTTCTCATGAGGTTTCTCCATTGCCCAGCAAGGCATCAATCTGCGCCACAGCCTGTTGATACTGCGCGCTGAGGCGTTCTAGTTCGATTTCGTATCGATTGACCGTCATTCCATTCTCGACCAGGGTCATGTAATCCACGCGACCGACCCGGTAGGCGGACAGCGCCGACTCGACGCTCGCCCGAGCCTGCGGCAGAATGGCCGTCGTGTAGAGCGCCACTAACTCCCTCGCCCGTTCAGCTTTCGCTCTCAGTTCCGTGAGGCGCGCGAAGGTCTCGTTGTAGAGGTCGAGGGCACTCGCGACTTCCCGGGCTTCCATCGCCGCCATCTCCCGCCTCAACGGCAGCTGCCTCGCTCCGGCAAAGAGAGGAATCCTGAGACCCACCATGAGGGTCGCCATGTCGTCGTATTGGGGACGTTGACCATACCCGGCCGTGACGGTGATGTCGGGGTACAGTTGCCGCCGTGCCGCCAGGTATCCGGCCGTCGCAGCCTTGGTTCGCTCGGCCGCGGCTTGAATCGCCGGTCGCCGCGAACTGGCCAGACTGATCAGCGAATCCACTGCAGGGAGTTCGGCATCCGGCTGCGGGAGGACGAGATGCCCAATCGGTGTCGTGGGCGCCCTGCCGAGGAGCGCGTTGAACCGCGCGGCCATGGCGATCCGATCCGCGGTCATGACCATGATGTCCTCGGTCATCTGGGTCACCGCGACCTGTGCCGAGAGCAGATCTTGCTGGAGGCCCTCCCCGACCCGATAGCGTGCCTCGGTCACCTGATGGAAGTCACGGAGGAGCTCACGCGTCCGTCCCATGATCACCACTGCCCGGTCGATGAAGGCCAATTCGTAGTAGACGTTTTTGACGCGGCTGAGGAGTTGGACTTCCGCTTCGAGGGCCATGAAGGTCTCCGCGCTCGCCAGATGTCCGGCTCGCTGCCTGGCGAAGCCGAGCTTCCCAGGCCACGGCAAGGACTGCGTCACTTGGATCTGATTCATGGTCATGCGTTCGTCGGTGCCGAGTCCGGAGAGAGGCCTATTCATGAATCCGATGCCGAGCACCGGGTCGGGCAGCGCACCGGCCTGCGACACTCGTTCCGCTGCGGCCTCTGAACGCAACCGCTCAGCCCGGAGATGGGGACTCGCTTCTCGGGCGATACTGAGTGCGTCCGACAGGTACAGGGTGTCGGCAGGGGCAGCAGTGATCTGTTGCGCTGACCCCGGGACAGGCAGAAGCGCGGACGCGAAAGCGACCGCAAACAGGACAGTCATGGGAACAACCTCTTCAGTTCAAGTCGAGCGGAAACGCCGTCTTAGTGAACCGTGGGGTCGTTGGGTGGTGGGGTTGGGGGGCTGGGGTCGAAACTCAGGTGTTTCTGTATGGCCACCCAGTGTGAGACGTGCTGATGCTCCTGTGCCGCACAGGAGTCCTCGTTGTCCGCGAGGAACTGAAAGCCATTGAAAGCGCAGGAAACGTGCGTGGGACACTGACTCGCGGGGCACGATCCGCACGGCGCGGCGGCCTCTACAACAATTTCTGCGGCGGGCACCATCGTTGTATGCGGCGGAGACCCCGGGGCAGAAACACCTTTGCAGTGCGAGTGACCTCCACTCGCAAAGGCGGTATCCGGCGCACCCAGGAGCACACCAAACCCCAAAAGGAGCGTCCAGAGGGGTCGGAGGAAAGTGCGTGTGGGGCGATCGGCAGAATTCACCCATCGAATCTCAGGGAGAACGCCGAATCCCGCAAGGGAATCCACCGAGCGGGGAGGACCTGCCTGTCCCCCCCACCTTGGAGGGAACCATTGCCCTCACCTTGTCCGGATGCCGGGGATGGACCACCTTCGAATCCCTCACTATGGAGAAGAGGCTCCGGTGCAAGTGGCACTCCTCGGCGTTCCCTACGACAACAGTTCTTCCTATCGTCGAGGCCCAGAGAAGGCCCCGGCGGCGATCCGCGCGGAGTGGGAGCGGGCAGTCCAGTATTCCAACCTGACCACCGAATCTGGTATAGACCTCAGTGCACCTGGGCTCCTCCGGGATGCGGGTGATGTGCCCTGCGGCACGGCTGGCGAGACGCGCACGGCGATCGAAGAGCATGTGGGACAACTGCTCGACGCGGGTGAACGACCCCTCCTGCTCGGCGGCGACCACTCCCTCACCTACCCTGCCCTTCGCGCCGCTCATGCGCGACACGGCCAGCTAGACGTTCTCCATTTCGATGCGCATCCAGATCTCTATCCACAACTCGATGGGGACAAGTACAGTCATGCGTGCGCCTTCACGCGATCACTGGAGGCAGGACTGATCGATCGCCTGGTTCAAGTCGGTATCCGCACCTCCAACCGTCCCCAGCGCGAGATCGCGGAGCAGTATGGCGTGGAACAACTCACGATGGCCAACTGGACCAGTGGTAGCGCCTTCTTCTTCGAGCGCCCGGTCTGGATTTCACTCGATCTCGACGCCCTCGACCCAGCCTTTGCCCCAGGTGTATCGCACCCCGAGCCCGGGGGACTCTCGGTTCGCGATGTGATTGGTGTTCTCCAGCGCCTGGGTGGAGAGGTGATCGGCGCCGATCTCGTCGAGTACAATCCTGAGACGGACATCCAAGCAGTCACCGCCCCGGTCTGCTTCAAGTTGATCAAGGAACTTGCGGCGGTGCTCCTCCAGTAGGTTCCGCGAGGAGACGCCGGACGGCAGGTTCGAATGACAACATGGCGAGTGGTCCGAGCGCTTTGTGACGGATCCGGCCCGCACGGTCCAACAAGAACGATGTTGGATACCCTCGAACACCACCGAAGCGTTGCTCCGCATCACGACCGACGATCGCGACCGGGTAGGTGATCCCCCGTTCATCGAGGAAAGCCTGCACCTTATCGGGTGAATCGAGATCACGAGAAAGCCCGAGCACCACCAGGCCGGCGTCACGGTGGCGGAGGGCCATGCGTTGGAGAAGAGGCATTTCCACTCGGCAGGGGGGGCACCAGGTCGCCCAGAAGTTCACGAACACGACCTTTCCCTCGAGATCCGCGCTGGTGAGAACGGTCCCATCCAGGGTCGAGACCTCGATCTCAGGTGTGGCGGCATACCCGGTCTCGATACCCACGATGGCGGCGAGGTGGGGAGCGAGCTGAATCGCCAGGAAGACCCACACCCCGGCAAAGAGCACCTTGGTCAAGATCTGCCCCCAACGGAGGGAACCCAGGTTGTTTTCGGGAGTGGTGGGTACCTCGGTAGAGTCCATGTCTCCTGAAACACACCGTATACTCTGAAGGTTCGCAACCCCTGGTGAGGAGCCGGAGGACCCCGTATCCTACTGGGTCATCCGAAACTCAAGGAAACAGCCCCCTGACTGACGTCTTGGCATTCTTGAAGACGGCGCTGGCCGACCGTTACCAGATCGAGCGCGAGCTCGGTGAGGGTGGGATGGCCATCGTCTATCTGGCGCGGGATCTCCGGCACCGGCGGGATGTGGCCCTGAAGATCCTGAAGCCCCAACTCGCCCCGCTGATCGGTGCCGACCGGTTCACCCGGGAAATCGAGATCGCTGCGGGACTCAGCCACCCCCACATCCTTCCGCTGCTCGATTCTGGCTCCTTTTCGATGGGTGAGGGTGGATCTGCCCAACTCATCCCCTACTATGTCATGCCTTACATCGAGGGCGAGTCACTGCGATCGCGACTCGACCGCGAAGGGAAACTGCCGGCCGATGAAGCAATTCAGTTGGCACGGGAGACGGCGGATGCCCTCGACTATGCCCATCGCCAAGGCGTCGTCCATCGCGACATCAAACCCGAGAACATCCTGCTGAGTGAGGGACACGCCGTCGTGGCTGACTTCGGGATCGCCCGGGCCGTGGGTGTCGCCGGCGGCTCACGGCTCACCGCAACAGGCCTGGCGGTTGGCACGCCGCTCTATATGAGCCCCGAACAAGTCGCCGGTGAAGGCGAGGCCGACGGTCGGTCGGATCTCTACTCGCTCGGCACGGTCCTCTTCGAGATGCTGACAGGCCGACTGCCGTTCTCCGGGGAGTCCGCGCAGTCGGCAATGGCCAAACGTGTGCTCGAGCCTCCGCCTCCGGTACGTTCCTCCGGGGCGCAGGTATCCGCGAAGGTTGAGAAGGCCCTTGCTCGCGCCCTCGCCACAAAGCGGAATGATCGATTCGCCACGGCCGGGGAGTTTTCAATGGCGCTCGCGACGACCGGGGAAGTGGCCACGATTTCTCCCAGAACTCGGCGTGTCCGCTGGTTCGGCGTGGCTGCGGTGGTGCTCATCGCGGCCCTGCTGATCGCCCAACGCTTCCTCGGTGACTCCCGCGCTCCGATCACCTCGCTCGCCATCATGCCGCTCAGCAATTCGGGTGACGACTCCGAGACGCAGTATCTGAGTGATGGCATCCATGAAGCGGTTGCAGACTTGCTACGCCGACTACCAGCACTCACGGTGACCGCCCCGAGTCTGGTACGACAGATCCAGCGGCAGCGACCGACCGCTACGACTGAGGAACTCGGCCGAGAGCTCAACGTTGGGGCCGTCCTCACCTGGGACCTGCGGCCCGGAAACGATTCGCTCCACGTGAGAGCCGAACTACTTCGCATTCCAGGTGGTGATCTTCTCTGGAGCTCCCGCTACGATCGGCCTTTCCGTGACCTACTTGCGGTCCAGGGAGACATCGCGCGTACCATCTCCGAATCGCTCAAAATCACGCTGACCGGTGAAGAGGTCGAGACGATGGCGCGGGTGCCGACTCGTGACCCTGTGGCCTACGACCTGTACTTGCGGGGCTGGAACCTGGCCCTTCGCTCCTCCCCCCTCGGGGCGACCCTCGCGTTGGAGAACGCGGACTCTGCCCTCAACTACGCGAATCAGGCGCTGGCGCGGGATCCGGACTTCGCCCGCGGGTACGTGCTGCGATCCGCCCTCTACATTTCCTACGGGTTCCGGGGGTGGCGTAAGCCCTTCGGGGCTGTGATCGATACGGCCTGGGCCGACATGGAGCGGGCCTTCGCGCTCGACAGCACTTTGGCGATGGCCTGGTCGAACCGGGGACAGATCGGCCTCTATTTGACCGACGACTGGCCGGCCGTACGTCGCGATCTTTCTACCGCTGTACGGCTTGACCCCGATCACCCCTGGGCGAGGATGTACTATGGGATCTACCTCGGCGAGTTCGAGGGACGCCTGGACTCTGCGATCACCCACCTCCAGCATGCGGTTGCCGTCGATCCACAGCCCTTTTACAACAACACGCTCGGCGATCTTCTCATGCGGGCACGCCGGTACCCTGAGGCGATCGGAGCCCTGCGCGAAGCCCTGCGCGTCGACGCCGGTCTTCCCGGCCCCAGAAGTCGGCTGATCCAGAGCTACGAGCGTACCGGCCAGTGGACAGAGGCCCTGGAAGCCCGGCGCCAGGCCACGGACACCACGCGTCTCGGGGCCTTCACCCGGGCGTTCAATACAGAGGGTGCGTTGGGTTACCGACGGGTGCTGGAAGAGGAAACCAGAGACAAAATCGACGCCATGATCCGCGGGCTCCAGGGCCCGCGCAACGAGGTGGCCGACACCATCCCACCCCTCCAGGAGGCGCGAATCGCTCTTCTCTACGCCTCCCTTGATGACTGGCCCGCGACGATGGAATGGACCCGACGCGCGTTGCAGCGTCGTCCGCGGCAACTCCGATGGTTCGTCGCCCACCCCGACCTCGCGGGTCTCCGTACCAATCCCGAGTTCCTTGCCCTGATTCGTCAGGCAGAACTCGACGACCTCCTCCAAAGGGTCAGAGAGGGAGGGAACCCCACACCCCACCCTTGACGAGCCGCTGAATCGGGGGCAGCATCGGGGGTTCGCCCTACTTCCCCGCTCTGTGGAGGATCCATGCCGAACGGTGATCAAGAAATCGGCGTCTGTGCTCACGACACAATGACCTGCGAATGGGTGTGCCCCAAGACCTTCAGACGGGGAAGCTGGGCCGTCGAGTTCCCACTCGGAACCCTGAGCTTGCCCGATGCGCTGCCGGGGGGCACGGACTACGACGCCATGGTCTTCACCCTCAGGGCCTACGACCTGTTCGTATTTCCCTCACAGGTACTGCTCCACGGATATGAAGCGGCGCTCAAGAACCGGAGGGCGCACAAGGCTTGCCTCCAAAGATTCAACGTCCTCGCCCACACGCCGGATTGCACCTGGGTCTGTCCGGCCGCGCTTCGGCGGACCATCGTCGGGTGGGAGGGGGAGAAGTCCCTAGGACAAACGTACGACGCTGTAGTCCTCACACCGTCGGCATACGAGCGATTCGCCTTGCCATTCCAGGTCGCCGACAAGGGTGCCGCCCGGGCCTACGCGAGCTACACCGTGTATCTCTCACGGGTGCGGACTCGACATGCAATGGAGAGGCGTCCCTAGTTTTCTACCGGGAGTCCCACGAGCCGCCTGAACGCGGAATCCTCGTGCACGGGGCGAAACCAGGATGACGTCCTGAAGCTGGCCCGAAACGAGGAATCTCGTTCGATCATGGGTGCGAGGATGCCCACGACACCTCGCGCGTCACCAAGGATCGCGCGGATGTAGGACTCGTAGATGTCGGCGCCGAGGTGGCCGGCTCGTCGTGAGCGTTCCAGCACCGCGAGCGCGCTGTCTCCCCGACCGGAGCGTGCCAGCACCGCGGCCACCATCGCCCGCCGGTACCCCGCGGTGGCTTCCTCCACCCGGCCGTCCGATCGCTCGATGACCAGAAGTTCACGCCAGGCCGCTCGCACGTCATCGGGTCCCGATCCGAAGTACCCCAGAGTCACCAGCCGGCACTCTTTGAAATCTGGGTACTCCCCGTACAGCCACCTCCCCTGCTCGCACAACGTTTCCACTTTCTCTCTCGGTCCCACTTCGCGAAAGAGCACGAGGAGTTGCCCCGCTACATCATGGCCGTCCTGCAGGAAGTCGTCGAAGCTCTGCGCCGCTTGTACAGCCTTCTTGGCCTCTTCGAGGCGGTTGGTACGCCGATAGATCCTGCTCAGATGCACCCACGCTCCACTCAATCGATTGTCCTCGGCCAAGGCCGCTTTCAAGTCGCGCTCGGCGTCGGGTCGGGCGCTATCGGCAAGCGCCGGCACCAGGAATGCGAGAAGTTCGGCGAGCGAACCCCGCAGAGCGAGTGCTGTCGCGGAGGCCGGTTCCCGCACCAGGGCACTGTCGGCGAAGGCGATACCTCTACGAATGGTGGAATCGATCGCCAGAGCGGTGCCTTGGAAGAAGCTCATGTCGTAGCTCACCCACCCACGCTTGATCCAAGGCAGCGGACTCGATCGATCGGACTGGTGGGCTTGCGACAGAAGGGTATCAGCCTGGGAAAACTCCCACGCGGCCTGTTCGACGTCCCCAGCGTGATAGGCTTCACGCCCTTTCTGGAAATGATCTTCGGCCTGGAGTACCGCCACTCTCGCCTCGGGATTTCCAAGGGTGGAAACTGCCGTCCGAAGCTCGGTGGCGAGTCCGATGGTTTTCCTTACGAACGCCGTCACTTGCGCGGCGACGGCAACCTGCATCTCCGTGTCGGCCTGCCCGGGATACCAGGTTTGGCTCTTCATCAACTCACCGGTTGCCGCATCCAGTACTTTGACCGTGAACGTGGGAGTTTCGCGCGGCCCGGAGACGGCCACCTTCACCGCCGTCCCGACAGAGGGTGCAAGACTGTCGAACACCCGCATCGTGGCGACAGTCGTCAAGGAGGCCATGACCCGATCGGCCACGTCGCGGGCCAGATCGGTCTGGGGTTCATCGAGCCCTTCGAGGTCGCTGAGGACCGTCACGGCCAACAAGTCGCGCTCCGGTGATCCCGGAGTGATCACGAGCCAACTGAGCCACACCAACGCGATCGCGACGGCCCCGACCAAGATTCCCCTGGCAAACCGAGTTGGTCTGGAGGGCTGCGCCGCAGATTGAAGCGCTGCACGAAAGGCATCGGCGGTCAGGAATCGGTCCCCGGGCTGCTTGGCGAGAACCCGTTCGAGCGCCTCCTCCACGGGTTCGGAAACCGTGGGGCGAACCGTTCGGATGGGAGGCACCGGATCAACGCGATGCCGGGCGGCAACCGTCTGCGCGCTCGGACCGGTGAATGGTGGGGTTCCGACGAGCATCTCGTACAGCACACAGCCGAGACTGTAGAGATCGGTCCGGCCATCGAGTGTCGGTTCCCCATCCCATTGCTCGGGACTCATGTAGTGAGGCGTTCCAACAGCAAGGCCTGCACGGCTTTCATCCGAGGCCTCGGCGCGCAGTACGAGGGCAACCCCAAAGTCGGCCACCATGGCGTGCCCGGCCTGAATCAGGATATTCTCGGGTTTGATGTCGCGGTGGATCACTCCATGCTCGTGGGCAAAATCGAGCGCATCGGCGACTTCGGTCGCTATTCGGAGGGCCTCGTCGACCGCCATCGGACCCTCCCGCCGCATCTTCTGCCGCAGGGACTCACCCTCGATGTAGTGCATCACGAAGTAGGGAAGCTGCGCACCATCGGCAGCGGTGGCGAACCCCGAGTCGATCAGACCGACGATGTTGGGGTGCGTCAGATTGGAGACGATGCGGATTTCACGAAAGAACCGGTCGGTACTGATGTCGGAGGCGAGTTCGGGATGGAGGACCTTGATCGCAACGGGGCGGTCGTGGCGCAGGTCGCGAGCGCGGAACACTCTCGCCATACCACCTTTGCCAATCTGGTCTTCGAGGATGTACTTCCCGGCGAGTGCCGCGCCGAGGGCCGCCTGGGCCGCCGCCGCTCGAGGATTGACGTATTTCTCCTGGGGCTCCTCCGGCATGGACCGCTCCTCCCCTTGCGGTCTATTCTCCAGCCGTTTCAGGGCCTACGCAAGGGAAGGGGCGTTTCAGGTCAGCCAAAGATCCTGAGTAACCAGCGCCAAAGCCGCTCGAGGACAAATGCCAGAATCGTTTTGGCCACACACGCTCCTCAGTCCGAGTCGCATCCCGGACGGAGGGGTTCACAGCTTTGTTTCAGAACGTGACGCGGATCGGCTAATTGACACCGAAACAATAGAAGAATCCGTTTCCGCCCGTTGCTTGGAGGTTGCTCTGGCCGCAGCCCCGAGACCCATGCGCCGAGTTCCAGGAGGTCGGGTTCTGCCCCCCACCCTGTCGATCGTGGTGTCCCACGAGGGCACTGCCGGTTGAACCGTTGCTGGTCCAGTTGTCGCAGGTCGTATCGCCATCACCGACAACCACTCTGCCATCGAGTCCTGAGCCCGTGAGGATGTCGTGCATGTTGGGCTGATCGCCGCGCCCGTTCACCTGAGCGCCTTTCTCGGTGAGGATCGTTGCTTTCGTCAGATTGTTGTTCTCTCCATGGAGGTCATCGAGGTCCTTCGCGACCTGCACGCCAGCGTAGTTGAACCACGGCCCGGAGCCGATTCGATCTCGGGCATTGACCGCCGGACTCGACTCGGTGGCGGTTGCGCTGAGGTAGGCGTGCCACTCGAATCCCGTGGCTCCAGCCGCACGAGCAAGTTCAGTGCAGTGCCGGTCCGCACCCACCAGTCCACCCAGGTTGGCTCCGTCGCCCGGACCCGCGCTCGTGATGAAAAAGTTCATCTGCGCACTCTGGGCGTGAAGAGGGAGGGCGGCCGACAGCAGAACGGCAGCAATAGCCGCAGTGATTCGTCGCATCATGGACTCTCTTTCGTTGAGTTGTGTCAGGGCCCTTTGATGAAGGTCCCGCCGTTGAGATCCGCGATTGCCTGTCGCAGCTCGTCACGCGTGTTCATCACGATGGGCCCGTACCACGCAACCGGCTCCTCTATCGGCTTCCCCGAAACCAGGAGAAAGCGCACCCCCTCCTGCCCCGCCTGCACGGTCACTTCATCACCACGATCGAACAACACGAGTGAACGGTTACCCGCCGATTCCCGTATGAGAACTTCGTCGTTTGGTCCGCCCTTCTCGGTGAGGACACCGAAAGGCGCCGATGCGTCACGGAAATTTCCGCTTCCTTCAAAGACGTACGCGAAACCGCGTCGGCCCATCTCCACGGGGAGGGTCTTCCGCTTGCCTGGTGGCACCGAGACATCGAGGTACCTCGGGTCGGCGGCAATTCCATCGACGGGGCCACGCTTGCCCCAGAATTCTCCACAAATCACACGAACCATGGTGCCGTCATCGTCCATGATCTCGGGAACGTCCTTCGAGAGCACGTCCTGATATCGGGGGCTGGTCATCTTGAGCGAGGAGGGGAGGTTGGCCCAGAGTTGAAAGCCGTGCATTCGACCCGAAGGGTCTCCTTCGGGCATTTCCTGATGGAGGATCCCGCTCCCGGCCGTCATCCATTGCACGTCCCCTGCTGTCATGGCGCCCTGGTTTCCCAGGCTGTCGCCATGGTGCACGGTGCCCGCGAGGACGTAGGTGATCGTCTCGATCCCACGGTGTGGGTGCCAGGGGAACCCGGCCAGATAGTCCTCGGGTCTTTCGTTTCGGAAATCGTCGAAGAGCAGGAAGGGATCGGTCTCGTCGGTGTCGCCGAACCCGAAGGCACGGTGCAACTTGACCCCTGCTCCTTCCAAGGTGGGTTTGGCTTCGATGATCCGCTTGACAGGTCGTATGGACATCACATCTCCTCGTCGATCAACGTTGCACCCGGCCGGAGCTACAGAGCCGGATATATTCACTAAAGTTACCTGATACCCCGGCCTGCGCGAACGATCAGCAGTGCGAACCCATAGGACCTCACGAAAGGCGAAAGGAACAGACCATGGCCCTGTATACATGTGGAAAGTGTGGCATGAGCGTCGGTACGATGACCTGTGGGCACTGCAATGCAGAGTTGGTCCACGATGAGTTGTCGCTTCCGGATGGCAATACCGTCTTCGTCGCCAAGTGCCCCGGAGGACACGGCAAGGTCAAGTCCCCCATGTGCTGCGGAAACGATATGACCTGCACGGTGGGGTAGGCACTTCACGCGGATCTCACTAACGCTTCATTGGGGACCACGACAATAGGGCATCGCCGAACCTAGCCCCTCAGCCGAGGTATCTCGATGGCCCATGCACACGTCCTCGTCCACGACGCTCGACGCGAACGGCTCTGGGCCGTTGCCCGCTGGACCGCCTTCCTGGCCGTGCCGGTGCTGCTGACTCTTCTGGTGGTGACCCCTGAACCGGCGTTGACCGCTCTCTGGTACGTCGTGATTCCGGTGCTACCGGCCACGTTCTTCTTGTCACCGGCCCTCTGGCGCGGCATCTGCCCACTGGCCACGCTGAACGAGTTGGGCAACCGGATCGGCACCCAACGCCCCCTGTCACCGAAGCTGGCCGGGGTCCTTGGGACTGCAGGGCTGGTACTCTTTCACCTAATGGTGCCCGGGCGGCGGGTGTTGTTCAACCAGGATGGGCTGGCCCTGGTGATCACGGTGGCTCTTGTCGGGGTACTCGCGGTCGTGCTCGGCGCAGTCTGGTCGGTGCGGTCCGCCTTCTGCAACGCCCTCTGTCCGGTGCTTCCGGTGGAGCTGCTCTATGGGCATGCACCACTCGTCTCTCTCCAGCGGGGGAGATGTACCACGTGCACCGTTTGCACGCCACGGGGATGTCTGGATCTCTCGGAGCAGAAAACCATTCTGCAGGTCCTCGGGCCCGGCCGCCGGAGTAATGCCTGGCTGGCCACACCGTTCGGGATCTTCATCGCGGCCCTGCCGGGATTCGTGATCGGCTACAGCCTGCTGACCGACGGTCCGCTCGCCACTGCAGGACATGTGTACCTCACCACCCTCGGCTACTCCTTGGCCAGTTACCTGATCACGGTGGTCGTCGTGGTGGGGCTCAAACTCAAGGTCTCAACTGCGATCATCCTGCTCGCTGCAGCGGCCGGAGGACTCTACTACTGGTTTGCGGGTCCGGCGATCGCGACACAGCTTCAGGTGAGCGAATCCGTTTCCCTGGCGATTCGCGTGGTCGGTATGGGTGTCGTGGCCACCTGGTTCGTCCGGACATGGCGGAGGGACATGGTGACAGCAGCCTGACTTCGCCGCTAGCTACCCTGGGTTCTTTGCCCGGCGTTCATGGACAATGAAGCTGGTGTCGGTGTCCGTCGGGAATCCGGCACCTCCGTAAACTCTCGCCTGGCTGAACAGTCCAGGCGGACCCGTGGACCGCGCCGTTGGGGGCGCCGGCTCCCGGACGGTTCCAGAGTTGACCGTGATCCGAGATCGCATCCCCTGGAAAGCCCGGATGAGGCTGGCCGCCGCATCACCATTGGACCGGACGAACCCGCAACGTTAGACTCCAACCGACTCTTACCTTTCGAGCCGAGACATGCAGAATCAACGGGATGCGGCGGCCGAGGCCGTTCTGTCGCGATTACTCGACGAGCACCACCTGACCGGCGACACCCGACTCTATCGTGAGGCTGAGCGTTCATCGCTCACCGAAACCGGAACAGCCGGTGTCTACCGCTTAGCGGCAAACCCCCATCCGAGCGAGGCGGTCATCGACGTCTATGGTCCTGGCTACGTGGTCCAGGCTGAACTCGTGGGTCCGGGCCTCGCCTTTGCCGAAACCGCCACCCCCAACTGGCAGGAAACGGTGGAGATGCGAGCACTGCGGGAGGGCTCACGCCCAGAGGACCGGGTTGAGGTGGAGGTTCGGTTGGCGGATCTCCTCGATCAGGGTGGCCGCATCTATCCGGTGGAGTCCGTGACGGTCGAACGGGCATGGTACATCACCCTTCCGTCAGGCGGGATCGACGTCCGTGAAGCGAATCGATAACAGGCCCGAAGTTCCTGGCCACGGAGTCTCCAGACTACCGTCGTAGGAAGGGTCTCCCGAACGAAACCGGAATCGAAACCCCGACTCCGACACGGCGCTGGGGCAGCGGTGTCGTTCTGAGGCTCACCGAGGCAGTGGAGTACCGAAGGTCCCACCCCGAAGCGGCCGCGCCAAGCAGGCCTCCGATGAACGCTCCGATCCCGACAACCGCTGCCGTCCCCCCGATCATCGTGGCGTTGACATCGCAGCCGTCATCATCGGATCCGCAGATCCACACCCAGCCCGCCGTGGCTCCGGCAGCGGTGACCAACCCGCCGATGATCGCAAATGTCTTGACGTTGCTGTGATGCACCCAGAGGGAGTCGATCATCCCAACGGGAACGATGTTGTCTCCCACACGTAGTCGAATCATCGCCGGGTTGTTGGTGTAACCGGCATATCGCCCCTCCATCAACCCTGCAGATGAGTGCACCCGAACCTTCTGACCCTGCTTCACATCGCGGGCGACGGCGTCCAAGGATACTTGCGCCACCAAGGGGGTCTGGATGAACAAGGAAACGACGATGAGACGGCACACGTTTGACATGAGAAGCTCCCTCCTGGATACTGGACTCGTTACTTAGTCGCCGGGCCATGAAAACAGAGTGAACCAAACATGATGCTCGTGACGAGCGGGTAGAAGTAGCCATCAAAGGCCCGGTTCCGAAGGGAGAACGAGTGGCGATTCGTTTTCATTTCATCCTCAGCGCCACGTTCTGCAAAGGGTGGAACACATGGTCGCGTTGATCCGCACCATTACCTATGTGACGTTGGTCGTCGGTCTCGCGCTGGCTTTCCTCCCTGCCAGCGTTCTGGAAGAGTTGGGAGTGATGCGCCCACAAATCATCGGTTTCGCCCAAGTCGTCGGTGGCGTGATCGCCTTCGCCGCCGGGGTGCTGGTGCTCTGGTGCGTGTCGATCTTCGCCCTGGTCGGCCGCGGCACCCCACTCCCGATTGCCCCACCCCAACGTCTCGTGACCCACGGACCGTACGGCTACGTCCGCAATCCGATGGCGATCGGCGTGGGATTCGTGCTGGTGGGTGCTGCGCTCATCTACCGATCCCCAGTCCTTCTGGTCTACACTGCGCTCTTCTTCACCCTCATCCACCTCTTCGTCGTGCAGTATGAGGAGCCGACCCTACGCAAGACGTTTGGCGACGACTATGAGGAATATTGCAGACGGGTGCGCCGCTGGTGGCCGCGCCGACCCACCGGCGCACCGCAACAGTGACCTTCGACTGCCAACCATAGCGTCACACGTTGAAGCGGACGCTGATGATATCGCCGTCCGCCACCACGTAGTCTTTCCCCTCGATCTTCTGATGGCCGGCCTCGCGTACCGCCTGCTCACTCCCATGCTCCATGAACCGATCATACGGCATCACCTCGGCGCGGATGAAGCCGCGTTCGAGGTCGGAGTGGATTCGTCCGGCCGCCTGCCGAGCCTTGGTGCCACGCCGGATCGGCCAGGCACGGACCTCGTCGTCCCCCACGGTGAAGAAGGAGATGAGGTCGAGGAGTCCATAGGCGGTCCGGATGAACCGGGCGAGCGCTGACTCTGTCAGGCCCAGGTCGTCGAGGAAGACCTGCTGATCGGCGGCGTCCATGCTTGCGATCGCGGCCTCGACACTCGCCGAGAGCACCAACCCTGCGGCTCTCTGGCTCTCCAGTTGTTGGGTGATTGCGGCTGGCATCGGCGCGGAGGCCGTCTCCTCGGGGCAATTGAGTACCACCAGCAGCGGCCGGTCGCTGAGCAGCCCATGGCCCCTGAGCATTTCCCGGTTGAGTTCTTCCGGCGACAGGGATCGGATCGGGAGCCCCTCCTCGAGTGTTGCCTTCATCGTCTCGAACGCCGCCATCTCCCGTGGGTCGGCCTTTTCCTTCTTCCCCCGATCGAGTTTCCGTTCGACGATGCCGAGATCGGCGAGCAGGCACTCGTTGAGAAAGGCCTCGAGGTCGGCGGCGGGATCGGGGTCGGAAGACAATGCGGGGTTCGCGAATGCGCGCAGCACCAGGCACAGCACATCCTGGTCGCGAATCCGGTCGAGTGACTTGCGGGAAAGGCTCTTGTTCTCGGCGTCGTGCTCGCCGGGGATGTCGCTGAACACCATCTCCGCATACACGGTCTTTTTCGGCTTGAAGATCTTACTCAGGGCATCGATCCGTTCGTCCGGAACTTTCACCGTACCGAGGTGGAGTTCGCCACCGAATCCGGTGGGCACGTCCTGACCCGTGAGGGTGTTGAAAACTGTCGTCTTCCCCGACCCCGCGAACCCGACGAGTCCGACCTTCATGACGTGGTCATCCCGGCTTGTCCAGGTTCGGGTTCGATGCGGGAGCGGTCGGCGAGGGCCGGAGCGAGGCGCAGTGTGGTTTCAGACATTGGTCAGCTAAGATACACCGGGTGGTGGCCAGCAGTATCAAGAGGTAAATCCTGACCAACGGATCCGTGAATCAGGTATCAAACCTCGTCCAAGTCGCCTCGACGAGGATCACCAACATCGAGTCCGGGACCGACCGTCGCGTCGTCGAGCGGGCGATGCGGATCGGGCTCTGGACTTGGCCATCGTTTGTCATCCTCGATGCCTACATGTGCTTCGTGGCCTATCCCGGGGCTCCCTTCGGGCTCTTTGTCGCCTATCGCCTCGGGTTGGAAGTGGTCTTTGCGTTGGTCTACCGAGCGAGTCGGCGGGATTCGGTGGATTCCCGCGTCCTGTTCCAGTGGCACAGTCTCACGTTCATCGCCGCGGCGGCGCTGATCGCCTTCATGGCAATCCACCTCGGTGGAATCCGTAGCTCCTACATGCATGGGATCTCGGTGGTGGCACTGGTCTGGGCCGTCCTGATGCCAATTCACTGGCGACGGGCACTCCCCACCTTCCTGGGAATCGGTCTCGCCTTTCCGGTCGTGATCGCCGCCACGGCCATCCTTTCACCTGCGGCAAGAGCAGCGTGGCTCACCCGAGACGCCCTGGTCGTGTTCGCGGCCAACTACGTCTTTGTGGTGGCGTCCTCGATTCTCGGAGTGATTCTCTGTCACGTCGTATGGACCGCCCGGCAGGAGATCGAGAGCCTCGGTAGTTATCGGTTGGAGGAATTGCTCGGGCGTGGTGGGATGGGGGAGGTGTGGCGCGCGAAACACCGTCTTCTGGCCCGACGCGCGGCGATCAAGCTCGTTCGGCCCGAGGCGTTGGGCGGAGAGCGAGGCAATCGTGATGCCGTGCTCACCCGATTCGAACGGGAGGCGCAGACCACGGCATCGCTCTCCTCACCGCATACCATCGACCTCTATGACTTCGGCGTTTCCGAAGGGGGGCGGTTCTACTATGTCATGGAATTGCTGGATGGTTACGATGCCGCGGAGTTGGTGCAGCGGTTCGGGCCGATGCCCGCCGAACGCGTGGTGTACCTCCTCCAACAGGTGTGCGAGTCGTTGGGTGAGGCGCACGCCGCTGGGCTGATCCATCGCGATATCAAACCGTCCAATATCTACATCTGCCGGTATGGACGTGCCTTCGATTTCGTCAAGGTTCTCGACTTCGGCCTCGTGAAACACCGCAATCCTCACGTCACACAGCTCACCGCAGACCAGACGCTGAGTGGTACTCCAGCCTTCATGGCGCCAGAACAGATCCTTGGCACCGGGGCGCTCGACGCGCGTTCGGACATCTACGCCGTGGGATGTGTGGCGTACTGGTTGCTGACCGGCTCCGAGGTTTTCCAGGCGGAAACCTCCCTGCAGGTCATGCTGGCTCATGCGTACAAGCCCCCGGTTCCACCTTCAGAACGGGGAGAACATCCCATTCCAGAGGCGCTGGAGGCGGCCGTGATGGCCTGCCTCGCCAAGGATCCTGACGCCCGACCGGGGTCGGCCGACGACCTGTCCTCTATCCTGAGCCGAGTCGATTCGGGAGAGGATTGGACTCAGGAAAAGGCACGCTTATGGTGGAGGCACCATGCACTTGTCGACGAACGGAATCAGTTCAGTGGATGACGGCGGATTGCGCTCCCTGCTCCGCACCGTGGCCGTGACCGGGGCCATGGCTTTGGGCTTGGTGACGCCGATGCTGGAGAGTCACGCGCAGGGACCCGTGGATGGGCGCAGCGTCCAAAACGAGATGCTCCCCTCCATCGAGCTGCCTGAGGTCCTTGACCGCGTTCTACGGGACTACGAACAAGCTTGGCGCGCAAACGACCCCGCGGCCCTGGCGGCGCTCTTTACCAGCGATGGGTTCGTCCTACAGCCAGGCCGGCTGCCGGCTCGCGGACGTGCTGCTCTAGAGGAAGTGTACCGAGGGCAGGGCGGCGGGCCCCTGCGACTGCGCGCTCTTGCCTACGCGGCTGCCGATACCGTCGCCTACATCATCGGTGCCTACAGGTACGGAGACGCACCCGCGGATCAAGGGAAGTTCACCCTGACACTGCGACTCGGCCCGGACCGGCGGTGGCTCATCGCTTCTGACATGGACAACGGCAGTCCGTCACCATGAAAGCGTCCGTCTTTGTTGGTGTAAGTGTTGACGGCTTCATCGCGCGAAGAGACGGTGCGCTCGACTTCCTCGATGCTGGGGGCGGGGAGCCACACGGCTTTGAGGAATTTTTCGCTTCCGTCGACGCCTTGGTGATGGGTCGCAAAACCTACGAGACGGTGTTGGGCTTCGGCGGATGGTTCTATGGAAAAAAGCCTGTCTTCGTCCTCAGTTCACAGGAACTTGCTCCCCCTCCCACTGAGGCTGTTGTGGAACGGATGGCCGGCCCCCCGACAGAGATCGTGGCGGCGCTTGCCGGTCGAGGCTTCGAGCATATCTACGTCGATGGTGGGCGCACGATTCAGGAGTTTCTGCGGGCTGGACAGATCCAGCGCCTGATCATCACACATGTCCCGGTTCTGATTGGCTCCGGCATTCCGCTTTTCGGCGCACTTGATCGCGATACGCGGCTGACACATGTGGACACACGCCAATACGCCAATGGCCTCGTGCAGACCGAATACCTGATCGCCTGACTCAGCTCAGCCGTATTGCTTGGGTGTTGAGACGAGCCTATGGCCGCTCCGCTCCCCCAACCTGCGCCGCGTAGATCGCACGAGCCCGCCGGAAGAGTTCAACCATCGCCTCCCGCTGAGACTCGCGGTGGAACCGGGCCTGGGTCTCCGCCCATTCGATCGCCTCATCGGTCCAGCCCATCAGGAACGCCGCGTCCTCCGGTGATTGGCGTGGTGCCCCAGCCACGGAGACGTACACCGGGCTGGAGTGTGCCTGGAGCGGGACCCCATTGGTCGGCATCGGTCGAGAGGATGCGGTGCGCACGGCGATCCAGGTGCTTCCCTCGACGTCGATCGGAGTCTCCAGTGTCAGGTTGCGGAGACTGTCGGGGTTCTCCTGAACCATGACCACCTCGCCCCCCCGCACGACTTCGAGTCGCTCGACCGGCAGCAGTGAACGCACCGTCGCGTGGACGGTGACCGTGCCAGTCTCTCCCAAGGCAATCGTCTCACCGGCCTCCCGGCCATCAACCGAAAACGTCAGCATCGGACCGGTCGTGACGAAGGTCCGACCGGCCTTCGCTCCCTCGATCCACCGCTCGTACGTGAATGGCTGATCGAGGTGGACGTATGTCCGTACCGATCCCACGACCTGATTGGTGCTCATCTTGTCGGTTCCCGCGGTAGCGGGCACATCAAACCCCACGTTGAGGAAGCGGTACCAGGTACGGGCCGGCGGGGCCGGCCCGTTCGTCCGGAAGGCATCCCCCCATGTCAAGAGATCCACGGC
>QKDC01000159.1 GCA_003246755.1 Gemmatimonadota bacterium | reverse complement strand
GATCAGATCGAGACGCGTATGGCCGGCGAGTCACTTTCCGGTCGCTTCCATGCGTACGTGGCCGCGCTGGGAAAATGGATGCCAACCTTCCAGAATCCGGTCGACCTGGTCGTGATCGACAGTGGAACCCTCGCGCGCCTCGACCACCGCAAGCGGCATAGTCTGCTCCAGCAGGCACGAGGGAGCACCGGCCAGGGAGGGGTGCATGTCATCCTCCCTGGTGACGCCGCAGCCACCCCCGAGGCGTACGTGTCGCACTATCCTGATTGGGATCGCGAGTGGATCCCCTCCAGCGATAACGGGACAGGGAAGTCCCGTTCCATGGGGGTGATCCTCGCGTGTCCGGAGCAGCAGGATGACGCTCCCACAACCGAGATGCCCTTGGCGAGGAGCAATGGATGATCTGACATTGTCCGGCGGAGGTCCCAGAAACGCACAGGGCCGGCAGCTGGCCGGCCCTTCTTGCATCTCCGCATTGCTGCAGAGTCCTGCAAACGAACTACTTCTTCTTCGCTGCCTTCCGCTTCGTGGTCTTCTTCTTGGCTGCCTTCCGCTTCGTGGTCTTCTTCTTGGCAGCTTTCTTCTTCTTGGCCATCAGTTCCTCCTCTGAGGTTCGTACCAACGACCCGAGTGGACGCTGGATGGAATGACAGTCTCGTCATCCCACAGTATAAAAATTTGAAAAAGTTGTCATTCGCGCAATACCTAAATGGGAATTCGTTTTCTGACGCTCGATCGCACTCCAAGGAATTGTGGTGCGCGTCACTCTCTCGGGGTGACGCAATCAGCCCTCGACAACACCCCGAGCAGCACCTATTCTCAACTGTCCCTGACCAACCCCGAGCATGCCAACGATCACACTCGACAAACAAGTTCTGAGTTTCGAAGTCGGTGCCACGATCCTCGATGTGGCTCGGGCACACGATGTGGAGATCCCCACCCTCTGCTGGTACCCCAAGCTGCCAACGGTTGCCAACTGCCGAGTCTGTCTCGTTGCCGTGGAGGGACAGGAGAAGCTCGTACCTGCCTGTAATGCCCTTGCCTCGGATGGGATGGTGGTCCACACGGAGAATGAAGAAGTCCGCAAGGCACGCCAGGGGGTGCTGTCCCTCCTCCTCGAGCGGTACCCCGCGGGTCATCTCTCGAATGGTGGCCGCACCCATCCCCGCAACGAGTTCGAAGAGTACCTGGTCCGGTATGAGGTGCCCGCGAAGGTGAGCGGAGAGATGGGGCTCCGCGGAGGAGATGTCCGCCCCGGGGACGTCATGATCCAACATGACATGAGCCTGTGCATTCTCTGCACTCGCTGCGTCCGGGCATGCGAGGACATCCAGCAAGTGGGTGTTCTTGACGTTGAACTGAGAGGTGAGTACGCCCAGATCATCGTCGGTGGCGATGGTGATCCGGATCACGCGGGGTGCACCTGGTGCGGAGAGTGTGTCCGGGTCTGCCCGACCAATGCAATATTCGAAGTCATGCCCAGGGAGCGATTTGGCCCAGACACCATCGCAACCCCCGACCGCGTCGTGCGATCGGTGTGTCCCTACTGCGGCGTCGGGTGTCAGATCGACATGCACGTCAAGGACGAGAAGATCCTCCGCGTGACCTCCCCCTGGATCGAAGAACGAACTCCGAACTTTGGTTCGACCTGTGTGAAGGGCCGTTTCGGATACGACTTCGGACAACACCGCGATCGTCTCACCGTGCCGCTGATGCGTCGCGGGTGGGTCCGTGGGGATAATGGGACGTGGACGTGGACCGGGGAGACCCCTCGCTACCGAGAGGGGACCTGGCCCACCGTGGCCCAGGGTGGGCGGAACAGGAAGCCCAGGCCCCCGGAGCGTCAAACGGGGAAGCCACCACTCACCGGCCTACCGGTCCTCGCCGACGACCCCGACATCCGGGACCGTAATGCCACGCCCCCCGAATGGTATGAGCCCTTCCGAGAAGCGACGTGGGAAGAGGCCTTGAGTCTGGCCTCTCAGGAGTTCCTCCGTCTCCGTGACGCACACGGGCCCTCGGCCCTGGCCGGATTCTCCTCGGCCAAGTGCAGCAATGAGGAGAACTACCTCTTCATGCGTCTGGTACGGGGGGCCTTCCGAACCAACAACGTCGATCATTGCACTCGACTCTGCCACTCGACATCCGTCGCCGCCATGAACCGGGCGTTGAGCACCGCCGCGGCCTCGGGGTCGATGCGGGAGATTGAAGAAGCCTGTGATGTGATTTTCGTTTCCGGTGCAAACACCACCGAAACCCATCCCGTATTCGGCGCTCTGTTGAAGCGGGCCGTCGCGAAGGGCGCCAAGTTGATCGTGGCCGATGTCCGGCGGACCGAATTGGCTGCCATGGCCGATGTGCATCTCCAGATGCTGCCCGGGACTGACGTTGCCCTCTACAGCGCCATGCTCAAGTACATCCTCGATGAGGGACTCGAGGACCGGGCCTTCATCGAACACCGCACCCGAGATTTCGACAAGGTCCGTGAGGCGGTTCAGCCCTACACCCTGGAACTCGGGGCCAAGATCACGGGGATTCCGGCCGAACAGATCGCGCACGCCGCCAGGATCTACGCAACCGGACCGAACACCTCCACCCTGTGGGCGATGGGACTCACCCAGCATGCGGCTGGAACGGATATCGTGGCCAGCCTGCTCAACCTCATGCTCTGCTGCGGCATGGTGGGTCGCTGGGGTGCGGCGATGATGCCCATTCGGGGCCAGAACAATGTCCAAGGCGCGAGTGACGTCGGCGCCATTCCCTTCGTCTACACCGATTACCGTACCGTGACCGACCCGGCGAACCGTGCTGAATACGCTTCGGAATGGGGGGTGCCCGCCGAGTCCCTTTCGCTCGAGGATGGTCTGATGGTGACCGAGATCGCGAAGAAGGGAAGTCCGGTCCGGGGCATGTACATCATGGGCGAGAACCCGGTGCTGTCCGACCCCAATGTCACGGCCGCTGAGGAGTGGTTCCGCGGCTTGGAGTTTCTCGCGGTTCAGGACTTGTTCCTGACCGAGACGGCACGCTGGGCCGATGTGGTTCTTCCCGGATCGTCGTTCGCCGAAAAGGTTGGGACCTTTGCCAACACCGATCGACACATCCAGCTCTCGGAAGCCGCGACCGCGCCTCCAGGAGACGCCCGACGGGACCTCGACATTCTGATTGACCTGAGCAACCGGCTCGGTCTCGAGACCACGCACGCCGGCGCGGCGGAGGTCATGGATGAGATCGCGCGGGTGACCCCAAATTGGCGTGGTGTCTCTTACGACAAACTCCGACGTGAGGGGTCGGTCCAATACCCGGTGCCGACTCCCGACTCGCCGGGGACGGCATTCCTCTTCGCCGAGAAGTTCCCCACCCCGGATGGGACGGCCCTCCTGGTTCCGGTCGAGTATCTCCCACCGAGCGAGCTGCCGGATGAGGAGTACCCCTTCTTCCTCAACACCGGTCGACAGATGTATCACTGGCACACGGGAACCATGACCAGGCGGGCCCCGGGCCTCGATTCCCGGGAACCCGTCCCGGTGGTGGAGATGCACGCCGATGATGCCGCCACCCTGGGCGTGGAAGATGGGGACACGGTCCAGGTCACCTCGCGACGAGGTTCGGTGTTGATCGGGGTCCGGGTCTCCGAGCGCCAGGCCCGCGGCCAGGTCTTCATTCCGATGCACTACCGCGAGGCGGCGGCCAACGTGTTGACCAACCCGACGCTCGATCCCTATGCCAAGATTGCGGAGTTCAAGGTGAGCGCGGTGCGAATCGAGCGCGTCACTGCGGCTATCCCTGGGTGAGCAGATTCGGTGAAACGCGTCGAGGGATCCGAGCGGATCGGGAATGATCAACCCGATACGAAGTTTCGCCTCCCTCTCACGACCTTTCAGATCGAAGTTCGGAGACCTCCGCGGTAGCTTGATGGCCCTGCAGTATCGGAGGGCCTCCTACGCGGAGGCCCTTGGCACCCTCGTACCGGTGAAGGTTCCTGGCTTCCGACAACCCATCCTTCTCCGGGCTGGGACCTCAGATGCCCAAGTATTTCTCCAGCATATCATGCAGGACGAGATGGCTTTTCCAGTCTCTCGAACCCCGACACACATTCTCGACGGAGGAGCCAATGTCGGCCTGGCCTCTCTCGTTCTAGCAAAGCGGTTCCCCGAAGCACGTATCGCAGCCGTTGAGCCCGAGCAAGAAAATTATCGGGTTCTCTGTGCCAATACGCAGTCCTACCCGAACATCACGCCGGTCAACGCCGCGCTGTGGCGGTCCGATCAGCCGCTCTACGTCCACCAGGGGGCGGATGGGAGTTCGTGGTCCTTTCGGGTCTCTACGGCGGAAAAGGAGCAGCACCACGCCATAGAAGGGATCACGATCCCGACGCTGGCACGACGGTTGGGATGGCCAGGATTTGATCTAGTAAAGCTGGACGTCGAGGGAGGCGAGAAGGAGATCTTCGACCACGGCCCAGACACCTGGTTGGACCAGACCTCGGTAGTGGCCGTCGAGTTACACGACCGGTTCGTGCCCGGCTGCACGGAGGCTGTGCTAGGGTGTCTCGATCCGACGTTGTGGGTTCGTGAGGCGCATGGAGAATACGCGGTCTTCCGTCGCCCACCATGATCGACCCGTGGCTGGAAAAGGAAGATGTCCGCTCCGATGGACTCACCTATATTGCCTCTCGACTCCTACCAAGCCCCGCCAATGCGAGCACTCGTCAAAACCGCACCCGGAATC
>QKDC01000126.1 GCA_003246755.1 Gemmatimonadota bacterium | reverse complement strand
CAGCTCCCGATCCACATAGTCATCGAGTCGGTCAACCGCCTCACCGCACCCAATCGGTGTTCTCGGTTTCATGATGGGTCACTCCACGCGCCGGAGCTGACAATACCGCTCTCCACCGCTGTCTTCCAAAGGGCTTGTTGCAGCAGACGACGAGCCCGATGCAGTCGAGACCGGACCGTCCCAATGGGAACTTCGAGCACCTCGGCGATGTCTTGATATGAGAAGTCTTGCGTGAAATACAGGGTCGCGACTGAGCGGTAATCGTCAGGGAGCGCCAGCAGCGCCTCGGTCACCGTCTCGACATCGAGCCGGCCAAAGACGGCCGCGATGGGGTCCGCATCCCTGAGCAGGCCAGCGGCCTCGGCACGGTCGAACACCAGGCCTTCGGGCGCCTCCTCGAGGTCGACCGCTGTCCCGGTGCGGCGCTGTCTCCGATACACACTGTAGAACCGGTTGAAGAGGATACGAAAGAACCACGCCTTGAAATTGCTCCCAATACGAAACGAATCGAATCCCTTGAGGGCCAGCAATGCGGCATCCTGGAGCAGGTCCTCGGCATCGCTCGCGTTACCGGTCAACCTGAGGGCCGTGCGATACCCTGGCTCGAGGACGACTCGCAGCAATCGCTCGAACTCGGGCCCCGCACTCCCCGTGCTCTCCTTACCGGTCATCACCTTTCGGCGCCTCCCTGGATCCGATCTGGTACCCCTGCCCCACACGCTCGAGCCTTCGGCCCGGGGTGGGGAGAGTACTCCCGGGCGAGAGGGCAACGCAACGTTTCGACGCCGTGCTTCCATGGGTCGTCTCACTTTGGTCGGGTCCAGTCGGGTTACCTTTGGAAAAGTCGGTTTCGGCCTCCGGGGTTCCCATCCCCCCGGGTCAGGCAAGATCTTCTTTCGATGACACCTGATGCGGCCAAGGTCGTTTCATCACTGGTCATGGCGTATCTCCTGATCGGCGTCTCCTTCGCCGGTGTGTTCGTCACGCGATGGGCCGAGAGACTCGACCCCGGCGTCCGGGGAAGCACGCGGGGGTTCCGCGTCATGATTCTCCCGGGCTCCATCATCCTCTGGCCTCTGCTCGCGATGCTGTTGCTCGCCAGACGGGCGCAATGACGCGGGGACTGAGGCGGGCTCACCTGATCATCGTGAGCGGACTCGGCCTCGCGCTGGCCGTGACATTGCCGCTGGTGCTCTCCGGCATCCCAGCAGGGAAAAGCGTGGGGCGTTCCGGGAGCGACGCGCCATCCGATGATGCAGAGGACCGGAGGGTTATCGCCGCGGCCTCCTGGAAGGTGGGCCAGGACACTCTCTTCGTGGAAATCCTGGCCGGAAAGGACTCGCCGCCACACCCGGTTCGATTCGGCGCCTCCCGTGGGGCCAGGTGGCCAGACGCCATTCTCACCTGGTGGGCCGGTCTCCCAGACGATGAGGGGCCCACCCACGAAGTCGAACTCGGCATTGTCGCGGTCGGACACCCACTGACCGTAACCCTTCCCGAAGCGAGCGGTAGCATCCGGCTGTTCAGTCGGGCCTGGGCACGCGAACTCGGGCGATGGGCCTTGCCCGTCGGCGCACTCGACGGATCGAGATGAGTGTTGAGTATCAGGCGGTTGGGTGGAACCGTCAGAAGCGACTCTACGACCTGATACTGGGCGTCGGAATCCTCCTTTTCCTCGCCACCTTCGTCGGACTCTCCCTCCGTCACCCGGACGCAACCGTCGAAACGGCACTCATCAGAGCACTCGGTCTCCTCGCTCTCACCCTGCTGCACTTCATTCTTGCCGTCGGCCCCCTCGCTCGTCTCGATCGACGCTTCCTCCCTCTGCTGTACAATCGGAGGCACCTCGGCGTCACCATGGCAGTGCTCGCATCAGGTCACGCGGTGTTTGCCACACTGCAATACCATGGTGGATCGGCGGTGAACCCCATGGTCAGTCTGCTCTCCTCCGGGCAGGCGACGCATTTTCCCTCGGCGTTCCCTTTCGAGTACTTGGGGATGGGGGCCTTGATCATCATCGTCATCATGGCGGTGACCAGCCACGACTTCTGGCTTTCAATCCTCGGCGCCAAGAGGTGGAAGTCCCTGCACATGGGAGTGTACCTCGCCTATGGCCTGCTCGTGCTCCACGTGGCGCTCGGGGTACTGCAGGCCGAAGGTGGTGCGATGGGCGCCGGACTGCTCGGGGCGGGTGCGATGATCATCATCAGCCTGCACCTCGCATCCGGGATCAAGGAGTGGCGGCGTGACAGGCCCCAGCCGACAAGCAGCGAAGGGTGGGTCGACGTTGGTCCGGTGAGCGACATCCCCGTTGGCCAAGCCAAGCCCGTCGTGATCGCCGGGGAGCGAGTGGCCGTGTACCACTACGACGGTATGGTGTCCTGTGTCTCGGGGGTCTGTCGGCATCAGGGAGGCCCACTGACCGAGGGACGGATCGTCGACGGCTGTATCACCTGCCCCTGGCACGGGTACCAGTACTACCCCGACTCAGGCACCTCTCCGCCTCCCTTCACCGATCGTTTAGCCACGTACAACGTCCGCATCCGCGATGGACGTGTCGAGGTGCATCAGGTCGCCAACGCTCCGGGCACCCGTGTCGAACCTGCGAGAATCGCATGACGGGCCGCGACGACTTCTATGTCGGGTATCATCCCCAGGCACCTCGCCGTCTCGCCCGGTTCCTCGCACCACGGGTGGGAGTCCTCTTGACAGGGGCCTCCGCCCTCGCCGCGGTGCTGGCCGGTCTTCAAGAGCCACCCTCCCCCGCCGTCTTCGAGTTCGGCATCGTGCGGGAATTCCAGGGTCGAATCCGTGAACGACCCTATGCGATGCTGGAGGTCGGCGCGTTGGGCACCCCGCACACCTACTTACTCGTCGGCCAGGGCAAGCGAGGTGCCGATGACCTGGTTACAGGACTCGACGGAAGGGAGGTGAGGATCGAAGGCACCCTCATCTTTCGAGGAAGCCATACCATGGTCGAGGTCCACGGATTACCGGTGGTTCTGGATGCTGCCGGCGCGCCGGCACGGACCGACTCCGATGTCGGAATGGTTGAGATCGACGGCGAGATTGTGGATGCCAAGTGTCACCTCGGGGCGATGAATCCCGGATCGGGGTCCACGCATCGCGCCTGTGCGATTCGGTGTCTGCTTGGCGGCATCCCCCCACTACTCGCCACTTCGGAAGGACCCGAAGGCGTGTCCGACGCGCTGCTGGTCACCTCGGGCGGTGGTCCCATCGATCCGTCGCTCCTGGATGCGGTGGGCGTGCGCGTGAAGATTCAGGGGCGGCTCCATCGCACCGCGGGGTGGGCTTTTCTGGAAACCGACCCCAGCGCCATCAGGCGAACGAGGCCATGACCTCCCGGGCAACCCACTCCTACCCGGTTTCCCTTTCCGCCATCCCGGACGAGACACTGACCGCAGGGAAATATGAGATCCGATTCGCACGCACGACCGAAGAGCTGGATCAGATCCTCCGACTCCGCTATGTCGTGTTCAACCAGGAGTTGGGGGAGGGACTCGAGGAGTCTCGGCATACGGGTCGGGACGACGATGGCCTCGACTGGAGATTTCACCACCTGTTGATCCGGGAACGACGCGCCGGGACCGTGGTGGGAACATATCGGATGCAAACCGCGGAGATGGCCGGGGCGTTGGGTGGATTCTACTCGGCGGGGGAGTTCGACCTGCAGGTCATGCCCCCCGACTTGATGGCACAGTCCGTGGAAATTGGTCGGGCCTGCGTGGAGAAGCATCACCGCAATGGGCGCGTACTGCACCTCCTGTGGCGGGGATTGGCGACGTATCTCTTGTGGAACGACAAGAGATTCCTCTTCGGGTGCTGCTCCCTCACGAGTCAGGACCAGGCGCTCGGAGTGTCAACCCACCGTTACTTGGAGCAGCGCGGGTACCTGCATCCCTCAGTCTCCATCCCGCCCCTCGAGGAGGCGCGGTGCGTTTCGGAGCCCGACACCAGGCAACCGGAGGCCCACATCCCCGCTCTTTTTCAGAGCTATCTGAACCTGGGCGCCAAGGTCTGCGGACCACCCGCCATCGACCGACTCTTCAAGACGATCGATTTCCTGGTGATGCTCGATGTCGAAAGCCTGGACGCCCGTGTGCTACGGAGCTTCTTTCGATGAGCCCGTTCAGTGCTCGCGACCGCTTGCGCCAGACAAGACGTCTCGCACTGTGTGCCGCGTGGACCGTGCTCTGCTATGCCGTGTGGCTCCCCGGCGCCCTCATCCTGTGGAGCAGTCCACGTGGCTCTCGTTTCTGGAATGGTCTGGCCACGCGATGGTGGACTCGGGGACTACTGCGTGCCCTCTCCTTCAGGGTGGAAGTTCGGGGCACCCCCCCCAAGAAGCCTTTTTTCCTCGTTTGCAACCACTTGAGCTACGTTGACGTCCTGGTGTTGGGAGCACGGCTCGGCGCCACCTTCGTCTCGAAGCTGGAGCTCGGAGGATGGCCGGTTCTCGGTCATCTCGCGCGAGTGACTGGGACTATCTTCATCAACAGGGAAATCAAGCGGGATGCCATTCGTGTCCTCGGTGAAATTGATGCCGCCATCGAGAGCGGTGCCGGCGTCGTGGTCTTCCCGGAGGGAACCAGTTCCCGGGGTGAGCGCGTTGCCCCTCTGAAGCCCGCCCTCCTGCAATGGGCAGCCGAGAGGGAGTTTCCGGTGCACTCGGCCACGATCACATACTCGACAGACGACCCGGCCCGCCCGGCGGACCAGGCGATCTGTTGGTGGGGAGACATGACCTTCATGCCACACCTGTTTCAACTCCTTGCCGCCTGTCGTCCTCGGGCGATTCTCGACTTCGATCCAGAACCAGTCGTCGAGGTGACCAGAAGTCACCTGGCTACGAAGCTCCATGCGAAGCTCCAGGACCGCCTGATTCCCGTCACGGGGATGGCGGGCGAGCAATGAGTGCGGGTCCGATTCGGGGGAACCAGATTCTCCTCAGGCAGGGATTGGAGCTACTGTCCCGAATCCCGGTCGATGCCTTCCGTGCGTGCCCGCGGAGAAGCTCGGTAGGAGCCCAGTACCGACACATCCTCGACCACTACGTCTGTTTGCTGGACGGCCTGTGTTCAGGCGACGTCGACTACGATGCTCGACAGCGAGATCATTCGGTCGAGTCAGACCCAACAGTCGCTGCCCACCGGACAAACAACCTGTTGGAACGCCTCGCCGAATTGGTCGATGGCGACTTGGATCGGGGTCTGCAAGTCCATCTCGCACCGACGGCGGACTCCGAGGACGGGGTGCGCTACCAGTCCACGGTTGGGCGCGAGTTGCTCTTCCTCATTAGTCACACCGTCCACCACTTTGCCATCATCCGACTCCAACTCGACCACACTGGTGTCCCGTTCGACGCTGAGTTCGGCATGGCACCCTCAACACTCGCCTTCCACTTGGCAGGGGACCGGGGCTGATGTGCACCGTCAGCTGGCTGCGGACGCCTGCTGGCTACCACGTCTTCTTCAATCGAGACGAACACGTCTCCCGGGCACCCGAGTCCGCTCCAGAAGAGGCGGTGCTCGGGCAGGTCCACTGGCTTGGACCCAGAGACGGTGATCACCATGGGACTTGGATCGGTGTGAACCAGCACGGTATCACCTTCGGCCTGTTGAATCGATGGGACGATGTGCCTGAATTGGGGGCAGCGTACACGAGCCGAGGGACACTCGTCGCTTCCCTGATGAATCTCAAGACGTTGACCACTCTCCCCGCCCGGCTGCCGCATGACGGCCTCGCACGCTACCGGCCCTTTGCCCTGGTCGCCGTTGCCCCGGGATCGGACGCGCAGGTCATCACCTGGGATGGTCGAACGGTCTCCATCGGGCAACAGGCGCGGTCGGGGTTGATAGCCACGAGTTCAGGCCACGATCAGGTGGCCGCGGCGGCGGCCCGCAGCCGACTCTTCGTCGAACCGGAGGGAGGCTGGACTGCGGAGATGCTGACCGCTCTGCACCGAAGTCACCATCCTGAACGAGGGGCCCTGTCCCCATGTATGCACCGTAGTGGCGCCTCCACCGTGAGTTTCACCGTCGTGGTCGTCGAGGGCGAAACCATTCGCATGGAGTACACTCCAGGTGCCCCGTGCACGGGAAATGCCACGACCTACTCGATCGACCGGCGGCGGTAAACCCCACCTAGCCGAATGACCCACTCGCCCTAAATGCCCCCGACAGCCAGTCCTGAACACCGACACTGGGGCCGGTGGCTCTGGTGGGTCTATCTCGCCCTGCTCGGGGCTTCTACCATCGCGCGCATTTTCACCAAGTCTCAGCCCAGCTTGGGCGTCGACGAACATGCGGTCACGACGCTGTCTGTGGGAGGCGACCGTGAACCAGAGCCGGTGCGAATCGCCTTTCGGGATTCGCCGGCGACAGATTCCACGGCACCCGTCCTGGTCGTGCTCCACGGAAGCCCTGGAGACAACTCACAAGTCGAACCGCTCTCACGTAGCCTAGCCCCTCGCTTCAGGGTCATCGCCCCGGACCTCCCAGGCTTCGGAGCCTCGACACACAAGATCCCAGACTATTCGATCGCCGCCCACGCGAAATACGTCTTCATCCTGCTCGACAGCCTCCACGTGGATCGTGTCCATGTCATCGGCTACAGCATGGGTGGGGGCGTCGCACTCGAAATGGCTGAGCTGGCACCGGAACGCGTCTCGTCCGTCGTGCTGGTTTCGTCCATCGGAGTTCAGGAGTACGAACTGCTGGGTGACTATCTCCTCAACCATGCACTCCACGGACTTCAACTGGCCGGGTTGTGGAGCCTCCGGGAACTCACCCCACACTTCGGTTGGATGGATGACGCCTTTCTCGGTGTGGAGTACGCCCGGAACTTCTACGATACCGACCAGCGTCCCTTGCGCGGCATCCTGCAGCGGTGGCCAGGCCCGATGCTCATCGTCCAAGGATCCAGGGACATACTCGTCCCACCGAGCATCGCTGAAGAACACGGACGGATCGTCCCTCAGAGCGAAGTTCAGCTGTGGGAGGGTGGGCACTTCATGGTGTTCACCCAAGGGCAGATCGTCGGCGACACGATCGCGACCTTTGTGGACCGCGTCGAAGGGGGGACGGCCAGAACCAGGGCGACTGCCACTCCCGAACGATTGGCGCGCGCCGCCGAGGCCTTCGATCCCGCGCGCATTCCCAAGCCGGGTGGATTCTCCCTCCTGATCGTGCTGCTGCTGTTGGCGGCCTCCACCCTGGTGAGTGAGGACCTGGCCTGTATCGCCGCTGGGCTCCTCGTCAGCCGGGGAACCATCGAGTTCGTTCCCGCGACGCTCGCCTGTTTGGTCGGGATCGCAGGCGGGGACATGCTGCTCTTCCTGGCCGGTCGTCTCTTGGGACGCCCAGCCGTGCGCCGCGCGCCCCTCCGCTGGTTCGTCACCGACGAGGACGTCGAGCGGAGTTCGCGATGGTTCCGGGAAAAGGGCCTTCGCCTCGTTTTGGCTACCCGGTTCATGCCCGGGACGCGTATGCCAACCTACCTCGCCGCGGGGGTGCTCCGGACCCGCGGGTTTGCGTTTTCGGTGGCATTCTTGATTGCCGCGTCTGTCTGGACCCCTCTCCTGGTAGGAAGTTCCGCCCTGCTTGGCGGACGCATGATGGACTGGGTGGTCGGCTACGAACAGGTCGCGGGACAGGTGTTCGTGTTCGGCCTCCTCACCGTGTTCGTCTTGGTTCGTACCGGATCCGCGTTATCCACCTGGCGGGGTCGGCGACTCCTGCTCTCCCGGTGGCGCCGTCTGACTCGATGGGAATTCTGGCCGGTGTGGGCCGTATACCCTCCGGTGGTTCTCTCGATCCTCTGGCAGGGCCTGAGACATAGGTCGTTGACAGTCTTCACGGCCGCGAATCCTGCGATACCCGCCGGAGGACTCGTGGGTGAGTCCAAAGCGGAGATCCTGCGAGGTCTAGGTGAATCGAGTCGAGTTGCCAAGTTTGTTCTCCTCCCTGCGGGCACGTCTGTCGACGAGGGTTTACGAAGGACAGACGAGTTCATGTCATGCCACCAACTCGACTTTCCGATCGTCCTGAAGCCGGATATCGGTGAACGTGGAAGTGGAGTCGCCATTGTCAACGATGCCGCAGAGGTGAAGGCCTATCTCCAAGCCGCCGAGGACACCGTCATGCTCCAGGAGTACGTACCGGGGGTTGAGTTCGGGGTCTTCTACGTCCGGATCCCCGGAGAACGAGATGGCAGGATCCTCTCCATGGCTGAAAAACGTTTCCCCAGCGTCGTTGGGGACGGACACCGGACGGTCGAGACTCTGATTCTCGCCGATGACCGGGCGGTCTGTTCGGCCCGCCGTTTCCTGCGAAACCACGCCAACCGACTCGATGAGGTCCTGGAGGAGGGCGAACGGCTGACCCTCACTCGCCTCGGCACGCATCGCCTCGGGGCCGTATTCCTCGATGGGAGTGAGCATGCCAGCCCAGCCCTGCTGGAGGCGTTGAATGGGCTGAGCCGACACTATCACGGTTTCTGGTTCGGGAGGTACGATCTTCGGGCCGCGACGGTCCCGGATCTCGCGCGGGGTGCGTTCAAGGTGGTCGAACTCAACGGCGTCAGTTCCGAAGCGGCCCACATCTATGATCCGCGATACTCACTGCTCGAGGCCTGGGGCACCTTGGCCCACCAGTGGCGCCTCGCCTTCGAGATCGGTGCGCGGAACGTGACCCTCGGCGCACGCCCGGCATCGCCCAGGCAGATTGCTCGTCTTCTCCGACGCCATGCTCGTGCCACACGGAAACACGTCGATCCCCGATTGCTCCCCTCTCCCGTGAGCTCGCCAGACACCTCCTAACCACGAGGAACCTGGAGCGCGTGTTGGGCGTTGCGCAGTGGTGTGACCCGAAGGTCGACCCCACCAATCCGAGAGGAGTCTATGAGGACACTGACGAAGAGCCAGAACATCGTCGCGTGGATCGCCGCCGTGATCGCCGCCGCGATTCTGGCCATGACTTCATTCTCCAAGCTGACCGGAGCCTCCGATAGTTCCCAGCTGTTTCAAACTCTCGGGGTCGAACCCTGGGGTCGGTATCTCGTCGGTTTGGGGGAACTCACGACGGTCCTTCTGATCCTTCGGCCGGCGACGGCTGTCAAAGGCGCCGCCCTGGGGTTCGTGCTCATGCTTGGCGCCATCGGTACCCACCTCTTGAAGATCGGTGTGGACTATGAAGGCGACGGAGGGACCCTCTTTGGGATGGCGGTCGCTGTCTTCGTGGCGGCCGGACTGGTGCTGAAGCTCAGAGCCTGAGGGGGGCCTCGGCGCGGATTCGGGTTATAGTTGTCGGGTCACTCTTGAACACACGGGATGGAGGCGGTCTGATGAATTCGAGACGCGAGTTTCTGGAGAGGGTTGCGTTGAGTACCACGGGTTTGGCACTCGGAGGCGCGCTCGCCCCTGGTCTGGCCACCGGGGCCCCAACCCCCATGGCACAGGGCGACTGGGATCTCACCTGGAGAGAACGTGTGACCGGGCGCAAACGTGCCGTGATGGACGCCCCCACCCTGGAGGATGGTCTGGGTGTGTTCCGGTCGGTCGTGTGGCGCCGACAGCAATCCGCAGTTTTCGGAATCCCGGAGCAGGACATCAGCGTAGTACTCGTGATTAGACACAACGCGATCCCACTCGCCATGCGACAGGACTTCTGGGATCGATACGACATCGGAACGGAAAAAGGAGTCAAGACTCCTCTGAGCCAGGAGCCCACGACCAGAAACCCGGCGCTGGATGCCTGGAACGGCCAGCCGGCACCGGCGCAGTTCAGCTCGATGACCCTTCCGGCGTTCATGGCCTCGGGCGGTATTGTCCTCGCCTGTAACCTCGCATTTCAGGATTGCGTCGATCGCGTCGCACGGGTCGACGGGCTCGCCGCCGGTTCGGCCCGCGAACGAGCCGTCTCGATGCTTCTCCCCGGGATCATCCTGCAGCCGTCGGGGGTGTTCGCCGTGACGGTTGCCCAGGAGGCAGGCTGCCACTACGTCCTCGCAAGCAGTTGAGCGCAAGCAATGTCACGTGGATTGACCCTCGATTTTCTCGATACGCCGATCGCCGTCTGTCGCCTTCCGGCAGATGCGCCAGTTCCTGACTGGGCCTGGAAGGCAAAGGAGTTCTTGACGATCAGTCGGACTCCGCAAGAACTCTCGATCACGGCCGATGCAGAAGTGTTCCCTGCCGAGGTGCCGAGTCAGCGCGGGTACCAGTCCTTCCGGGTGCGCGGGACCATCGGGTTTGGGCTCGTCGGACTGCTGTCCAGCATTCTCCGTCCCTTGGCGGAAGCCAGCATCGCTGTCCTCAGCATTTCCACACACGACACGGATTTCATTCTGGTCAAGCAGGAGGACATCGCCCACGCGAAGACGGTCCTCGAACGCGCAGGTCACCACGTCGTTGGAGACTGAACTATGTCCAACCCTCCCCGAGTTCACACGGTTCCGGGCGTCCTCACCCTCATTGTTTTCTTGTCTTTCGGGCCACCGTCCCTGACAGCCCAGGGATTTCGTTGGCCCGATGAGCCCAGGAATGTTTCGGTGCTGGGCCCCGAGGTCACCGGCGCACGCCTCGGTGAGGTGATGCGGGGCTTCACTTTCGCCTTGGGTGTTCGCTGCGAGTACTGCCATGTGGGAGAACCTGGCGCCGATCTCAGTACCTTCAATTTCCCAACCGACGACAAGCCGGCCAAGCAGAAGGCCAGAGTGATGATCGAGATGGTGAAGGCCATCAACACCACGCACCTGAGCCAACTCGCCGCGCTCGATGAGACTCCGACCACCCGAATCGAAGTCACTTGTGTCACCTGCCACCGTGGTCGTCCCAAGCCCATCATGCTGGAGGACCTGCTCTCCGACAAGATTGCGTCCGACGGAGTCGAGGCAGCCGTTGCCGAGTACCGCCAGCTCAGGGAGCAGTTCTACGGCGGGTTCGCCTACGACTTCAGTCCTCGCACCCTCACCGGCCTCGGAGATCGGCTCTCACGGGCGGGGAGCCATGAGGCGGCACTGGCCATCCTCGCCCTCGAGGTCGAGGTGAATGGCGAAACGTTCTCCGTCTTGTTCACCCTCGGAAGTGCCCAGGCGAGAGCCGGCTTGACGGAGGAGGCGATCAAGACCTTCGAGCGCGGTGAGGCGTTGGCGCCGGAGCGGGCGAAGCAGTTCTTCCGTCAGCAAATCGAGCGACTGAGGCGTCCCCCCGCACCCAGATGACGAGCCCCGCCGCGCGAAGATGAGTCACCGATGACCCAACCCCGGAACCCCACTTGGCACGATCTCGGCGAGGCGATCGAGCTTGCCCGAGTCCCACTTCAGCACATCGTGGTCGGAAGGACTCGTCTGGCCCTGAGTCACGTGGGAGGCGTGTTCTCCGCGGTGTCTGGCACCTGCAACCATGCCGGTGGGCCACTCGGTGAAGGATCCCTCGATGGAGACTACATCGTCTGCCCGTGGCACAATTGGAAGTTCCACAGAGTGACCGGTGAGGGAGAGCCCGGGTTCGAAGAGGATCGGATCCCGCGGTATGAGGTGAAGGTGGAAGCCGGGCGTGTGTTGGTCAATCTCGAGGCGGTCACCAAACGTCACGTCGCCCCGCACGAACCCCATCCCCTGGCGCGCAAGGTGGAACGCAAACCCGGTGCGATCAGAGTCGTGGGGATTTCGACGACGGCGATGGATGAAGCCCACCCCCGCACCTCAACCTCCGACGCGCTTCTCCGAGCGGCCCTCGATCATGCACGGGAGGCCCTCTCGTGTGAGACCGATTTGATCCGGCTCAGCGCGCTTTCCTTCCGTTCCTGTGAAGGGTACTACTCGAAGAGTGCTCAGGCCTGCACCTGGCCCTGCTCCATCACACAAATGGACCCCAAGGATCAGTTGGATCGCGTGTACGAAGCGCTGGTGCACTGGGCGGACGTGGTCTTGATCGCCACCCCAATTCGTTGGGGTGCGGCAAGCGCACTCTACTACAAGATGGCCGAGCGCCTCAATTGCGTGCAGAACCAGGTCACCATCCGCAATCGCGTGCTGATCCGGAACAAGGTTGCGAGCTTCATCGTCACTGGTGGCCAGGATAATGTCCAAGGGGTGGTCGGCCAGCTCCTGACTTTCTTCGGGGAACTCGGGTATCTCTTCCCCCAATTCCCCTTCATCGCACATTCTCGTGGGTGGACCGCGGAAGACATGGAGAACAACGTCCGCGAGGTGCTCGGCAGTACTGAGTTGCACGAAGGGGCCGCCGCCTTGGCCGATCGGGCGGTGGCCCTCGCCAGCACCCTGCTCGGGCACCAAGCCCCCGATCACATCGCCCGGGGAGGACGCAAGGCCCATCCCCTGGTCTGAGGGGTCAGGACCATGCCCAGCCTGAAGAACACCCCTCGGATCTCTCTGATCATCCCGGCCCACAACGAGGAGAACTACCTCCCTCGACTGCTCGACTCTGTCGACCTCGCCCGTGCGCAGTACACCCATGGACCCGAGCAGATCGAGGTCATCGTCGTCGATGACGCCTCCACGGATGCCACGGCAGCAATCGCCCAGGCACGCGGTTGCGTCGTGGTTCGGGCGGAGGCGCGCCGGATCGCTTCAGCCCGGAATGCCGGTGCCCACGCGGCGCGTGGCGCGATCGTCGCGTTCATCGACGCCGACAGTCAGATCCATCCCGAAACCTTCAACGCCATCGATGCGGAACTTAGGTCAAAGGCAATCATCGGAGGCACGACCGGCACTCGCTTCGAACGTTCGTCGCTCGGCCTCCGCTGCAGCCACGCCCTGCTCCTCGTCATGGGAACGCTGCTGCGCGTGGCCATGCGCGAACGACCGTCACGTCAAGTCGATGCCGGTGTGGTCTTCTGTCGGAAAGCCGACTTCGATGCCATCGGTGGGTACAACGAGGAACGCTCGTTCGCCGAGGATGTGCAGTTCCTCATGGACCTGAGCCGTCTGGCACGGCGCAAGGGACAACGTTTGAGTCGAGGAACCTCGACGCCGGCCATCTTCTCGACAAGGAAGTTCGACACGTATGGCGACTGGCACTTCTTCCGAGCCCCACTCTGGATCCCCTGGCGGTCGCTCTTTCGCCCCTCGGCAAGGAACAGATTCACGGATCGGTATTGGTACGGCGATCGCTAGCCGTGGTCAGTCAGCGTCTTTCTTCAAATCCATCAGAGCGCGTTTCGCTGCTTCGCCCGCTCGAGTGCCCCGGTATTGCTCGGCGGTCCGCGAGAGTTCGGCCATCAGTCGACCACGGTCGCGAGTTTTGTGGTACAGGTCGATGAGCGACTCAGTGGCTCGGTGGGCAAGCGCCGTGGCATCCTGGGCATCACGAATCTCTCGGTAGAGTTGTTCGGCGGTCTTCAGATCGTCCAGTTCGTTGGCGTAGATGTCGGCGAGCGCAATTCTCGCGTGCTGATCGTCAGGATGGGTGCGAAGGTGTTGGTGATAGGACTCAGCGGCCTCGGCGTACTTGCCATTTGCGGCGAGCGACTCCTGGTAGGAAAATGATGGGGCCGGTTCGAGGTTCCCACTTCCGGTAATCACATGCACGATCCCCTTGGCGGCCTTGCCGCTGGTGAGGTCAATCAGAGCACCGGCAATGAGGCCGAGTACTATCCCTCCCCCGTAAATCAGATACTCACCGGTCCGCCCGATGCCGGTACTCATCTTGAAATAGAGCGCGACGAAAAGCGAGATGATGAAGAACGCCGCAACGGGGTACGCGTAGGAGACGTAGCGCTTTCCCAATTCACTCGACCTGGGACAGAGGTGGCTCGGACGGTACGCGTTGCCAGCGCCCGTACATGAGTTGCTGGGTTGAGCCTGCCGGTGTCGTATGCATATCAAGGTGAGTGTCACGCAACACGAACTCCGGCCCGAGGAGCCCGCCCAGATCCTCTGCGGAGTACCGCTGGACCGGGAGTCCGCTGCAGGAGGTCGGGCCGTCCGGGCCGAACGTGGCGAGGATGACGTGCCCTCCCCCCGGTCCCTGGAGGGCACCGCGAAGTGAGGTGAGATATCGCTGTTGGTCGGCAGGATCGGTCAGGAAGTGGAAAGCCACTCTGTCGTGCCACACCGCGAATTGCCGGCCCGGTCGGAAGAATCGTATGTCTTCCGCCAACCAGGTGACGGCGGCAGCGCGTGCGCCAAGGCGCTGCTTCGCGGTCTCGAGGGCGGCTACCGTAATGTCGAGCACGGTGATGTCGGTGAAGCCGTCGGCGAGCAGGTGATCCACGAGGGTTGAGGCGCCGCCTCCGACGTCGAGGATCGGCGCACTCTTGCCCACACCTGTCGCTTGGATCATTTCCAGCGATCGTGCTGGAACCAACTCATACCAGGAGACCGTGTCTTGCGCCCTGTGGGCGTAGACCCCCTGCCAGTGGGTCAGGGGGTCTGTCACGTCATCGTCGTGGAGTCCTACGGGTGCACGACCGAGTCTATTGCGCCTCGGCCGGGAAACCAGAGAACACGAATCGGAATGCATTGGCCGTGCTGTCAAAGTCCGCTCGGAACTGCATCGGATACCTGGCACCCGCTGGTTTCCCAGGGATCTCCGGAATATCGAGCGTGAACCCCTGGCGTTGCATCATGGTTGCCTTCGTAATCATGGGTTCGATGAAGATTGACTCACCCTGGTAGTAGCCCACCACCATCGTCTTCTCGAAGACCTCAGGGGACTCGAGTTCCGAAGCGGGTAGTGAGTGCATCCCCATCGTGGGAACACAGAGTCCCGGAAGATCACCGATCTCAGGGATGTTCACGTCGGGCAAAGCGTAGCCGGCGGGGATGGCACTGGGTTTCGATGTGTCGACACAGTCGATGGCCATCCGCGCCTCGTCAGCCATCGAGTAGAAGTGGAAATCGAAATGCGGGGTCAGGTAGGCCCCCGGAGGGTGACCGTGGGGTTCCCAGAAGACTGTCAGGCTGTGGAATCCCGTCGCAGTCGCCACCGCGTCGGGGAGTTTGACCACGGCGTTCGCCTCTGGGGGCCATGCCATGGGGGCCTCTTCGGGCGCGCCCGTGATCGCGTCCATGGGAATCGTGGCGCCGAAGGCGGTAACCTCGCCTCCCATCGTCTCACCCCAGGTGCAGATGTCGGCCCCGTGAACCGATCCGCAGTCACCCATGATGGTCTCTGTCGCGGTTTCAACTGCAGGCTCCGGGTCAGCCGCACAACCCAGGAGTGCGAGGGCAAACACTCCCCCAAGAACGGCAAGAAAACGGTCGGCTTGACCTTGGCGCATGAAGGACATGGAATACTCCGTAACGATGAGGGTGTCTTCAGGGAACGGAGATGACGATATCGAGAATTGTCACTACCCGCAAGCGGGGCCAAGCTCAAGAGGCCGTACCGCCAACCGCCCATTCGGTCTCTGGGGACTCAAGAACGTGGTGAGTCATGGGTCCATCTACGGGCGGAGCGGGTACCGCTCGAACATCTTCTGGACCGATTCCTCAACTCGGTTGCGCATCCGGCGGGTGTCGTCGATCACCCCCTCCAAGCTGGCCCGGGCCCATCCCCGCCACACGACCTGGTTGGTGTGGGCATCCACCAGATCGACGACCAGGGTACCCTCGTCATAGGCGTACAGAGCGGTGTCCCGTACCCCACCCGGAGAGTCGTATCCAGAGACTCGATCCACCGTGTAAACGTTGAGAACCCGCTCCACGCTGGCGTGATAGTGGACTTCAAGGTCCGCCTGATCGGGGCTTGGACGCATTCCTCGGATACCCAACTCGGCCTCGACTGCTGAGCGGACCTGGGCGTCGAAGAAGGGGTTGTTGTCGAGCCGTGGGTCGCCGGTTGGCAACTCGTCCCGCGGGGCCCAGGCAAAAGTCCGGAATTCGGCAAACTTGGTCTCGGGTTGGAAATGTGCTCCAGCCACGATGCCGGCACACCCGGCAAGGAGCGTAACACTGAGTCCAGCAAGCAGTGCGCGTACCATGATCGCCTCCCCATTCGGGTACCATCTCGAATGGAAAGTTCGCAGATCGGCCATGAAGCGATACTGAGGCGCTTCCGAAAGAAGGTTACAGCTCGACTCCTGCCCACCAAAGGTCTGTTCGACAAGATCGGGCAGGTACTAGAAGAGGTCTTCACGGCCGGTCCACGATCTCTTCATTGACCGGTCGTACCCTGGTGAGAAGCCCTCGGGGCACGCACCCGAACAAAACCGGTGTGGCTCTCAGGAGACTTGTCTTCCGGTACGTCTCGGCGTTCTTGAGCGATCGGCGCCACGGTAATGAGGACAAACAGATCTTCTCGTTCGGTGTGGGTGCCTGGATCCGCCCCTGAGGAGAACCAGTCTCTCTCCGAAGAGACCCGATTCTAGGAGTTGCTTCCCATGCCGCGTGCGTAGAGCCTCACACCGAGGGATTGCCCGAGAAAGAATGCCAGAACGAACACGGGGACGTTCGCCCAGCGAAAGGGAATGCCGGCCCATAGCCGCAGTCCAATGATGAGACCCACCGGGATGTGGATCGCCAAGAACCACGGTACCGTGAGCTTCCGCAGTCGGCCTCGCCAGTACCCGAAAGGGACATTCATCCCGAGGATGACTGCGGCGAAGACGAGCCGATTCTGGAGCAAGGTGACCATGGGCCCCTTCATGATGAGGACCAATCAACATATCACGTCGGCAGATGCGACTCAGGAGGATAGGACAAAGGCCCCGGGGATCCCGGGGCCTTCGCCTTCGATCTTGAAGCGAGGATCTAGTTCAATGGACAGCCTGCTTCATTGGCCTGGGCGAACTGATTCTTGAGTGTCTGGTACTCGCTGTTCGTTCCGGGAAAGACCGCATTGAATGCCGCAATCACCTGAAGGTCGGTTTGTCCGTAGGCCACACCGCCAGAGGCTCCGTTCAGCAGGGCGGCAACGGTATGACGTCCAAGGGCCCTTAATCCTCCCCCACCCTGAGCAACGACCTCCACGAGCGTCATGCCGGGGAAGGCGTCTTCGAAGTGGTCAGAGAACAGGTCACTCGGATCGTATGGTGCGGTCCACGAATCGAAATGGTGCTCCTGCTTCCAGTAGCCAGGGGTACAGCCCTGACCGCCAGGCGTTTCGATGCGCTTGTTGAAGTAGACCGCGAGAACGCCTTCGTCACCTTGGACGTGCCCAACAACCGTGGGGTCCGTGAACGATCCCAAGAAGGTTGTCACCCCTGCCTTGATCCGCGTGACTTCGACCCGGTCGAACTCGAATCCGGCTTGTGCGCCTGTTTCCGTAACCGTCACGTCGACGCCCGTGGCTCCTCCCGCCACCCGGATGGTTCGGCAGTCACCATCCGCAAGGTTCTCCGTGGCGTTGATGCCGTTGGTGACGCTGAAAGAGGCGGAACTGCC
>QKDC01000073.1 GCA_003246755.1 Gemmatimonadota bacterium | reverse complement strand
GAGAGAGATTGGACGGCCTCGGGCACAGGCCGGTTCACCGTTCGCCATGTAAGACAACCGGTCAGGGTAGGAAGAATGAGAAGCAGCGAGGCAAGGCTGAAAGAACGTGGGAACTGGGGCATGATAGGCCTCCGCCATGTGTGGCATCAGTGTGCCTCGGAGCCATCAAGCGAGCGTCAAGCCTGTCCCTCAGGCCGTCGCAACGGTGTGGGCGCAAGGTCTCGCCTGAACACGTCTTTGCGGTTCTGGGTGGCTCTCTTTCTGACGCGGGTCTATGAGGCGACTAGGTTTCCCGTGCCGTCCGTGCGGGCGGGCCTCGCGAGTTCTGTGAAGCTCCCCGGTTTGGTCGCAGCCGTGCCTCCGCGTTTCGTGATGGCCAGCGCAGATCCGATCTCCTGCTCACCTATTCCCCGCATCCGGGCAGGGTGGTCTACCTGGGGTATGGGACCTCGCAGCAGGAACCTGACCCGCTCGGGTAACGCGAACTCCGTCGAACCCGGGATGGTTTCTTCATCAATCTGAGCTATTTGTTCAGGATGACGGGGTGAGAGCTCGGGCTCGGCACGGACGATCCGTCATCGAGAGGTTTGGTAAGGAGAGGGGCCTGATGAATGCTCGCATCCTGAATGAGACCGAGTTGCGGGAGGCCGTCGAGATAAACACCGAGGCCCTCGCCGCCGTCGAGGAGGCATTCACCTGGCTGCGACAGGATCGAGTCAGTATGCCGCCGATCATGCACATCTCGGCCAGGGATCACAACGGCGACATCGATGTCAAGAGTGCCTACGTCCAAGGCATGCCGTACATCGCCATCAAGATCGCGTCCGGCTTCTACGACAATCCTGCGAAGGGTCTACCGGCGGGCAGTGCCATGATGGTCCTGCTGAGCGCCGAAACCGGCTTCTGCGAAGCAATCCTGCTGGACAACAGCTACCTCACCGACTTGCGAACCGGGCTAGCTGGAGCCGTGGCCGCGAAATACCTGGCGCCATCTGTCGTCGATACGGTGGGCGTGATCGGTACCGGCGTGCAAGCACGCTATCAGGTCGAATGCCTTTCGCTGGTGCGGCAGTTCAAGAACGTGCTGGTGTGGGGCCGGTCTCCCGAAAAGGCCACGGCGTATGCCGGGGAGATGAGAGAGAGGCATGGTCTCGAAGTTCGGGTCGCCGATTCACCCAACGAGGCCGTCGCGGCCAGTCAGGTCGTGATCACGGCAACCGCCAGTAACCGGCCCCTGATCACGCCCGATGCCCTCCACCCAGGGCTGCACATCACGGCGGTCGGAGCCGACTTCCCCGGGAAGCAGGAGCTGGATCCTGAGGTACTCGTGAAAGCGGACATGCTGGTCTGCGACACCCTGGCTCAGTGCCGAGTCAACGGAGAAATCCAGCATATCCTCGAGGATGGCGAACTCCCGGTCGGTCTGGCGGTCATCGAGTTGGGAGAACTCACCATCGGTGCACGGCAGGGGCGCGTCACTGAGGACCAAATCACCGTTTGTGACCTGACGGGAACGGGCGTGCAGGACACCGCCATCGCGAACCTCGCCTACAAGATCGCGATGCAGTGAGTCAGCGCTTCCGGGCGCTCTTCTTCTTCTTCTCCTTCTTCTGCTTCTTCTTCCGCAACTCCTCGAACAAGACATCGATGCGGCCGAGGCCCTTCTTGGTGTACTCGAGGTCGTAGCCAAAGCCGATGCGAATGTAGCGCCCGATGCCGAAGTGCTTCCCGGGAGTGATGAGCACGGACTGTTCGTGGAGCAGGCGGTTGAGAATGGTCTCGGAGGAAACGGGCAAACGGTACTTGACGGTCGCGATGGCGCCCGCTGCCGGTGCCGAATAATGGAGAATGTCGGCGTGGCGGGCGATCCATTGTTCCAATACCGGCAGATGCCTGTTGATGATGCCTTGCGTCCGGCGCAGGATCTGATCGCGCCGTGTTGGTTCCATGACGATATCCGCGAGGTAGTCCGACAGATGCGATGGTGTCAGCGTCAGGTAGTCGTGGTACTGGACCAGGTGGCTGATGAGCTTTGGTGGTGCAACGATCCAGCCACTCCGCAGGCCAGGCAGCCCAAAGGCCTTCGACAGGCCGCTGGTGATGACCACCTTGTCATACCGCCCCCAAAAAGTTGGTGACAGTGGTCCGTTGACCTCGGCGCCGCGATAGATCTCATCCGCGAGGATCCACGCATCCACCCGCTTTGCCTCGTCGATGATGACCTGCATTTCATCTTCACTGAGAACGTATCCTGTTGGGTTATTGGGATTGGTGACCACAATCACCCGGGTGCTCTTCTTGATCGCCTTTCTCAGGCTGTCGATATCGAGTTTCCACTTCCAATCACCCGCTGTATTTCGTCTCATCACCAGCCGGTAGGCGTCGGCCCGTCGACCGTAGGCACGCGCCAAGCCCCACCCCTGCAGGTAATTGGGTACCATGAAGGCCACGCGATCCTTCTTCCCGACCAGGCCCCACATGGTGGTGTAATTGGCTTCCGAGCCACCGTTCGTGACGGTGACGGTGGCAGGATCGTCACCGCCATAGAAACGAGCGATGTTCTTGCGCAGGCTTTCGCGTCCGGTGGAGTGGGGATACCCCAGAGCCAGCGTGTCGAGCTCGGCCCGCTGCGCCTCGCCCACCACGAGCTCGCCCAAACTCAGGGGCAGCACTCCGCTCTCGGAGAGATTGAAGTCGACCTCCTTTTCGAACAAGCACTGCGTGCGTTCCATCTGGAAGCGGTCGATTTTCACTGTGCGTCATCCTTGTGATGGCGTCGACCGATCCGTGAATGGCATCGGTCAGCCGGTGTAAGAGACATGCCGCAGTGCACTCGCGCTCGCGGCGAAGGTCCGAACGACGGTCCTACCACACGCTCCCAAGCGCGACACGAATAGCCTCGCCACTGACGCCGCTCGACTCTTCCGACGCAAGGAAGGCAACCATCTCGGCCACTTCCTGGGGCGTGGCGACCCGGCCCGGAGGATACATGGCCGCACGTTCCTGCCACACCTGATCGACCGTGATGCCCCGTTCCTCCGCTTCGGTCTTGGCCGATCGCTCTGCCATTTCGGTCCGAACCCACCCAGGGAGGACCGCATTTGCGGTAATGCCGTGCGTGCCCGCGTCCAGCGCGACCGATCGCATCAAACCGATCAATCCGTGTTTGGATGCCGTGTAGGCGCTTCCCGCATGTTCGGCAACCAGGCCCGACGTCGAACTGGTGTAGACGAGGCGTCCGTAGTGTCGTTCGACCATCCCACGCAGTACCAGCCTCGAGAGATGGAATGGTCCGTCGAGGTTGACTTGCATGGTCTCGTTCCAGGTCTTGGGGTCTTGCTCCCAGATGACCCTCTCGTGGGCCGAGCCGATACCGTGATTGCAGACCAGAATGTCAATTGGTCCCAAGCGGGACTCAGTCTCCGTCACTGCGAGCGCACAGCCCTCGGGTGTGCCGAGATCGGCGACCGTGTATGCGAGACCGAGCGCGGCCAACTCGTTCTCGCTGCGCGAGGCGCCCATGACCCGGGCGCCTCGCGTCGCCAAGAGATCAGCGACCGCTCGGCCGATGCCTCGTCCCGCGCCCGTGACCAGCGCGATCCTGTCCTCGACTCCTGCCATGCTCAACCCCTCCATCCTGCCAATCTTCGCCCACCCGTCAAGGTCGCCTCACGCGATACCGCAGAATCGTAACGTATTCATCGGGGTTGCCAGGGCCAGCCATGGTAGGACCGCGGATGTATTCCTCCTCGTGCTCCCCAACGAGCACGTAACCAGAGGACTCCACGAATGTCCGGAGCCGCTCGATCGTAGGTTCCTCCCGGTCGTAGGGACCGAAGTGGAGTATCTCCGCAACCTCACCATACTCCCAAGTGGCGAGCACCGCCTGCAAGCCCGCTGAAGCCTGGTGGTCGGGGACCACAGTCACCGTGGTCGGGACCGGGAGGGCGTAGAAGCCGACCCACTCCGTGCGAGGCTGGTCGAATGCGATGGGCCAGCGCGCGCGCGGCGCAGACTGCTGGGGCCCCTTGGGTGCCTCCGGGACTCGATAGTAGAGCTGAAACAGGAGGCCAAAGGCCCGCGTTCCCACGATTCGAGGGTCGCCCCTTGCCTCGACGACCAACATCTTCTCCGCTGGCCGTTTCGAGATAGTCGGGTTCTTCAGATGTTCGAGCCCCTGAGGAACGGGGCCCTGGGCGGTTACCGGTCCCGAGAGCACTACCAGCGCGATTGCACAAAGTCCGGCGCGAAGCATTGCCCACCTCCACCTGATCCCCTGGATAGCCTTCCGGCTACGGTACGCGCCTTGTGTGAAGGGGTTGTTGACCTCGCGTGAAGGCTTTGTCACTCCCGGACATCGGTGGCGGTGCGCCGTACCGTGGTACACCGTACCGACATCAGCCTCAGTTTGACCACGAGTCCCGTGAATCTCCGCGACGAGGTCATTCGTACGGCCCCTTAGTATTACGAATCCCTTCTCCCGGTGAACCTATTGGTCCTCTCGTGTCTGCTCGCGTTCGCCATCGGTGTTCCCGTATCCACCGATCCTCCCGTTGTTCATGGGCGCCAGGGAAATCTCGACGTGCCGATCCCCAGACTCGACGGCGAGGTGATGGTGGACGGCCATCTCGACGAGCCGATCTGGAGCCAGGCGGCCATCCTCACGGGCTTCTCGCAGTTCACTCCCGTTGATGGCGTCGCCGCCAGCGACTCGACCGAAGTTCTGGTCTGGTATTCAGGGACTGCGCTGCACGTCGG
>QKDC01000014.1 GCA_003246755.1 Gemmatimonadota bacterium | reverse complement strand
GCGGCCCAATCACGAAGAGGACGGCCCACGCAAACGCGACGGCACTCGCGGCGGCCCCAACGAGGCGGAGCAGGCGCCCGGGGGGTAGATGCGGAATGCCAACTCGCCTACCCAACGACCGGCGCAGCACTGAGAATTCGACCCAAGCCGCGAGACCGGAGGCAAAGGTGAGTCCGACGACCCCCCATTTGGCGTCGATCCCAACCAAACCGGGCCCGTATCGCGCCGCCGTGTATCCGGCGGTCGTGGCCAGAAGCATCCGAAGCACCGCGACCCTGAAGGGAGTCTGGGTATCCCCCAGGGCGTAGAACGCGGACGAGAACAACCGAGCGAACGTACCTGCCAGCAGGCCCACGGAGGCCGCCGCCAGGATTACCCAGACGTACCGGGCATCCGCAACGGAGAAGCGCCCACTCTGAAAGACGAGCCCCGCCACAAGGTGCCCAAGCCCCATGAACGCTGCGGCCGATGGAACCACGAAGAAGGCGACCCGTTCCATGCCACGCTCGATCCTTTGCCGCAGGGCGTCTGGAACCACTCCCTGGGCTCCTCTCTCCAGAGACATTTGAGGCAGCTCCGCCGCGGCGACGGACATGCCGAAGAGACTGACCGGCAGCGTGTAGAGCACCTGTGCATTGAAGAGTCCCGCGACCGCTCCGGTAGGAAGCAGGCTGGCGATGAGGGTATCGACATACGCCCCGATCTGCGCGACCCCTCGCGTGAGAAGCGCTGGCCCGAAGGTTCGCCGCACCTCAGCCACCTCCGGCCGATTTCGCCCAAGTGACAGCCGGAATCCACCGAGAGCCTTGAGCGCCGAAGGCAGTTGCACGAGGAACTGGAACAGACTCCCCATGACGGCGGCGCCTGCCGCCACCAGAGCGACCCGTCCTGCGGTCGCACCCGGGCCCACGACAACGACCGCGACGACAATGGTGAGGTTCCACACGACGGGCGCCGCGTAGGAGAGAAAGAATCGTCCGTGGCTATTGAGGATTCCCAGACACCAGGCTCCCAGCACCAGGAACCCGATTCCGGGGAAGAGCACCCGCACGAGTTGAACGGTCAGGTCCCGCTTGGGGCCTGAAAACCCCGGAGTGATCAGATCCACGAGCCACGGGGCGGCGAGCACCCCGAGCAACACGAGAATCCCCACCACCAGTCCCAGGAGGCCAGCGACGGCCCCGGCAATCTCGCGCGCCTCGTCCTTCTTGCCGGAGCCAAGCAAGCGGCTGTATACCGGGATGAAAGATGCCGAAAGGGATCCCTCTCCGAAGAGATTCTGCAGCACGTTCGGGATCCGGAAGGCCGCGGTAAAGGCGTCCGCCTCGGCGCCGAGCCCGAGGAAGTGATTGAGGGCCCGCTGGCGTATCAGCCCGGTGAGTCGACTGAGGGCAATCCCCCCAGCGATGAGCGTCGACGCGACCCGCGAGTTCAGTGCGCCGGTGGAGGGGGAGATCCGGGCGGCAGGACCGGTCGGCTTCGAGACTCCTCGAGCAGGCGTTGGAGGAATTGGTTCGCTTCCTTGAGAGAATCCACGGCCCGGTGCAAGTCATCCACCTCGCCCTCGAGGAGGTCGACCTTCTTCGCGAGATCGACCATGCTCGGCGCCGGGCCGGCGTCCGGTCCCTCGAGGCGTCGTGCGATAGCCCTCCCGATCGGGGAATCGACGACGATGCCGAAGATCGGGATCATCAACGCGACCAGCAGGATACCGATGATGGCAAAACCCATGCGGAGAGTCTAGGAGGGGGATGTGCGCGATACAAGGGTACGCGCATACCATGTGGAGATCTGCTGGAAGGCGTCGTCGAGAAATCCCGGGCCAAATCGGGCTAAGAAGTTCGGGGCCCCGAGGACCCGTTCCTGGGGCGCACCATCCGGTCGGACCGCCATGCGTGCCCTGGCGATCTGGGCCAACTCGATCGTCTCCCGGCGGCGCAGGTGCTGCTCGGCTTTGCGTTCGACCCTGTCGAGATCCGCCCGGGCGCGCCCTTGGGCGGCCCCCACGAGACGTTCGAGGGTAGGGTCGATTTCAACGGCACCCTCTTGCACCGCCCGGTACCCGCGATCGAGATCACGTCGGAGAGCCTCGACGCCTTCCGTGAGTCGCGCTGGCATGTGGTCCTTTACGACGCGCCGTTCGAGCACTTGTCCGGAAACCGCGAGTTCATCCAACGTCGCGTCGAATTTCCGGAGCACGCGATCAACTCGGGGTTCGACAGCGAGCCCCGACCAGCGCGATATCGGGGTCTGCCGGTGCACCCCGAGATGGTCATAAATCGGACCACACAGGGGGAGATAGGACATCTCACCGGGGCCGGCAACATAGGCGATGGTCGGCAGCAGCACACTCTCGAGCACCGGTCGCAGCAGCACGTTCGGGGAGAGTCGTTTCGGATCCTCTCCTGCCACGGCCTGGAAATCGTCCAGACCGTACTTTTTCCCCGCGCGACGAGTGACGTAACCCTCACCATCGAGCAGAATCCGATCACGCCCCGCTTCATCTTCCAGGAAGGCGAGCGTGGTGCCTGGTGCGACGATGACCGAGGTGGAGTGGTCCCGCGTCAGGAGGGCATCACGCTCGGCGGCGAGGCTCTGATACAACACCTCGGCGTCCCGAATGGCCGCGATGATGCTTGGGGCCATTGCCGTTTTAGCCGCGCCGTGGGTGGAATCGAAGCAGACGATCCCGAAGCGACCGAGGAGCTCGGCGAGTGCTCCGGAGAACGCTTCACCCACGGTGGCGTCCGCCCGGTAGTGCCGGGACAACCACTCAACCACCTCGTCCCGGTGGGATCCTACCGGGTGATCCGCTTCGAAACGTTCGAGGAGTCCCACCACGGCCTGACCCAACGGGAGCCGGTACATGGGGGTCAATGGTGCTTCCGTGTCCCGCTCCGGCAACTCGGCTCGCACGAGATCACCATCGAGACCCAGCCAACTCGTGCCTCGGGCTTCGGTGTAATCATGATCGTCGTTGGCGAGCCAGAACACGGGCACGACCGGGCGCTGCAACTCGGCCTCCAGACGTTGCGCCAATGCGCCTGCTGAGAGGGCCTTGTAGATCGTATAGAGTGGTCCGGTGAACAACCCTGGTTGTTGCCCGGTGGTGATGGCGAGAGCACCCGCGTCGAAGAGCCGCTCGAGGTTCTGCGTCGCGTGACCTGACGCCAGGAAGGCCGGGCGGAGCGAGGGCGACAGGGTCCCAAGGCCATCCACGGGTTCCACCGCTGGAATCGCCTCAACGAGAGGGGTATCGGCAAAGCGCATTCAGTCGACGTCCGGATCCACTATGGTAGCCCTTTGTGATAGGGATGTCCCTGCTGGAGCGTGGCCGCCCGGTAGAGCTGCTCCACCACGATCACGCGGGCGAGTTGATGGGGAAGTGTCAGAGGGCCGAGGCTCCAACGGGCGTCGGCCGCACGCACCAGCTCCTCATCGAGCCCGACCGACCCTCCGATGACGAATGCCAATGCCCGGCCCCCGGCTCCCCATCGTACAATCTCTTGCGACACGGCGCTACTGGTCCAAGCCCGTCCATCTCTGGTCAGTGCGACGGTGAAAGCGGGCCTGGGTAGCGCCTTGGCAATGCGCTTGGCTTCCTCGCGTCGTTGCACGGCGGCCCTCCCACTCCGACTCGCCTCTTTGACCTCGACCAAGGTCACTTCCCAATGACCACGCAGGCGTTTGAGATACGTGTCCGCGGCTGCCTGATACCAGGGACGCAACTTGCCCACGGCCACGATGACGATCTGCACCGACCCTCAGGCGTAGAGTCCGCGCAGCCTGTGTGTCTCCGCGACGCGATCGATTGCGAGCATGTAAGAGGCGGTCCGCATCGTCACCTGATGTTTGGCCGCCATGTGGGCCACTTCGTCAAACGCGCGATTCATGATGAGAGCGAGCCGGTTGTTGACGGTGGCTTCGTCCCAGAAATACCCGCCGCGATCTTGAACCCACTCGAAGTAACTCACCGTGACACCCCCAGCGTTGGCGAGAATATCGGGGATGATGAACACACCGTTGGAGGCCAGAATGGTGTCGGCCCCGGCGGTCGTGGGACCGTTCGCACCTTCACAGATGACTTTCGCCTTGATCGATTCCGCGTTGCTGGATGTGATCACATTCTCGAGCGCGGCCGGTACCAGCACCTCGCACTCGAGACCCAGGAGATCGGCACCCGGAATCGCCTCGGCCTCCGGATAGCCATCGAGATACTTGTTTTTCTTGACCCATTCGATGAGCTCGGGGATATCAAGTCCCCGGTTGTTGTAGATCGCGCCGGTATGATCACTGACTGCGAGCACCGTCATGCCGTTCTTGGACATCAGATCGGCGGCCACCGATCCCACATTCCCGAATCCTTGAATCGCCACACGGGCACTGGAGATCGGAATGCCGAGGAGAGCGAGCGCCGCCTGAGAGGTGAGCATACATCCACGCCCGGTTGCCTCTCGTCGCCCATGCGATCCCCCCATCACCACGGGCTTCCCTGTGACGACGGCGGTGACGGTATGCCGCGCATGCATCGAATAGGTATCCATGATCCATGCCATCACCGCCTCGTTGGTGTTCACATCGGGCGCAGGCACATCCGAGTCCGGCCCCAGAAACGGCATGATCCCCGATGTATACCGGCGCGTGATCCGCTCCAGTTCCCCGACAGACAGCTCCGCGGGATTGCACACGACGCCACCCTTCGCGCCACCGAACGGGATGTTCACCACAGCACACTTCCATGTCATCCATGCGGCGAGTGCGGTCACTTCGTCCAGGGTCACATCGGGTCGGAAACGAA
>QKDC01000167.1 GCA_003246755.1 Gemmatimonadota bacterium | reverse complement strand
CACGCTTCAGCTGGGTTCGCGCATCCACACCGAAATGAAGATCCTTTGCTGCCATGACTTGACTCCTTAACTGGTTGATGAACCTCTAGCCGATTTTCGCCAGAACGTCCGATGCCTTGATGATGACCACCTCGTCACCGTCCTCGACGGTGAATGGGGTCCCGCTGTACTTCCCGTAGATCACTCGATCGCCCACCGACACTTCCATCGCCAGACGATCGCCCTTGTCCGTCACCCGCCCTGGCCCCACCGCGACGACCTCACCCTGGGTCGGCTTTTCTTTGGCCGTATCCGGGATGTACAGGCCGCCACGCATGCTGGCGGTCTCGTCATCAGGCATGATGACGACACGGTCCTCGAGTGGGGTGATCTTGATCTTGCTCTTCGTTTTCGTCGCACTTGCCATGACACTCACCTCGACCACGTTTGGGGGTGTGTAAAATATTGTGAAACAACGCATTGGCACTCTGAGATCGAGAGTGCCAGAGCCGGGGGTAAGCTAACGTACTGCCAGCGACCGTCAAGCCCCAGGCGCTCGCGGGAGGAGGCAACCTCCATGCACAAAATTACTGCCGTTTTGGCAGTGTTTTTTTTCGGGAATCAGGAGTCGGGTGCGATCAGTCGGCGGGCCCCCACCCATCGGGAGTGCCACCAGCGCCCTTCCGGATCCGCGGGGTCGAGGTGACTGACTCGGACCCCGCGACTGGAACTGTGGATGAAACGCCCGTTGCCAAGGTAGAGACCGACGTGGGAAACCGTCGATCCGGTCTCGGCAAAGGCAAGAATGTCCGCCGGTCGAAGACGGCTCAACTCAAGAGCCACCTCCCATCCGGAGCGTGCTTGCTCAACACTGCGGCGCGGGATCCCAATTCCGGCTTCGCCGTAGGCGAACTGGATGAGGCCGGAACAATCAAACCCGTTGGAGTCGGAGCCTCCCCAGAGATAAGGACTTCCCATGGCATCTTCCGCGACCTCGACGATGCGCGCGGCCGGGGCGGACACCGGTGGCAGGTTCGGTGACGGGTCTCGCGCACCGCCCCCCGCTCCTCCCCCACCGAAAGGAATGCGCAACCCACCCGAAATCTCCAAACCCGAGCGGTTCGGGTCGAAGAGTCGACGATACCGGCCCTCCACACCCAGCCCAAACGGACGACGCAGGAAATCGTATCGGAGGCCGAGCGACCAGGTACTCCAATCGCCGGAGTCGGTCCCCCGGCCGAAGCCGAGCGCGGCCCCCCCGACCGCAGACCATCTTCGCGCCAGTCCAAGAGAGAGATCGGCACCGAAACCGTAGAGGGTTCCGGAATCCCTGCTCATCGAGCCAAGACTCAGAGCAGCCTGAAAGGACCCGATGCGAACCGGTGAGTAGCCGAGCCAGACACTGAGATAGTCAGGAGAGATGAACGCCCGGCCCACACGAATCGAGACATCTTGCGAGACCGACACACGCGGTGATGCGATCGCCAGCAGTGCGACGAGCCCGCCGCGAAAGATGACTCTCGAAAGGCGTTGCGTCACTGACCCACGATGCGACGGGGACTGGCCGTTGCATAATCCACCCGATACGCGGCCGCGGGTTCACAGCGTCTGTAGAGCACCGCGCGCATCGTGGTATCGTCGATGGGGGTTGGCGCCTCGCGCGAGTACAGAAGGGGTACCTGCCTGCGCTCGGCCCCCTCCCTGATCTCCAAGGCCCTTTCCAGACACGACTCGCCCGTTGCACTCCGTTCTTCGCGAGCATCGGTGAACCAAACCTCGATCGCTCCAACCTGCAGCACGAGACTGTCGGCGGGTGGTTGGGCCTGGACGACGGCAGCCGTTTCTTCCGGTCGACCGGGACCGGAGCCACGACAACCGCAGACCCCGAGGGCCAGGAGCAGAAGTCGCTTCATTCCACTTCCTCTTGCTCGTGTACCGTACTCGTGGGAACCCCTTCTTCGGACAACGCGAGGGCTTCGCGGAGGTGAGGCGACCGGCGCAGCAACCGCATCCAGGCAAGGGTGGCTCCAATCGCCGTGGCGGCACCCATCAGGATGGTGACCCAAAGCCCTGTCTTGGCCACTTCCAACTGGGAGGCGATCCCTGCTCCAATCCAGGCTCCAAAAAACGAAGCTGCCCAAGCGACCATCGGCGTGAGCAGCCACCCCAGCAGCCTCGCGACGAGTCTGAGGACACGCACGCGCTAGTGCCGCGTCCCCCCCCGTCCGCTCACGAGGACCGTGAGGGCAATCGCCGGAAGGTAGGACACGGCAAATGTCCCCAACCCAAACGAGGCGCCAGGGAATCCGATGACAGCCGCCGCACTGCCAATGATGATCGTGAAGATGAGGGACACGACGAAGACACCGGCCGGAGAAGCGGTGCCATCCTTCGCGCTTTGCCTCGCCAATGCGAAGGCGCCCATCCATGGGAGGAAGGTCCCAACCATCCACCAGACCGGGTGATACCACCAATTGCTTCCACCCCCAATCGCGAGCCAGCGATTGGTGTAGGTGCCAATTGGTTGGAGCAGGGAGACATCGATGAGGAGGAAGGCGAAGGCGGCTGCGAGTCCCAGACCGGCCGAACCCGCGATCCCTTCGATGGTTCGTGCCCGGGTCCAGATTCCTGGCAGGAGGGAAACACCGGCGATGCCCACCAAAACCACGATGACACGAAAGACGAGTTCCACTGGACCTTCGAGCCAGCGCGATCCGAGGGAGAAGAGCAGGACGACGCCCGCTTCGAATACTCCAAGTTGGATGGCCCGCCGAAGCACGTAGGCAAGGTGGGTCTGATCGCTGCTACTCTGGACGTGTGCTGCGGTCATCAGCATGCTCCGAGAAATGGCGGTCTGGCCGGTCAAAACTAGCGCGGCAGCCGAGCGCGGGCAAAGTCACCAGGAAAGGGCAAAGCAGACCAGGATGGCGAAATCGGTCGCCCCCCATGCCAGGAGCGACCGATACATCCGTCGTTCATGCTCGCGCGCCGTCATCGTCGCACTGTCTCTGAGCCACCGGCTCGTCGTCCCGATCCAGATTGCCGCCGCGCTCCCCAACATCACCCAGCGGCCGAGATCTTCCACCGAATACCCCCAACCGGCCCGCACCCCCGCGAGGGCGAACACCCCGAACGCGAGGACCCCGGCTCCGACCGCAACCTGCAGACTGCGCCGGATACCGAGGACGGCGGCCAAGGTGCGGTCTCCCCGTGCCTGATCGGAATCGATTTGATAGAGCTGGGTGAGTGGATAGAAACTGGCAAACAGTGGACAGAAGCCCAGGATCACCGCCTCGCCGGCCCGGTCCAGTGGCACCCCGGTGGCAGCCCATCCCGCGAACGGGGTGAGAACCCCAAAGCCCCACATGTTGATCACCCAGTCGGCGCCGGGCACACCTTTGAGCCGGATCGGTGGGGTCGAGTAGGCGACCGACATCGCGAGACAAATGACATACGCCACCAAATACGAGCGGGGGAGCCAGAGAGCGCCGATCAGCCCGACCACCATGAGACCGAGACCGAAGAGAAAGAGATGGGGAGGTGGAGTGGGTGGCCGGCGCAGGTAGGCAATATCCTCGGTGTCCCTATCGAACGCGGAGTTGATGGCCAGGGTGCCGCCGTTGAGACAGACGACCCAACAGAAGAGGCCCCAGAGGGCGGGACCCCAGCCGACCGGCCCCGCACCCGCACCTGCAGCGAGCAGCACTCCCACCCCGGTGTGCGCAATCATGATCGGCCACTCGGCCGGTCGGAGGTGGAGCAGGTAGTCGAAACCCCGACCGAGGACTCGGTACCCGATTCCACGCGACCCCAACGATGAGTCAGTGAACGACAACCACACCTCCACCGACCACGTGCTGGGACATGCCGTTCTCGTCCACGACGACGAGCGCTCCGGAGTCGGAAATCCCCGCGGCCGTCCCGGAGACGGGTTCGCTCAGCAGCCGCCCACGCAAGGCATCTCGTTCATCGAACGCTCCGATCTCCTCGGGAGTGAGTGGACCGGCAACCCTCCCCGCGGCGGCGATCGCTGCGGTTACCGCGGGGGCGAGTCCCTCCGCATCCGGAGGGTGCGGGGTGACGGCGGCGAGCCCGATGGCCCCATGCGCCAGGGACTCCGGAAGAGGATTGGTGATGTTCAGGCCGACGCCGACGATAATCCAAGCAGGCGCTGAACCCACCCAGCGCGCTTCGCACAGGATCCCGGCCACCTTGCGATCCTGAAGCAGGACATCGTTCGGCCACTTGAGCCTGAGCCGTATTCCGGGCACCAGGCCTTCCAGGACGCGTACCAACGCGAGACCGGCGCGTACACTGAGACACTCGCTGGCAGTGGCAACCGAGGGGCGGCAGATGACACTCAGCCAGAGTCCACCCCGTGGGGCGTACCAACGGTGACCGCGCCGACCTCGACCTTCTGGTTGCTCTCGGGCCGCGATGCCATCGCCGTGTGGGGCACCATTCTTGGCGAGTTCGTGCGCCGTATCCATCGTTGAGGAGAGTGAATCGAACCAGTGGATCATCAACGGTTCACGCCGTACCACACCAGTGTTATCAACCCCAAGCCAGCGCAATACCAGGCGAACGCATGGAAGCGACCACGATCGAGGAGTCGCACCAGGAAACGGATGGCCCAGACTCCGGACAGCATGGCCGTCGTAAAGGCGACGAGGAGCCCTGGGGAGAAGACGTCCACTCCAGGCGGGAGGTGGGACACTTCAACAAGACCGGAGCCACCAATGGCAATGATCGCGAGGAGAAAGGAGAATTCGGCGGCGGCGACGGGTCGGATCCCAAGCCAGAGCGCCATGGCAATGGTCACTCCGGATCGTGAGATCGCCGGCAG
>QKDC01000154.1 GCA_003246755.1 Gemmatimonadota bacterium | reverse complement strand
CAGGCGACCAGGCTATCCGACCGGATGCTTGCCGAGTCGGCACTGAACACCACTCCATTCGATAGCTCGATCCGAACCCGTTTGCCTGGATACGCCTCAACCACTTCTGGCACCGGTTGGTTCACCGTTTGCCAACTGGCACACCCGGTCAAGGTCGGGAGAATGAGGACCAACGCGGCCAGATGAAAGGAACGTGGGAATCGCGGCATGACCAACCTCCATTGGGTGCTGGAGGGATCCTACGTCATGGGCGTCAAGGGCCGGTCAAGAGACATCAGCCGAGGTTTTCGCATCGGGGAATTGGTGACCGGCAGCGGGACTAGAAACTGATTGAGAATCCGGCTCCCATTCCTCGAGGCAAAGGCAGAAGGACGAGACGGGCCTCGGACAAGTCCACCGCCTCCCAGTTGTCGACCTTGATCAGACCTCCCACGCGTGACCCCATCGCGGCACCAACAAACCCGGCCACTACCCCGACCAGGAACCCGTTTCCGACGTCCTTCAGGTTCTCATCCAGTTCGCAGAACTCACTGAACCAACCTCGCCCGCAATCCGAGGGACCGTTCAGGTTCCCACCGATGACCATCCCCGCCACGAAGCCCACGAGCCCCCCGAGACCGGCAGCTTCCTTCCGGGCCGCCCTCTTGCCCCGCAACATTTCGATCCTTCCGACGTCGCGAATGAAGACGGGGGTGGTAACCCCAGCGTAGTGGAAAGGCCCTGCGTACGGTGAGCCTGTCATGGGGCTGTATCGGTCTGAGGAACGGTCGTATTGCACATAGAGCGTATCACCCTGGTGACTGACCACACTTGCGGTGAGCCCGTCGAGCCGAACCTTGTCCCCGGGGATCAGCCGCTAGGAGATCGAACGCCAGGACGGAACCGTTCGATCAGGCCGCCGTGGAGCGGGTGAACGCACTGGCCGCGCGGGCGAGGGAAGGGATTGACGAGGCCATTCGGTCGACCGGAGCGCGAGCGTGTGTGACGGGCGGGGGCTCGTTGTTCCGGGTGCACTTCAAAGCGTCACCCCCGATGAACTACCGCGAGGCGTTTCCAACCCCGGAGGAGAGCCGTCAGCTGGGGATGCTGCTCGACCATCTCTTCGAGCAGGGATTCTTGATGATCAATACCTGCACGGCAGCGGTGTCGACGGTGACGGGCGCGGCGGAGATCGACGCGCTCGTCGCGGCGGTCGAGAGCGGCTTCCGGAGGATCCAACGAGGCACCTGATCGGGAAGCCGCCCCCCTCCTAGGAGCCGGAACATCCGCTCGCTCCGGTATTCGCTACTGGGGCGAGGGCCCACGGGGTGAAGAGAGTGGTGGGGAGGGTGCCGGGATTGAGCGGTCCGGTGGCACTCCCCCACCAGTTGCACGTCAGATCCGAAAGCGCCGGGTCACTGTCCGGAAGATCGATCCCCGCGTTCACCATATTGGTGAAGTCGTTGAAATTGGCCGTCACCTGACTCCCACCATATACCCCGACCCCGAACTCGGCGTTATCGACGAGGTTGTCCTGGGCATCGGCCACGACCCCACCGTTGAACCCGCAGATCCCGATGTGGACATTGGTCAGGGTGTTCCGATGCGCCGTCAGTACCGCACCGTCCTCGACCTCGATGGCGCAGTGGAGAGTCCCGTAGCCGCTGGAACCCACCCCCACCCCAGTGATGGTGTTGTCCGTGACCAGGAGTGTGGTCCCCGCCCCCTGGCCATCAATGGCCATCCCGGTCTCGTGCGTCCCATCGATCGCCAGGCGGTTGTTCACCACTTCGAGGCCAGCACCCCCGAACCCGAACACGCACTGACCCCCACCACACCCGAAGAAATCGTTGTCCTCGATCCGCCCTGTCCCCCCACCGAGCACGAACACCACTCGGTGCGTCGCAGCCAGCCCTGTCCGGGTTTCCGTGAAATCGTTGCCGAGGACCGTGACGTCGGCGCTGGCACCCTGAACTCGGACGCAGTTCGCACCCCCACAGTTCGGTCCCAGGGTGCTCCCATCGAGCTGACCGGTCGAGTTCTGGTACCACAAGCCGAAGGTGCTGTGGTTTTGGAAGGTACTCGTCGTGATGTCCACCGCGGCGTTTGACATGTTGATCCCAATCACGCCCCCGCTGAACGAACTGTTCTGCACCGACACGTGCGCGCCCGGCACGCTACTGCCAGTCGCGACGACACTCCCCGTGTTCCCGCCCTGCACGGTGAACACCGCGTTCTCGATGACCACCTGGTCGTAGGTGGTCCGCAGGTAGATGCTGTAGTTGTTGGGGGGATGGGCGGTCGCGTTGTCGAATGCCAGATTCCGGAAGGTGACCGTCCCCGAGTCCACGTCCTCCACGAAAAAGCCTGCACGAGCCGTGGTGGTCTGAACGACCGGGTTGGCTCCACCTCCCTCGCCCTCGATCGTCACCGGCTTGCCGACGCTCACAGAGTCGACGGGGTGCGTGCCGTCACACACGGTGATGGTGCCCCCCGGGCCCACCGCTGCGAGGGCCCCCTCCATCGTGGCGAACCCGGGTGGAGCCATGGGATCGTCGCAGGCTGTGACTTGGCTCGGTAGGATGGCAAAACTGCTGAAATGGGTCGTGAGACCGGTGACGACCCCCTCTGCCAGATCAACGGTACCCGGCGTCTCCTCCCAACCGTTCGGACCCGCGTAATACACCCGGAGGCCGAGCGGATCCACACCATCGGGCAGGGAGGGCGGGATGGCGAGCGTGATTTCGACCGGCTGGCTGAATTCTTGGCCGGTCGGCTCGAAGCTGTAGATCGTCCCAGGGAGCGCCGTGCCACTACTTGGTTCCGGCAGCGGTTCCGGTGGATTCGATTCATCGACAGGGGTCACCGTGAGCTCGACGTACTCGTCGACCGCCCCTGCGGGCACGGCCACAGCCGCTGCGCCGTCCCCACTCCCCGCCTCCGCGGGAGCGGAGTTGGCAGCGCCCTCCTCGATCCGGACCTTGATGGGCAGCGTTCTCCCGTCCTTGAGTTCGAAGTATTCGCCTGTCTCGGCGTTCAGCCCCTTGCCACCTTCAGTAATCAAAACGTCCGCGATGGCGAGGATGGAACTGCCCTGCAGGACTCGGATTCGGTAGTAGCTCCCCGCTTGGACTCCAGACTCGGGCGTGTGCCAATTGGCGACGTAGAGTTCGTTTTCTTGATCCAGGCGAACGTTCTCATCCGTAACACCGAAGACCATCGTGGCGATCGCCGGTCCGGTGCACCCCGACAGATCCGACGGACAGACCTCGATCTTCGGAGTCACCGTCGGATCGAAGGTCCCATTCGGAGCTGGATTCGATACGAGTGGAGGGAGAAAGAAGACATGCGGGTTTCCCGCATTGTGTGCCCCGTCACGAATCTCGTACTGCGGAACGGGTGGGTTCAGTTCATCGAATGCCGGTTGGGTGGGATCCCCGTTGCAGGATCCCAGACAGGCGGTCGCGAAACTCGCCAGAACCAGGCGCGAGGACCGGCGTAATGGGAGTCTGATTGCCGAGCATGAAGGGGATGTCGATACCACAGACGTCATCGTCGGCTCCTCTGCGCGGGTCGGGAAAGTATGAAGCTTCTCTTATACCGTTTCCACGCCCAGGGCGCAAGAGACACGACAAGCAACGTGTTGCAGCGAAGCGACATACATGAAGGATCCTGCTTGCAGAGGTCGCGGCACGCCTCTCGCCATCGACTCCACGGGTCATTGCAGGAACGCTCGTATGCGGGTGAAGAACTCTGCCGTCAACACGGGAACCGATACGCCAAAGTGTGCCTCAAATGCGTCCGGAAAGCTCATGCCTCCGCGCATATCCAAGAAGACGTCCCTAACATCGTGTAGTGACCGTCCCATACCCCGCGCGTCGAGCAGATACCCGATGGTCAGCTCGAACATCGGGTAGAAGTACTCGACCCCCACGTTCGGGACGTTTGGCAGAACATCGTTGTGGATCTCGATGGGATTCATCTCGCCGAACGCCGCAATCCGGGCGTTCAGGTCCGACAGATTCCGAATGGTGTACTCCGGATTCAGCGCAGAGACGAACTCCGCCAGGCCCTCTTCGAACCAGGTATGAGTCGAGTAGGAGTGATTGGATCCCACGAGGAGGTTCTGCACAACGTGGACCAGTTCGTGGGTCACCAGCCGGGTGTAATGGCCGGTCTCGGTGTGCCCGTCTTTCGAGAGCGTGAGGTGATCCAGTGAGAAGATGATCAGGCCACCCCAGAAGGCCTGGGCGCCCCATTCGTTCTGGTAGTGGTACTTGTAGGCATAGAGATGGATCTTGGTCTGGCCCGGTGGCAGGGTCAGTTCGTGCTCGCTCCCGATGCCCAACTGGGCCTTCACATCGGCAAGCACGTTCTCGGCGATCGTGACGAGGTCGATTCGGGCTTGAAGACTGGCGCCGTCACTATAGACGACGAAGTTCTCCCCTTCGTACGGTTGCCCGTCATGCGGCCAGGGAGCCACGGTGTTACACCACGAGACGCAAGGAGAGGTCAGTTCCGGCCCTGTCACCGAGTCGCACGCGCTATGAACGAACAGGACCAGTCCCAGCAGAAGGAAGGATCGTTTCATTGGTCACACTCCTTGAGGTACGGTGGCATGAGGACCATCCAGCGCGCGGTTCACCACCGCGACGGCGTTTTCCACCCCGTCCTCGGCGCGTAGCTGGGCCCCAAGACCCGTGGCACGTTGGATCATCCCGCAATCGGATACGGCCGTGCGGATGGCCCGAGCCAGTCGGTCCACACTGAGCCGCTTGTGAGGGATGGGCTCGGGCCCGACGCCGAGCGCAGCGACACGTTGAGCCCAGAAGGGTTGATCTGCGAAGAACGGAACGACCACCGCC
>QKDC01000116.1 GCA_003246755.1 Gemmatimonadota bacterium | reverse complement strand
GCTGGATCTGCTCCGGCGTGAGCCCGCCTCGCTGCCGCGCCAATGCGGAAGGAACGGCAAGACCGAGTGCCGTCGTGGCGAAGAGGAAGAAACGGAGGAATCGTGGCATCGTTCGGCTCCATTCTGGCGCTTACGCTGCCGGGTACAGCCGACGCAAGCTACCGCCCGGAGAGGTTAGCTCCAATCTTGGGTAACGATACACTCGCGACGGCGGTGGCCGCCTAACGCGCCAGCCCGCATAACGGCGAGCGCGAGCTGCGCCCCGAAGGTTCTGTCTCCTCGCCCTCATGCTCACCCCGTTAGCTCGACGCGCGTGTTAGGAGGAGTCCGATTGCGTCTCCCCTGCGGGTTCGAACCAGCAAATGTCTTCCACCGCCCAGAGCTCGCCAAAGTCGGAGCCGTGGAGAAAGACAACTCGTGTCCGGTCCAGACTGAAGGACTGGAGCGCCAGCTGCAAACCCTTGTTAGGCCGCGCCAGCCGGGCTCGGGGAGGCCCGGCATTCACTGACCATCGGGTGGTTGCCACAGCTCGACTTTGTTGCCCTCTGGGTCAATCACCCATCCGAACTTTCCGTACTCAGATTCGTCGACCTTCTCTTCAACATGCACGCCTTCCGATCGAAGCGCGGCGAGCAGCGCATGCAGGTCGGCGACACGGTAGTTGACCATGAAGGGGGCCTCGCTCGGAGCGAAGTGCTTCGTGTCGGCTGGGAACAGGCTCCAGGCCGTGGTCCCAACACCCGTTGGATTGTCCGGACCATTCCAGTCGAAGGCAGCGCCGCCCCATGCCTGGACATCGATTCCCAAGTGGGTCTTGTACCAAGCACCCAAGGCCTCTGGGTCTTTGGCCCTGAAGAAGATCCCCCCGATACCAGTGACTCGCTTCATGACGTCTCCAGTGCTGGAAGAGTGGCGGCGCATCTCGTGCGCGGCTAACGGCTTACGGTTGAGCTGCGGCCTGGCCGACTGGCCGGGACGTCAGTTCCAGCCGTTTGTTATACGGCGGACCTATGGGGAGTCAAGCCTCGAGCGACACGCTTGTCTGTTCACGCGTATCAGCGCTCCGTGCTGAGCCACAGTGGACTGGCTCCACACTGGTCACGATGCGGAGTCCGAAACCGGGCTGGGCGGCAGAAGCCTCCGGTCGTCCACCGTGCACTCGCATGCCCACCCACGTGAGTGCTGCAAGCTCGGTCACCGCAGCGCCTTTGGGCGGCCGGGGCCATCCGTGAATTCCAGGATGAGCCGCAGGTGATGGTCAATCCCTATCCTGTCCCGATCCGCGATTCCACGTCAAACGCCATGTACAACCAGGAGTCAGCCATGACACCCCGAAGACTCGCTCAGTGGGCTTTGAGCCTAATGCTGGCAAGCGCCATCCTGCAGGGCTGTCGCGAGCCCGGCTCGGACCCCACCTCCCCAACTCCCCACTTCAAGCCGGGTGGCGGGGCAAACAAAGGCGGGGAAAACAAAAACAGGCCCGTTCTGGTGACCATCACTGGTGGACTCGTCACCGGCCCCAATCTCACAGTGGTCAATGAAGACAATGGGAGGCGCACGCTGATAGGTGATATCGGAGGCGCCGACCTGCAGCTTACCTTGACACAGGCTGCAGCGATCGACGAGCTCACGAACCCGGCGAACCCGATCTGCGAATTCCGGACGGCCGACGGCGTCCCGGTGGAGGACAAGCCGCTGGCGGACAAGCAGGCAACGATCGCAAGTTTCATCGGTCCCCGCCTGAGGGGCAGCGTCGCGGTGAATAAGCGCGACAACCGCGGCTCCGTGGGCTATAACTCCACAGAATCCGGGGGACCCTGGCTGACGCTGGGGATCAACACGCAGACGGGACAGATCGAAGACCGTGCGGCAATCGACTTCTTGGGCACGGACCCGGACGACCCAACCGCTCTGCGCAAGTACAGGTTCGTGGCCGGGACCGGGATCTGGCGGACCTTTGTGGATGGCACGGGTTTCGATCTCATCTGCACCAACCAGGACGAGTTCGTGGTGGTGGTGGATCCCAACGTGCCCTGACCAGCGATTGCCAACCAGCTCGTCGCGACCCTGCTTGCCGGCCGAATCAACGGAGAGCGAACTGGTTGGAGCGCCGACGTTCAGGTCACCCACGAAGCAGATTCGCAAAGCGCGCGGCTGCGTCCCGCACCGAGGACGCCGGCCGTGTTGTCCGGCCTGAGGGCACTGGTCCCGTAGTCGGACCAGCCTCTCTACAATGGGATCCGGGACCAGAGGTTGTATGAGAGTGCGAAGCCAACCCCTACGAATCCCGCGCCAACAACTCGCCCTCAGGTTCGATGCAGGCTGGACATCCGCCCTCCAGAAGGGATGACCCAGCTGCCGAATGCCTGTTAGACCGTGCTCCGCGAGATTCGGTGCCGTTCGATCCAGCGTGCCCAAGGGGGCCACAGCCAGAGGATCAGTGCACCCCACGCCACTGCTCCCACACTTGGGGGAGGAGGTGACCAAGGCTGGGAGACCCAAATGAGACCGGTCAGAGCTATGAGGGCACCCAAGGCCCAACGCCCGGTCCGATCGCGGGCAGAACTGGTGCCGAGGTAGAGCCAGACTCCTCCCGCAAACAGGATTCCCTCAACGAAGATCGTACCTGGAATTGAATTCCAAAGCCCTAGTCCTGTGACCGGCCCTGTCGGCCACAACTGGAGGTCGGGGCGATGAGTGACAAAATCAAGGACCCAGTGACTCAGGACCAATCCTCCCAAGACTGCACCTATCCGCCACGACCCGTAGAGCCCCCACCCCAGCGCAAGAGCGAGACCCGACCAGCCAACTACCATGAGGAGACTGTGGCTCCACGGGTAGGACACAAAGGCGAGATTCGTAAAGGCCGTATCCCCTACGTGGACCTGGACGGACTCAAGCCCGAGCAGAAGAAAAACGGACCACAACAGATCGATGGCGAAGGCGGCAGCCACTGCCACGTCAAGGGGTAGACTTGGTTCAACCCGCTTCGCTCCAAGCGCCACAGCCAAATGGCCGGCTAACATGACTTGTGCTCCATCTAGGCTACTCCGCGATCTAACAGCCCGGAATTCTGCCGTGCACCCAAGTTGCCCACCCGGAGTTGTGAGGTGCAAGCCGAACAACTCTGGACCTCCCAGCTCGCCGCGGCAGCAGCAATCCCATGTTGGAGAGCGTCCGCCCATTGCAGTGCGATCGGCAGGCAGATTCTCCGCGCCTAGAGATTTTCTTGGATGAACTTCGGGGACAGGTGCACGTCGAGTTGCACAAGCGGATCAGGCCCGACCGCTTTGAAGGCGTGAATCTCGCCAGCCTTGATCACTAGCACATCTCCACCCCGCACCTCGAACTCGCGGCCTTCCACAGTCCACAAGCCGCGGCCCGACTGAATGAACTGGACCTCATCGTAAGGGTGCCGGTGGGGTCCCGGGCCGCTGCCGGGGTCGCCTCGGAAAAGGAACGCAGAGATGCCCACATCGCCACGTTCCTTGCCAACGAAGCTGTGAGAGCTGCCATGAAACGGGAGATCCTCCTGGCGATAGCGATGCCGGACGTCATTTCGTCCGCAATCCGGCAAGGGGTCTCAAAGGGCCCCTTTCACGCTCCCTACGACCCGACGTGGCTCCCCTTCCACCCACTCCACAACTCCCAAACCCACTCGGCCGCGCGTAGATTTCCGGGTTCAGTCCCTCATTGCCCCCGAAGGAGCCGTTAGCGAATGCCCCCCACCCTCTCTCGACGCATCGTTGCTGCTCTCGCCCTCGTCACCCTCGCGCTCTACCCCGCCCTGGCGTCGGCCCAGGAACCTGCCCGAATCGCCCTTGAAACCTACGAACTCCCCAACGGCCTCCAGGTCATCCTCGCCCCCGACCACAGCGCCCAGGTGGTCGCCGTGGACGTCTGGTACCACGTCGGGTCGCGCAACGAGGTCCCCGGCCGGACGGGATTCGCACACCTCTTCGAGCACATGATGTTCCAGGGGTCGGCCAACGTGGCAAAATCGCAGCACTTCCAATTGGTCGAGCGCGCCGGCGGGAACCTCAATGGATCGACCGCCGAGGACAAAACCAACTATTACAACGTCCTCCCCTCCAACAGGCTCAACCTCGGCCTCTGGCTGGAAGCCGACCGAATGCGCTCCCTCGCGATCACCGATGAGAACTTCTCCAATCAGCGCGAGGCGGTGAAGGAAGAACGGCGACTCCGGGTGGACAATCAGCCGTATACGGGGGCCCTCTTCGAAGGCGTCTACGCCATCACCGACAGCGCCACCTGCTTTCCCTACGCCCACTCGGTGATCGGCTCGATGGATGACCTGAACGCGGCGGAGACCAAGGACGTCCAAGCCTTCTTCGACCAGTACTACGTCCCCAACAACGCCACACTGACCCTCACCGGCGACTTCGAACCCGCCGACGCCAAGGCCCTGATCAACCAGTACTTCGGAAGCATTCCCCGAGGGAACGAGCCTCCCGAGGTCACCTGCAATCAAGCGTTCAACACAGGGTTGATCCGGAAGGTCTGGCCCGACGACAAGGCCAACCTCCCCGGTGTCGTGATCGCCTACCGGATCCCCGACTACGCCCACGCCGACACACCCGCCCTCGAACTGCTCGGCACGATTCTCGGGCAGGGAGAGAGTTCACGGATGAATCAGGCGGTGGTCCGCGAACAGAAACTCGCCCAATTCAGCCTCACCGCGGCCAACCTCTTTGGATCGCGTCGCGGACCGGGTCTGGTCCTCACACTCGCGGTTGCCAATCAAAACGTGGAGGTCGACGCACTCGAGGCCGCCATTCTCTCGGAGTTCGTCAAGATTCGGGAGGGAGGCGTAACCGAGGCGGAGTTGACGAAGGCACAGAACCTCTACCGCACCGGCTTGATCACGCAGCAGCAGCAGGCATTGGTTCGCGCCGAGGCCCTGCAGTCAGCGAATTTGTTCCTGGGAGACCCCGAGGCGGTCAACACCCATTGGAAACGCTATACCAGTGTGACCGTGAACGACATCAAACGTGTCGCCCAACAGTACTTCCGTGACGACAACGCCCTGATCCTGCTCATTACGCCGGAGGTGGCCAAGTGACCCGCTTGCTCATGGGCTCCGCCATGGCCCTCGCCGTCTTGGCCGTTCCCGTCCAGGCACAGGAGTTTCCGAAGACTCCCCCGGCCCCCGGGCCTTTGACCCCGGCCGCCTTCCCACCGTTCCAGGAAACGACACTTCCGAACGGGCTCAAGATTCTGGTGGTCGAGAGTCACAAGCAGCCGGTCGTCTCGATTTCGCTCTCCTTTCCCGCGGGTGCGGCGTATGAGCCCGCGGGCAAGGAGGGCCTGGCCGACATGGTGGCGAGTCTCCTGACCAAGGGGGCAGGCGACCGGACGGCGGAGCAGATCGCCGCGACGGTCGAAGGGGCCGGCGGATCGCTGTCCGCGAGCGGTGGAAATGATTTCCTCCGCGTCTCCGCGACCACGCTGACTCCCAAACTCGATCTGGCGTTCGAACTCCTGGCCGATGTCGTGATGCGCCCGACGTTCCCCGAGAGCGAGATCGAACTGCTCCGAACCCAGACCTTGTCGAGCCTCCAGGTCGAACTGTCGCAACCGGAATCCATCGCCAGCAGGGCGTTCTTCAAGGCCATCTATGGTGACCATCCGTACGGACGTCAGGCCACGCCGACCTCGGTGCGGAGTATCACCCGACAGGACCTGGTCACGTTCCACGGGACCCGAATCGCACCATCCGGATCGCTGCTCGTCCTCGCCGGCGACATCAATCTCGACCAGGCACGACGACTCGCCATCCGTGCCTTTCGCGGCTGGCTCGGCACCCCTCCGACCGTGCGCCGCCCGACGATCCCCAACCGGGAATCGACCGAGCTCCTGCTGGTGCACCGGCCGGGGTCGGTGCAATCGAACATTCTCGTCGGCAACCTGACCTACGGCCCCACCGATGAGCGGCAGTACGCGGCAACGGTCGCGAACCGCATTCTCGGTGGTGGTACCGACAGTCGCCTCTTCCTCATCCTCCGTGAAGAAAAGAGTTGGACCTACGGGGCCTACTCCTCCCTGGCCCGACGCATGGACCGGGGGTACTTCATCGCAACTGCCGAGGTGCGAACCGAGGTGACCGACTCCGCGCTCAAGGAACTCCTGGTCCAAGTGAATCGGATCAGATCCGAGCCCGTGAGTGCCGAGGAGCTCGAGGCCGCCCGCGGGGCGCTCGTCGGCAGCTACCCACTGTCCACCGAAACGGCCGATCAGGTGGCGGGAGCGGTCGCCACCTCCCGCCTCTACGGCCTCCCGGAAGACTATGTGCAGACCTACCGAGTGAAGCTCGGTGCCGTCGCCGCTGAGGATCTACGTGCCGCGGCCGAGAGCACCATCCGACCCGAGAGAAGCGTGATGGTCGTCGTCGGTGACGGAGCGAAGATCTATGACGGTATCAAGGACATTGCTCCCATCCGGATCGTGAATGCGGAAGGAGAGCCACTCACCCCGGCCGACCTCGCCCCCAAAACGGAAGCCCTCGACTTCGACCCCGCCCTCGTCGTCGCCCGACGTGATAGCTTCGCCATCATGGTGCAGGGCAACGCACTCGGGCACCTCACCTCGTCGGTGGAACGGACCGCTACCGGAGTCCGCTACATCGAATCCACCAGACTCGGTGGCTTCGTGGAACAGGACTCGGAGATCCTGATGAGTCCGGACCTCACCGTTCAGTCGGTGAAACAGACCGGCACGGTTCAGGGACAGGCCACCAGTATTGTCGTGACCTTCGCTGACGGACGGGCAAAGGGAGAAGCGACGACTCCAACGCCCGAGGGGATGAAGACCGTGACGATCGATACCACGATTGCCGAGGGCGTGATCGATGACAACCTGATCCAAGCCCTGCTTCCCGCCCTCGCCTGGGGCCCGGAGGCAAAGTGGACCTTCACCACGTTCAGCTCGAGCTCGGGTGAAACGACCTCTCTCACCCTCGCGGTGTCGGCGACCGAATCGGTGACGACGCCGTCGGGGACCACCGAAGCCTATCGCGCTGAGCTGACCGGGGCCCCACAGGTCTCCTCCTTCTGGGTGTCAGTCGCCGCTCCCCACAGGTTGCTGAAGATCGCCATTGCAGGCACCCCTATCGAGATGGTGAGGATCACGCCATGAAGCGGCATCGTTCCCTTCTCCTCCTGACAGGCCTCCTCGCGACGGCCTGCGCAGGCGCCGGCGCTCAGAATCCGACCCCGACACCACGGATGTTCATGACCGGGGCCGACACGGCGGTATTCCGCGATACCCTCAGCTTCATGCGGCCACAGTATCCCTCCACCTATGTGCGTCACACCAACCCGCCCGTCGTGATCCGGAACGCGAACATCCTCACCGCGGCGGGCCAGGAGTTGCGTGGCGCGACGATCGTCTTCCAGGAGGGAAGGATCGTGTCCGTCGGCCCTGATGGCCCGGTGCCGACCGGAGCCACCGTGATCGACGGGTCCGGCAAGTGGGTGACACCCGGTATCATCGATACCCACAGTCACCTCGGTGTCTATGCGGCGCCGGGTACCGCCGCCGAGAGTGATGGAAACGAGGCGACCAACCCCGTGACCGCGGAGGTCTGGGCCGAGCATTCCATATGGCCTCACGACCCGCAGATCCCGCTCGCGATCGCCGGCGGCGTCACGGTGATGCAGGTGCTACCGGGTTCGGCCAACCTCATCGGTGGGAGGTCGGCCACGGTCCGACTGGTCCCCGCCCGCACCGTCCAGGAGATGAAGTTCCCCGGCGCGCCCTACGGGGTGAAGATGGCCTGCGGCGAGAACCCGAAACGGGTCTATGAGAACCGTGGGCCCTCGACCCGAATGGGGAACATGGCCGGGTACCGAGCTGCCTTCATCCAGGCTGAGCAATACCGCCAGCGCTGGGACCGGTGGCTCTTAGACCGTAAGGGGCCTCCCCCGGCCCGCGACCTCAAACTCGAGACGCTCGCCGGAGTCCTCCGCGGAGAGATCTGGGTACAAAACCACTGTTACCGAGGCGATGAGATGGCGCAGATGCTCGATCTCGCCAAGGAGTTCGGCTTCACCATCCGTTCCTTCCACCACGGCGTGGAGGCCTACAAGATCGCCGACCTTCTCGCCGAGGCGGGAACCGCGGCATCGGTCTGGTCTGACTGGGGTGGGTTCAAAATGGAAGCGTTCGACCCGATCCCAGAGAACCTGGCACTCCTCACTCAGGCTGGTGCGACGGCCGTGCTCCACACCGACAGTCCCGATGGGATCCAGCGGATGAACCAGGACATGGCCAAGTCCTACTACGCGGGGCTGCGCGCGGGCATTGCACTCACGCGCGATCAGGCAATCCGCTGGATCACCGCGAATCCAGCGTGGGTGCTCGGCATCGATTCGCTCACCGGCACGCTCGAGGTTGGGAAGATGGCCGACGTCACTCTGTGGTCGGGCGATCCGTTCTCGGTGTACTCCAAGGCCGAGAAGGTCTGGAACGAAGGGTGGTTGGTGTTCGATCGCCTCGATCCCGAGCATCAGTATCACACCGATTTCAATCTGGGGCAGACGGCGCCGGGGGTGGGACGATGAAACGGACATCCTCGACCGCCCTTTTGCGAACCACGGCATCCGCCGCATTGCTGTTGCTCGCAAGCGGCCACCCGCTAACCGCCCAAACCATCGCCATTACCGGTGGGACGGTCTTCCCCGTCACCGGACCTCGCATCGAGAACGGCACCGTGCTCATTCGCGATGGGGTGATCACCGCCGTTGGATCGAACGTGGTGATCCCGGCCGGAGCGACCCGCGTCGATGCCACCGGCAAGTGGGTCACTCCGGGCTTGATCCATGCAGGCTCGCGGGCCGGACTCGGGATCGCTTCCTTGTTCCAGCAGAGTGAAGCCTCGGTGCAAGGAGAGGTCACACCCTCGTTTTCGCCAGCGGAAGGCATTGACCCCGCCGCGATCACGATCCCGCTGGCGAGGACCGGGGGCGTGACTACCGGGATCGCTGCCCCCGGTGGTAGTTACTTCCGGGGGACGGCGGTGGCGATCCAGCATGCGGGGAGTCGTCTGGAAGATGTGCTGATCTCGCCCGCCGTTGCGATGGTGCTCGACCTCAGTGGCTCGAGCAAGGCCGCGGGTGGAGGTAGCCGAGCCGGAACCATGGCACGGACGCGGCGGATCTTCCGGGACGCACTCGAGTATGCACGCCGGCGCACCGACTACCAGCGCGGAGCGATGCAGGAACTCGCCGCTCCCGCCGCGGAACTCGAAGCGCTTCTGCCCGTGTTACGCGGCGAGATGCCGATCCTGATCACGGCAAACAGAGCCATCGACATCCGGAATGCGCTGCGACTCACCCAGGAGTTCACGCTGCGGACGATCCTGTCCGGCGCGGTTGAAGGATGGCAGGTGGCAGGTGAGATAGCGGCCGCTGGAGTGCCCGTGGTCCTCGAGCCCAACACGGACATACCGTCCTTCGATGGCTTGGGGGCACGGCTCGACAATGCCACCCTGCTCCGAGCCGCGGGGGTCAAGGTCATCATTGCCCAGGGTGATCCGGGAGGAGAGAGGCAGCTTCGGTTCGGTGCCGGAAACGCCGTCCGAAACGGACTCACCTGGGATGACGCCCTCGCAGCCATCACGCGCATTCCGGCCCAGGCCTTCGGCCTGGAAGGCTATGGCACCCTGGCGGTCGGAAGCGTGGCAAACGTCGTCGTCTGGTCGGGGGACCCCCTCGATTTTGCGAGCGCCGCGGAGATGGTGTACATCCGGGGCCAGGCGACATCACTGCATACCAGAGAGACCGAACTGCTCGAACGCTATCGAACCCTTCCACCTCGTCGCTGAACGCCCATTCCAGCCACCTCCACGACACCGGGAGATCCCAGGTAATGAGACTCACCCCTTTGTATTGTTTGGCCCTGTTCGCCCTCGTGCTCACACCGCTCAGCCTCAGCGCCCAGGAGGCGAAGGATCCCATCGCCGAATCCGGGTTCGTCAAGGAATTCGGCACCATGTGGACCTTTGACGCCCCACCCCTGGCTTACTGGAAGGCGGCGTACGATTTCGCTCCGGAGCGAGCGTGGCTGGACCACGTCCGATTGTCCGCCGTCCGGATTCCGGGATGCTCGGCCAGTGTCGTGTCGGATCAGGGTCTGGTGATGACCAACCATCACTGCGCCCGATCGTGCATCACCGCCGTCTCCACCGATGACGTGAACTACCAGGCAACAGGGTTCGTCGCCGCGCGCGAGGAGGATGAGCCCCGGTGTCCCGGCATGACCGCCGATCAGCTTCAGTCCATCGAGGACGTCACCGCCAAGGTCCGCCAGGCGGTCACCGCGCGGGCAACCGAAGAGCGTGTGGCCCAGCGTGACGCGGCGATTCAGACGATCCAGGATGAATGTGCCGCCTCGACCGGTCTGATCTGTCAGGTTGTGACGTTCTATCAAGGGGGGATGTACTCCCTCTACCGCTACAAGCGATTCCAGGATCTCCGGCTGGTGATGGCTCCCGAGGAAGAGATCAGTTTCTTCGGCGGCGATCCGGACAACTTCACCTATCCCCGGTACGACCTCGACGTGACCTTCCTCCGTATATACGAAAACGGAAGGCCGCTCCTCGCCGAACACTTCCTCCGCTGGAACGCAAAGGGGGCCACTGAAGGGGAGGTCGTCTTCGTGGTCGGGAACCCCGGATCGACCGGCCGGATGCTCACCCTGGCGCAGATGGAGTACCTCCGGGACGTCCAATACCCACACCAACTCGCGCAGATCGCCGCGCTGATCCGGGCGTATCGCGCACTCTCCGAGCAGAGCCCCGCGGCGGCGCGCCAGTACGAGAACAACATCTTCTCCCTGGAGAACGCCCAGAAGGCGATTCGCGGGTACCACAGTGGTCTCACCGACGTGGATTTGATGGCGCGGAAGAAGCGGTTCGAGGATGACTTTCGCGCGCGGATCCGGGCCGACCGACAGCTGCAATCCAACTACGGCCGGGCCTGGGATGCGATCGCCCGCGCGCAGGCGGAGTTGACCTCCTTCGCCACCGAGGCACGTTACCAGGCGTTCGGGGGATCGACACTTTTCATCATGGCCGGCAACCTCGTGCTCCTACCAGAGCAGGCCGCCATGCCCAATGACCGGCGTCTCCCGCAGTTCCAGGAGGACGGACCGGACCGATTCCGAAGCCAGCTCCTCCGCAATCGGGAGCTGGATCTGGGCGTCGAAACCGCCATGCTCACGGTGCAACTCTCGTTGATGCAGGAGCACCTCCCGGCCGGCGACCCCGTGCTCCGCGCCGCCCTGCAAGGTCAGTCACCCGAGGAGGCGGCGAAGAGGCTGATCGGAGGTACCAAGCTCCACACCTTGGAAGCCCGAGAAGCGCTGGTCGAGGGAGGCGCCGCGGCGGTGCAGGCCTCGGACGACCCGCTCATCGTGCTGGCACGGGTGATCGCCCCACTCATGACCCGCCACGGAATGCGGCAGGCCCGGCTCAACACCACGATCTCCGCCAACGCCGAACTCATGGGTCAGGCAATTTTCGCCGCCTACGGCAAGGCGCTCCCACCGGATGCCACCTTCACCCTCCGGATCAGTGACGGTGTGGTGAAAGGGTTCCCGATGAACGGTACCATCGCCCCGTACCGGACCAGTTTCTACGGATTGTTCGGACGGAATGCCGAGTTCGACGACCAGCCCCCGTTCCATCTGCCCGATCGGTGGAAGATGGCAGTGGGCAGACTCGATCTGGCGACCCCGGTCGACTTCGTCTCGACCGCGGACATCATCGGAGGGAATTCAGGATCGCCCCTGGTGAACCGGAAGGGTGAGGTCGTGGGAGTGGCGTTCGACGGGAATATCGAGATGCTGCCAAACCGCTTCATCTTCACGGATGAAGTCTCGCGAACCGTGTCGGTGCACACGGCGGCGATCACCGAGGCCCTGAAGAAGGTGTACGGTGCCGAGCGGATTGCGGAAGAGTTGGAGCGGGCGGCCATCAGATAGCGGCCGCCCATCCGGACTGATCAGGCCGTGGGGGAACCTTCCCCTGCGGCCTCTTCCGTTTCCGGGACCACTTCGACTTCGGCGGTCACCGGTTCCGACTCCGGCGGTGGATCGGTTCCAACCGAGACGTCCTCCGCCTTTGCCGCGGCGATTTCCCGATCGATGGTATCGATCTTCGCCTTGTAGTCGTTCATCTTGTCGATGAGCTTCTGGTACCGCTCCTCGTCGATCTCCTCACCCACGCTCTTCTTCCATGTCAGCATCCCCAGTTCGCGGGCCGCATCGTTCCGAAAGCCCACGACGTTGGTCCGCTCGAGGTGCAGCTTACCCTTCTCGAGGGCGCCGCTGACCTTGTCTCCGAGTTGGTCGAGTTCTTCACGCAGGCGATCGAGTACACCACTCATGATTCCTCCATGGGTATCGGCCCACACCCCTCATGGGCAGAAGAAGACTCCGCGAAACACCCGCACGTACGTGAGGAAGCCACCAGAGGTTTCCATGTGCGACGGGCCGGAAGGAAGTTCCCCCCGGCCCGTTCACGCCTGATGACCACAGGACCTCTTAGGTCGTGGCGGATTCTGCTGGATAAACCGAGATCTGCTTGCGGCGCCGGTCCTTGTGTTCGAACCGGACGACACCATCCACCAAGGCGAAAAGGGTGTCATCGTTCCCACGGCCGACATTCTTGCCGGGGTGGAACTTGGTACCCCGCTGGCGCACGAGGATGTTCCCCGCGGTGACCTGCTGCCCACCAAACTTCTGCACTCCCAAGTACTGGGGATTGCTGTCTCGACCGTTTCGGCTGGAGCCGACGCCCTTTTTATGTGCCATCTCTGTCCTCAGCCGAGCTTGAGATCGGTGATCCGGACCTCGGTGAACTTCGCCCGATGACCGGTCTTGCGGCGATACCCCTTGCGCCGTTTGAACTTGAACACGTAGATCTTCTCGCCCTTCGTCATTCCCATGACTTCGCCGGTCACCTTGGCGCCCTTGACGGTCGGTGTCCCGGCCTTGATGGTCTCGCCATCGGAGGTGAGGAGCACATCGTCAAAAACGACCTTGGCGCCCGCCTCGGCCTCCATGAGGGGGAGCTGGATCGTCTTGCCTTTTTCAGCCCGAAACTGCTTTCCCTGGGCCCGGAAAATCGCGTACATACCGTCGTCCTTCGTGCGGACCAGACTCGTGTCTGGCACGGAATCGGTAAACCTAGCAAGGGCAGGTGGTTAGAGCAAGTGACCTGGTGCGTCAGGCCACGGCGTACAGGTCGGTCACGTCCCGTCCCGCCGGTTGGCTCATCAAACGGAACTCGTCCAAGTGCATCATGGGATCGTCGCGCAGTTCGAGTTTGAGCCCCGTCGTCTCTCTGAGACCCGCCATCAGCTTCGGCTCGTCCTCCAGCAGGTACAGCGCAACCTCCGGATGGAGCCGCACCGCCAGTTGCCGCTCCTTCTGTTCCTGCGCCACCCGCCGCAACGACCGTTCGAGGCGGCGGGCCACGACCTCGGGCGTGAACACCCGTCCCGTCCCCGCACAGGTCGAACAGACCGTGGTCATCGAGGCGTACAGCGACGGACGGATCCGCTGTCGGGTCATCTCCACCAACCCGAGGTCTGACACCCCCAGCGTCTTGGTGCGGGCTCGGTCGTGGGCCAGGTGATTGCGGAGTTCCTGGAGCACTTTCTCGCGATTGCCCCGCGAGTCCATGTCGATGAAGTCGGCGACGATGATGCCACCGAGGTCGCGCAACCTGAGTTGCCGGGCGATCTCCCGTGCGGCCTCGAGATTGGTGTGCAGAATGGTCTTCTCGGGGTCTCGCTTGCCGATGTACCGCCCCGTGTTCACATCAACGGACACCAGCGCTTCGGTCGGTTGGATCACGATGTATCCGCCGGTTGGGAGATCCACCCGTGTCCGAAAGAGGCTCTTGATTTCTCCCTCAACATCGAACCGATCGAACAGTGCCGTCGGTTCCTGGTAGAGGTGGACACGCTCCATCAGCTCTGGATCGACCTGTTCGAGATAGGCCTCGACCTGGTCGTAGAGCTCCCTGGAGTCCACCCACAACGCATCCACCTTGTCGCTGAAGACATCCCGGATGAGACCACGTGTGAGTGACGTCTCGCGAAGAAGGAGTGCCGGCGCCTTCCGCACGTACGTCTGCTTGCGCTTGACCTTCTTCCAGATCGCGAGAAGGGAGTCGATCTCTCGCCGGAAGTGTTCCTCGGTGACATCCTCCGCGACCGTCCTGATGATGACTCCACCGGAGTTCTTGGGAAGCAACTTGGTGACCATGTCCCGCAACCGGTGCCGCTGATCCCGGCTCTCGATCTTGCGACTCACCCCAACCTTGGAGGCGTATGGCATATACACCAGAAAACGGCCCGGGAGAGAAATCTGGGCCGTGACGCGGGACCCTTTGGTGCTGATGGGTTCTTTGGTGACCTGGACGGGGAGCACCTGACCCTTCTTCAGCAGCTCCTCGATATTGGGCACAGTCCGGCGGGAGGGCTCACGCTGTCCTCGACTGGCTCCGTTCCCGTTCTTGCCGCGGCGCCCACGCGATCCCTGTGCCCCACCCCCATTGGATCGCTTACCCGTGGAGGCCGCTACGGCTACTTCTTCCGGATCGGGGACCTCGACTTCATCCCCGCCTCCATCCTCCTCATCGTCCTCTTCGTCAGGCTCGAGGAGATCCGAAGCGTGAAGGAAGGCGCTCTTTTCGAGTCCGATGTCCACGAACGCGGCCTGGATGCCCGGGAGGACAGCCTCGACTCGTCCGAGATAGATGTCGCCGACGATCCGGCGTTGATCTGGGCGGTCCACCAGGAGTTCCACGAGGCGATCGTCTTCGAGGATCGCCACCCGTGTCTCCCGGGGACCACCATGAATGAGGATTTCGCGTTTCAAGCTTCAAGTCTCCAGACGTTGTCCTTGGGAAACGCCCGAATCCGGTCTCCGTGACGGCCCGTACAGGACCCCGCTTCCCGTGACGAGCCAGTCCTCGCAGTGATCCGCCTGTACGTCCCACACCGGCAGCCCGGCCGGTCAGGCTCGGGGCTCCCGGTAGGCGACGCGGCGGAACTCCACCGGAGGGTCTGCTCGTTGGTTGAAGGGAAGTGTCAGAGGTGATTCGAAAGCGTTGGAACACACCGATGATCGATGACAAAACCACGCCACGCCCCGGCGCAAGCCGGGGTTGTGTCTCACGAGACCTAGAGACTGGGTGATATGCCATAGGGCAAATCTAGGTATGACAGCGAGTTAGAGCAATAGCCTCAAGCACTGGCCGCCCCTCCCCCGTCCATCAGGCCTGCGAGAATCTCCCGGGCAATGACGATACGCTGGATCTCGCTCGTCCCCTCCCCGATCTCACAGACTTTGGCGTCCCGCATCATACGCTCCACCGGGTAGTCGGCCGTGTAGCCGTATCCCCCAAAGATCTGGACCGCCTTGGTGGTGGTGCGCATCGCCAACTCGGAACAGAACAGCTTGGCCATTGCCGCTTCCTTCTTGAAGGCCTTCCCTGCCTGCTTCAGCCGAGCCGCCGTGTAGAGCAAGTGCGTCCCGGCTTCGATCTCCACGGCCATGTCGGCTAAGGCAAAACTCACACCCTGAAAGCTCGCAATCTGCTTGCCGAACTGCTTCCTGGTCGTGGCGTACCGTCTTGCCTCTTCGTACGCCCCTTCCGCGATGCCGAGCGATAGGGCGGCGATGCCGATCCGTCCGGCATCGAGTGTCTTCAAGAAGTTGACGAACCCATCCCCTGGGGCCCCGAGCAGGTTTTCTTTGGGGACGACGGCATCCTCGAAGATGAGTTCGCGAGTGTCGCTCGCCCGCCATCCCATCTTGTCCTCCTTCTTGCCGGCGCGAAAACCGGGGATCGGGCTGAGGTCCTCGGAATGCCCCACGCCAACGGCCTTGCAGCGCTCCAGGTCGCAGGTCTCCTTGGTCAGGATGAAGCTGCTGATTCCGCGATGGGTCTTCCCGGGAGTGGTGCGGGCCGTCGCAACGAAGATCTCCCCCACCCCCCCATGGGTGATGAAGTTCTTGGCTCCGTTCAGGACGTAATGATCGCCCCGATCTTCCGCCACCGTGGCCGTCCCACCCGCATCGCTGCCGGCGCCTGGCTCGGTCAGGCCGAATCCACCCATCACCCGGCCGGAAGCCAGGAGTGGCACATAGCGCTGCTTCTGTTCTTCGGTCCCGAAGTCGACGATGGGAGAGGTTCCCAAATTGGTGTGGGCGCTCACCGTGAGTCCGTGTGAGGCGTCCACTTTGGCGAGCTCATGAATCGTGATGTAGTAGGACATCTGGTCCAGTCCTGCACCGCCAAGATCCTCAGGCCAAGGCACGCCCAGCAGACCGAGTTCGCCCATCCGAGCAATGTTCTCCCACGGAAATTCCTGGGTCCGATCGAGTTCTCGGGCCACCGGGGCCACATGGGTCGCTGCGAAATCGCGGACCATTTCGCGGACCTGGTGGTGGTGATCTTCAAAGTACAGCGAGTCATCCATTGGAACGTCCGGGTCAGAGCATTCGGGTTGCGGCGCGACGAGATAATATAGCCGCGGCCTCCCTCGCTGGCGGCTGGCGGTGTTCCTTCGTATCCTGTGCAGTCGAACTTGAACCCTTGGACGCCTGTGGATGAGTTGAGATCACGCCTGAAACGCGTGCTGCACGGCCGATACGAAGTCGGAGACCTCCTTGGCGAGGGAGGCATGGCGCTGGTCTATGCCGCGAAGGACGTGCGCCACGAGCGGCAGGTCGCCATCAAGGTCCTTCGGCCGGAACTCTCCGCGGTGATCGGTGAGGAACGGTTTCTGCACGAAGTGAAGGTCACCGCTTTGCTGCAGCATCCCCACATCCTCCCTCTCTACGACTCGGGTGCCGCCGAGGGCATCCTCTACTACGTCATGCCGAGGGTGGACGACGAGTCGCTGCGTCAGCGACTCTCGCGGGAAGGCCAACTCCCGATCGAAGAGGCCGTCAGACTGATTCGCGCGGTCGCCGAGGCGCTGGCCTACGCACATCGCCAAGGCGTCATCCACCGCGACCTCAAGCCCGAGAACATTCTGCTCCATGAGGGTCAACCGCTGGTGGCGGACTTCGGAATCGCACTCGCCGTTCAGGCCGCCGGTCGCGAGCGTTTGACCGCGACCGGGCTCTCCGTGGGAACGCCGCAATACATGAGCCCCGAGCAGGCCACGGCGGGCAAGGTCGACCAGAGGTCGGATGTGTTTGCGCTCGGATCGGTGGCCTATGAGCTCATCGCGGGGCAACCCCCGCACACGGGGCCTACCGCACAAGCCACACTCGCCGCCGTGATGAGCCAGGACGCCCGACCCCTTGGCGATGTCCGGCGAACCACACCGGCTCACGTGGCTGCCGCGATCCACCATGCCCTCCAGAAGCTCCCGGCCGATCGGTTTCCGGGAACGCAGGAGTTTGCGGACGCCCTGGGGGACCCCACGTGGCGGCCGTCTGGAGTTCACCTGACATCACGACCGTCAGGCCCGCGCCGAGTGGGGACGGCATTGGCCGGAGGTGTGATCCTGGGGCTCCTCGGGGGGGCGCTTCTCTTTCGCGCACCGGACACACCGGCTGAGGCCACACGACGATGGAACCTCGCCCTGCCGGACTCCGCCCCCTTGGCGCTTGGGGGCCCGGCCCCCATCCAGGCCTGGCCGACGGTCCTCACCATGGCCCCGGACGGCAGCGCCCTGGCATACGTCGCATCAGTTGGAGAAGGGGAGACCCGCCTTTACGTCCGGCGGATGGACCGGGACTCCACCGTGGCGCTTCAAGGCACTGAAGGGGCCTATGCCCCCTTCTT
>QKDC01000080.1 GCA_003246755.1 Gemmatimonadota bacterium | reverse complement strand
TGCGTCGTGGCGAGCACGACGCGAAGCCGGTCCGAGGCCAGCATCATGGCGACATCCACGTCTCCCGCGAGATGGGCCAGCCATTCCGTATGTCCGGGGTAGGTGAAACCAGCGAGGTTGAGACCGTGCTTTTCGAGAGGAGCGGTGACGATGGCGTCGACCTGCCCGTCGAGCGCGAGCCGAGCCGCTGTTTCCACGGCGCGTCCGGCGAGGGTGCCCGCGCGGAGGGCTGGACTCGAACCTCTGGCGTCCCAGGTTCCCACGCCCACACGAGCATCACCCAAGTTGGCGACGAGATTATCCGGTCCGACGACCGTGATGTGGGCTTCGAGTGGATCCCGCAGGGCCTTGGCCGTCACTTCCGGTCCAATGCCTCGCGGATCTCCGAAGGTGACGGCGATCCGCGGGCGTGCGATCACGGGCCCCGCACCTCCAGGTAGGTGGCGGCCCGAAGGCCGTCGATGAAGCGCCTGAGCGCCATCTGTTCACCGAGTGTACTGCGGATATTGTCTTTTACGTCCTCGAACCGGAATTCCCCCGCCTCACGACGCTCGTCCACTCGCACCACGGCAAACTTGCTGCGCAGTGGCCCCATGGGATTCTGGAGAACGAAGACCTCAGAGATGCCACCGGCCTGAAGACCTGCCATGGGCCCTACATAGGCCGGAAGCAATCGATCGGTGGGGAACTCCCGGATTTCCCGTTCCTCCATGGGATCGTGATACAGTCGCTGCAGCGAGTCGAAAGAGGCCCCAGCCCTCAAGTCACGCAACACGCGATCGGCCTTGGCTCTCGCACTGTCCGCGTCCGATTGCGTGATATCCGGGATGATGAGAATGTGCCGAGCCAGCACCTCGGCGGGTTGGACGCGCTCGACCTGGATGAGATGAATCCCGAAGGGTGTCTCCACCGGATCCGAGATCGTTCCCGGACGGAGCCGGAACGCAACGTCCTCGAACCGAGGGTCGATGTTCGTCCCGCGCCGGAACCAGCCGATAGACCCTCCCTGCTCCTTCGACCCCTGATCCATGGAATACTGGGCCGCGACTTCGGCGAAGTCCGCGCCACCTCGCAACACCACCAGCAGCGAGTCGATCAATTGATGCGCCCGTGCCTTTGCTTCCGGGGACGGCTGGGGAGCGATCACGATCTGGCGGAACGAGAGGGTCCCCGGTCGTTTCCGGTCGTCCTTCTGCAGGTCCCAAAAGGCCAGCATTTCCCGCTCGGTCGGGATCACCGGTTTGAGCTTCTGCGTCGCCCGAAGGACTTCGATGAGGGTATTGGTCATCAACTGCTTGCGCTGACGCTCGGTGAGCCAGCGTCGGTGCTCTTCGGGTGTGGCAAATCCTGTCTTGCGCAGCTCCTCGCGGAACGCCTGATCGGAACTGTATTCCTGCCGGATGTTCCGCACCTGCTGATCGACCGCACTGGTGACCTCCTCCTCGGTCACCTTCACCATCGTGTCCGACAGGGCACGCTGATAGAGGAGTTCGAGATCGACCATCTCCTGCAGCACCTGCCGTTTGATCTCGGGAACGCGCGCGGCCGGCGGGGCGTCTTCCGGCCTGGGATAGCGGGAGAGAAACTCCTCGTCCACCTCAGAGTTGAGGATCAGCGTGTTGCCGACCACGGCGACAATCCGGTCCACCGTGTCGGCCTGCGCCGCAGGTGCCTGGCCCCAGAGCGGCGAAGCCGCACCCCCCAGGAGGAGTGCGGCCGCGAGACGGAAACCTGAGGGGTACACCACCCGGATCATGGTGTCGGCGGCTGGCCTCCGGGCACGGGCGCCGGCCCGGGCGCCGGCTGAATCGGACCCGGAGCTGCGGCTGCGGCTGCCGCGGAATCGGCGGTGAACGCCGCCGAGTAGAGTTCGAGCACCCGTGTGAGTCCAGCCCGATTCACGCGATAGCGTGCGCCACGCTCACGGAGCAGCGAAGACAGTGACGCAGGCAAGGGCCGGAATTGGGTCTCCCCGGTCACCAACCGATCCATGAGCTCATCGACCTTCACCGACGCCGAATCGAGGCGAGCCTCGATGGGTATCGACGTGTCGCTGAACATCGAATCGGTCAGCTCCAACGCCGCTGCCAACTGGTCGACCGTAGCCCGATGGGAAAGCTGCATCGCTTGCCATTCTGCCGGGTCGAGCCAGACACCGGCGGAATCGGCCTGGGCGAGCACCAAATCGTTCTGGGCCAGGCTGGTGACGAACGACTCCAATACCGAGTCCGGTTGGGCAATGATCTGGTAGGCGGCATTGGGCGGGAACGCTTCCAGCCAGCGGACGAAATCACCGGCGGTGAAGCCCCCATCGGAGAAGGCGACCAGCTTCTTGGAAGAGCGACGGAACTTCTCACGATCGTCGATGATGTCCTTGACGGTCTGTGGCAACCCCGGTTGCACCTCGAGACCGTGACGTTCGGAGAGGGTGGCGAGGTAGGTCGAGTCTTCCACCGCGGAAATGCGATTGCCGTAGAACTCGAGGAACCGCTCGCGGGCCTCGTCCTTCGGAGTCCGGCGGATGATGTGAAAGCCGAACTGCGTCTCGACCACGTCACTGATCTGACCCGGCTCCAGACCCCAGGCAATGAGTTCGAACGCGGGAACCCACATGCCGCGCGGTCCCACGGTCAGGAAACCATTGTCGTCCTTCGTCGCATCATTGTTCTCGGCCGTGAATGGCCCGAAGTCTCGACCGGCACGAATCTGCGCGAGAATACCCTCGGCCTTGCGGCGGGCATTCACCGTATCCTGCGGATCAATGCCCGCGGGCAGAATCAGTATGTGCTGGAAGAGCCGGTTGGTTCCTTCGTCGTACACGCTATCGGCGCCGGCCTCAGTCGCCTCGGGCCAGGACGCGGACATCCGCTCGTGCCACGTATTGAGTCGTGCTTGGTTCAGTTGCGGCCACATCACGCGCGTCACCTCGGCAGAGTCGCCGGTCAGAGTGCCACGCACATAGGCATCGGAAAAGAGGGTGAGATCGACCCAGAGGCCGGCCATGTACTCGGCACCCTCCGGCGTCACCCGACCGGTCCTGACCGTGTTCATGAGCGTGACCATCCGGTCGGTCGAGAGTTCTTTGCCTTCGGCGCTCGCGACGACATCAGCCTGCGCCGAAAACGCGTCACGAAGACCCTCACAACCACTCAACATCAACGACGCGGCCACCACCGTCCCAGCCGTAAACCACACTTTGTACATGCCTATTCCTCTCCAGTTTTCGAAAGTCCGGCCTGCATCACCGCCCGAAGGGCACGAACCAGGGCCGGAATGATTTGCTCTCCGCCGAGGCGCTCCAGCCTGAGCGACAAGGGTGTCGTGCGGCGCACCGCCGCCGCCAACTGCACGTCTTCCAGGGCGCTGGTCAATCCCGCCAGCCGGGGCACCGCACCCTGCCGGAAGGTCAGTCGGGCCTCATCTCCCCGAACCAAGACGTGTTGAAGGCCCAGACTCGCACCGAGAACCCGGAGGCGGGTGAGATCGAGCAGGTCCTCCGCCTCCCTCGGGAGCGATCCGAACCGTTCGCGCATTTCCTGGTACAGCTCATCAATTTCACCAGGTGCGGCCGCCCGCGCCAGTCGGCGGTACAGGGAGAGCTTGCTCGCATCGTCTGGGACGTAGTCGTCCGGAAGGCCCACCGCCCTATCGAACACTACGTCGGGTGGTGCGAGAGGTTCCGATCCGCCGCCTCCCTGGAGCGCGGCGACCGTCTCCTGAAGCCACCGCATGTACAAGTCGAACCCCACCGCCTGCGCGTGACCGGACTGCTCCGATCCGAGCAGATTCCCGGCCCCGCGGAGTTCGAGATCCTTGAGAGCGATCCGGTACCCGGCCCCGAGATCGGTGTTGTGCTCCAGGACTTTGAGCCTGTCCTCCGCCGCGGGGTCGATCATGTCGGGCGTGAGCAGGTAGCAGTACGCCCGCCGGTGACTGCGCCCCACCCGCCCTCGGAGTTGGTAGAGCTGGGCGAGGCCAAAACGATGAGCATCATGCACCACCATGGTGTTGGCGTTGGGGACATCGAGCCCCGACTCCACGATCATGGTGGACACCAGGATGTCCAATTCGCCGTTGACGAAACGCTCCATGACCGCCTCGAGATCGTGACTCACCATTTGCCCGTGGGCCACCTCGACCCGTGCCCGGGGGGCCAGGCGACGCACCCGCGCTGCGATGCTGTCAATGGTCTCGATCCTGTTGTGCACCACGAACACCTGCCCGCCCCGATCGAGCTCGCGGGCAAACGCCTCTTCGAGCAGCCCGTCATCCCAGGGTTCGACGAAGGTGAGCACCGGTGAACGATCGCGCGGCGGCGTCTCGATCACCGTCAGGTCCCGGAGGCCTGCCAGTGACATGTGGAGCGTGCGCGGAATGGGGGTGGCCGTCAGGGTGAGGACATCGACCGACAGACGGAGCGACTTGAGCCGTTCCTTGTGGCGAACCCCGAATCGGTGCTCCTCGTCCACTACCAGCAGGCCCAGGTCCTTGAAGCGCACGTCCTTGCTCAACACCCGATGGGTTCCGATCACCACGTCCGTCGTGCCCTCCGCCAACCGTTTCAAGGCCTCCTTCTGTTGCGCCGCGGTCTTGAAGCGAGAGAGCACCTCCACCCGCACGGGATAATCGGCCAGGCGTTCGGTGAAGGTTCGCCCGTGCTGCTCGGCGAGAATGGTGGTGGGGACCAGCACACCGACTTGTTTCCCTCCCTGGACCACCTTGAACGCCGCACGCACCGCCACTTCGGTCTTGCCGTACCCCACGTCCCCGACCAGGAGACGGTCCATCGGCCGGGGTCGTTCGAGATCGCGCTTCACCTCCTCGGTGGCGGATCGCTGATCCGGAGTGTCCTCGTAGAGGAAGCTCGACTCGAGTTCACGCTGCCATTGCGTGTCTGGTGGGAAACCGTACCCTGCGCTGACCTTCCTCCGGGCGTAAAGCTCCAGCAGTTCGGCGGCCATCTGTCGAACCGCGACCCGGGTCCGATCGCGAATCCGGCGCCAGCTGCTACCCCCCAGCCGATGGAGCCGGGGCGGCGGCCTGTCGCCATCCTCACCCGCCGCGCGATAGGGCTCGAGTTGACTGAGGCCGTAGAGCGGAACGTTGAGACGATCGCCCCCCTCGTACTCCACGACCGCGGCTTCGATCGTTCCACCTCCCCCGATATCGATCGTGGTCAGCCCCCGATAGATCCCGATGCCGTGATCGAGATGGACGACGTAATCACCCGTGCGGAGTTCGCCGGTTGCGAGGGAGGAGGCGGCCTCCAGGTACCGGCGGGGACGCCGGAGCCGGCGAGCACGCCGGAAGATCTCGTGATCCGTGAGCACCCGAAGGGTCGGCATCACGAACCCGCCATCGATCGCTCCGACGACCAGCGACGCGGCGCTTTCTCCCGACGGGGTCTCCAGCAGTTCCGTCAGGCGCTCGAGTTGCCCTTCGTTGTCGCAGAGAATGACGGTCGGGACCGGGCCTCGCAGCAAGGCACGCAGCGCACGGAGATCGCGATTGATCGCTTCCGGCGGAAAGAAGCCGGCCTGGATGTCTGGGGTGTCTTGTGCATTGACTTCCAACCGGGGAAAGCCATCCATCAGCACCCGCCACTCTTCGGGTGCTTGGAAGATCAAATCCCGACTCGGGACATCCTCGCCGAGCTTCCGGGCAACCTCCAAATGGTGCTCCGCATCTTGCCAGGCGTGCTTGACTTCCTCGGCGTTGACCGAGACCCGCTCCTCCACCACGAGGGCATCCCCGGGGAGGAGTTCGAGTAGGGTCCGGCGTGACGCCATCCGATCGGCCGAGGAAACCGACACCGGAACCTTGATCGGTAGGACCGTGACACTGGCCAGCGCTTCACCCGAGCGCTGAGACGTGAGGTCGAACGACCGCAACGCTTCGATGTTGTCGCCCCACCATTCGCAACGAACCGGCGAGGCCATCCCGAAACCGTAGAGATCCACGATCCCACCACGTACGGCGAACTCGGCGACAGCGGACACGGTCGGGACCCGCCGGTACCCCATCGCCTCGAGGGTCGCGACCGTGTCGGTGAGCGAGACCGATGTTTGGGCACGCAACTCGAGTCGGAGTTCATCGAGGGCCGCCGGAACGCGGGTACGCTCGATGGTTGCCCGCGCCGTGGTGACCAGAATCCTGAGTTCGCCCTTCAAGAGTGCCGCCAGGGTTTCCGCCCGTTGGCCCGCAATCTCGAAATGCGGTTCCTCTTCGCCGAGGGCTTCGCGCTGGGGATAGAGCGCTACGGGAAGATGTGTCAGTTGGCTCACATCGGAGACCCAGCGCTCGGCGTCTGCCGGACTCTGGGCCACCACGACGAACAGGCGGTTGGGAACTTCCCCGCCCAACCAGGCGAGAAGAACAGCCGCGCTCGATCCCGGCAGTCCTGCCAAGCGAACGGTCTGTCCCCGCTCGGGGAGACCGGCCAGCACCTGTTCCGCGACAGGGGTCAGGGCAAACGCGTCAACGAGTTGCCGGAGACTCATGTGCCTCGTCGACGATGGCCCATGGCCAGAAACGCCTCCGTCAGTCCCAGGGCCAGCGCCAACCAGAGCAACGGACCACGGAGATCGGTGCGCGCACCCGCTGTGAAGGCCATCTCACCCGCCCTCTGGAGTGGGACCACCACGGCTTCCGGCCAAAGCTCCCGAACCATCCGGTCGGACGCACGACCGAGGTGTGACTCCCGCGGATCGGGATTCACATTCAAGGCACCCACCGTATCCTCACCCTGGAGCAGGAAGTGAATCCCCGGCTCCCAGCTGGTAAACGAGGCCCCACCCTCGACGCGATAACGTGCATCGCCGAAGGCAACGGCATCCACGGCATCGGGCAGCAACACGCGATCACCCGGGGCGGCATCGAGCAGGGCGAGATCTCCTGAGACCAGACGATTGGCGAGCGCATCCACGAACGGGACGAATGGAGCCGAAAGGGGAAGGTCGGTCCAGCTCGTATCGAGCCGGCTTCCCAGGAGGACGACACGTCCCGAACGGACGAGCCAGGGAGTACCGTCGACCCGTGCGAGTACACCTCTTTCCGGACCGCTCGCTTGGAGATCGTGTCGCCGGCGGATGCGGTGACTCCCGAGCAGATCCGTACTGTCGGTGACACCCGACACCTCCGTCAGTGTTCCGTATCGCCAGGGGATTCCACGGGCCGACAAACTGCGGTTGAGGGCACCTGCCCGAGCCGGATCCGCGGGGGGAAAGACGATCGAGGCCCCCCCCCCCCGGCCCAACGTGCCCAGGGTGACCCGTTCTCCCGCCCCAGCCCACCGCTCCAGACGCCGACCGTCGATCAACACCCGTACTGCGGCATCGAGAAAGGCATCCGCAGTATCCCAAACGACTCGTGCCGGTGGTGCGATTCGTACCGCAATCTCCCGGGTATCGTCGAGCCGCAGTTCGTCGGGAGCAAGGGCGATGACCAGCCGGTGCCATCCCCCACCTCCGCTCGCTCGCATGGGGAGACCGAGGGCGCCACCCGATTCCACCAGACCTTGGCCTTGGGGCTGAGTGGGAGACTGGGTTCCGGTCGTGCCGGAGGTCACCCGCTCGAGCCGGACACTGACTGCCCGCCTCTGGCCCGAATCGCCCTCTGCAGCGAGGGTGACCTGCCCCATACTCGAAATCCAGGGCTGGGTCCCCGCGTCGATGGCCGCGAGCCCCACGTTCATCACGGCCTGGCTTCCGGGTCGGGCCACCGTAAGAGGTCCGCTACCGCTGGCGGGACCCAGCGCGCTCGACTGGAGGTCGGAAACCAGGACGACTTCACCGGGGCGGTCTTCGCCCGACAGGACCTCCCTCGCCCTGGAGACGGCGTCACCCAGGTCGAGTCGGGCGGCGAGGGGAGTCAGACTGTCGAGCATCTGACGAAGTTCGGACGGTGTCCCGCGCCGCGCGATCCCATCGGCGGCCAGAACCCACACGGCATCCTCCGTCGAGGCCCTGTCCAAGACATGACGCGCTGCCTCCCGTAGTGCCTCGAGAACCGGCACCCCGTCCTCGGTAACCCCGCTGCTGACGGAATTGTCGAAGACCAAGACCATCGCGGCGGGCGCGTGATTCATCGACCCTCTCCCCGGCAGTGTCGGCCCGGCGGCGGCGAGTACCAGAGCGATGATCAGGAGGGTGCGAACGAGGAGGAGAAGGAGGTGTCGGAGACTCAGCCTGTGCTGGTGGACGCGTGCCGTGTTGGTGAGGTACTGCACGGCAGGAAAGTCGACTGTTGAAGGTTCTCTGCGGGCAAAGAGATGCAGCAGGATCGGGATGGCGGCGAGCGCGAGCCCGCCGAGGACCCACGGGGTGGCGAAACCGATCATGCGACCGACGTGGCTTGGACCAGAGCCTGCCTCAGCGCAATTCCAAACGGCGTGTCGGTCGTGATCACTTCGTAGGAGATGCCGTGCCCCCGGAGTCCCATCCGCCAGGCCGACATGGCTTCCTTGAGCGTGCGATCGTAGGCCGTGGCCCATTCCTGAGGCCGGAGCACCACGCTCTCACCACTCTCGGGATCTCGGTAGCGAACCTCGACGGCCCCCTCGAGTGATTGCTCGGCCGGATCGAGAATGTGGAGAACGAGCACTTGATGTCCGCGATGACGGAGGAAGCGCAGGGCCTTGATGGTGAGCTTTCGATCGATCAGCAGGTCCGAGACGAAGACCACCAGACCTCGGCGCCTCAAGTGTCCAACCACTCTGCGTAGGGCCGGTTCCGCGGCGGTGCGGACCCCCGGTTCGGCCCGGCCCAGCGTTGCGAGTATCTGTCTCCAATGCGCCAGCCGAGCACGTGGCGGTACCACATGCCGAATCGTATCGTCAAAGGTGATGAGTCCCGTCGCGTCGCGCTGCCGCAGGAGGATCAGTGCGAGGGACGCGGTCAACAGACGCGCATAGGCCAGCTTGGTGAGTCGCGCCTCGGCATCGCCGGTCCAGTCCATCGAACGACTGGTATCGAGAACCATCATCGCCCGCAGGTTGGTTTCTTCCTCGTACTGCTTGACGTACAGCCGGTCGGTGCGGGCGAGGAGTTTCCAATCCACGTAGCGTAACTCGTCCCCCATCTGATAGGCACGATGCTCGGCGAATTCGACCGAGAATCCCCGACGGGGGGAGCGGTGGAGACCGGAGAGGAACCCTTCGACGATACCCTGGGTGACCAGTTCGATGCCGCCGAGCCGCGACATCTCGCGTGGGTCGAGGAGGTCGAGTCGTTCGCGCCCGATCGCTGCGGAGGGTTTGACCATGCGTCAACGAAGAATAGTCTGGGGTTCGGCACTCCCGTGTGCCCGGATGTTGAGCACGACGCTCACCAGGATCAGCGAGGCCCCGACCAGCTCCGGTGGGGTCGGACGCTCTCCCAGAAGCACAAACGCAGTCGCCATGGCAAAGATGGGAATGGTGACCCCGTAGAGCGCCGTGCGACTCGACCCCACCTCGATGACACTCCGATTCCAGAGGACGTACGCCACGATGAGTGAGATGAACGTGGCGTAGGCCACGGCGCCCCAGGTGGCCGCCCCCACGCCCGCCCAATCCAGGGTGGTGAGGTCATGCCACCCGACGATGAGCATCAGGGGAGTCCCACCGATGATGGTCCACGCGGTCACCCGGAGTGGGCTCGCGGTGCCGTGGAGTTCGCGGACTCCATGAGTGAACACGGCCCAGCAGAGCACCGCGGAAAGGGTCCAGAGATCCCCGGCAATGGTCGCCATCGAGAACCTGACCCCATCGGCACCACCTTTTCCCGCTTTGGCGAGAACGATGACGACCACTCCGAGCATCCCAACCGCCAGAGCCCACCGCACGGCCCTCGTGAGACGCTCCACCCCGAGGAGGCTCCCGAGCACGGCGATGGCGAGCGGTGTCGTGGCGATCAGCAGTGAGCTGTTACCCGCCGTGGTGCGTTCGAGACCGAGCAGGAAGCCCACTTGATAGAAGCTGTTCCCGATCACGCCGAGACCCGCCAGCCGAATACGAAGCCTCCAGGGCAGCGGTGTGTTGGGCTCCATCGCCCGGGCCACGAACCAGAGGACCAGCGACGCCAAGGTGAAACGGATGGCGGTCAGCGCATAGGGAGTCAGGCTCCTGAGCGCGAATTTCATCATGCTGAAGTTGATGCCCCAGATGAGGCAGACGAGGAGCATCGCCACCGGCGGAGAGAGGAAACGCGACGACCCCGACGAGTCCCTGGGCAAGTTTGGCACGCCGGGAAGATATATTTCCGCGATGTCTCAAGCTGAGATCAGAAATTTTTGTATCGTGGCGCACATCGATCACGGCAAGTCGACCCTGGCCGACCGTTTGATCGAAACCACCGGTACCGTCGAGAAGCGACAGATGCGTGAACAGGTCCTCGACACCATGGACCTTGAACGTGAACGTGGTATCACCATCAAGCTCAATGCCGTCCGGATGAAGTATCGGACCCTCGACGGCCGTGACTTCATCCTCAATCTCATCGACACGCCCGGTCACGTCGATTTCACCTATGAAGTGAGCCGCTCCCTGGCGGCCTGCGAAGGTGCGGTGCTGGTGGTCGATGCCACGCAGGGGGTTCAGGCGCAGACCTTGAGCAATCTCTTTCTCGCCATGGACGCCGGGCTGGAGATCATCCCAGTGCTGAACAAGATCGATCTCCCTGGGGCAGAACCTGAACGCCGCGCTCAGGAAATCATGGATCTCATCGGTGCCCGACGGGAGGAAATCCTCTCGGTCTCCGCCAAGGAGGGCACCGGGGTCGCAGAGCTGTTGGAAGCCATCGTGGCCAGGATCCCACCGCCGACCGGGGAGCCGGACGCTCCCCTCCGCGCGCTGGTCTTCGACTCCTATTACGACCGCTACCGTGGAGGGATTCCAAGCATCCGGGTGGTGGATGGAGAGATCAGACGGGGCACCATGATCGTCTTCGGGTCGCACCCGGAAGACGAGTACGAAGTGGACGAGGTCGGTTACCTCCAGCTCGGGCAGCAGCGCGCGGAGGTGCTCCGGACGGGCGAGGTGGGTTACATCGTTGCGAGTCTGAGGAACGTCCGTGACTGCCGGGTCGGTGATACCGTCCTAGACGCAGATCATCGCAACGTGCCTCATCTTCCCGGGTACCGGGAGATCCACTCGTTGGTCTTCGCCGGGGTCTACCCCACGGCGACCGACCAGTACGAGCTGTTGCGTGACGCTCTGGAGAAACTGGTCATGAACGACGCCAGTCTCCATTATGAGCCGGAGTCGTCCACCGCACTGGGTTTCGGGTTTCGATGCGGGTTCCTTGGACTCCTGCACATGGAAATCGTCCAGGAGCGGCTCGAACGCGAGTCCAACCTCGATCTGATCACGACGGTTCCCACGGTGGAGTACCACGTGCATCTGACCGACGGGTCGCAGATGGTGGTGGAGAATCCGAGCAACCTCCCCGAACCGGGACGCATCGCGCGCATCGACGAGCCATACGTCAAAGCCAGGATCATGGCACCCGCCGACTACATAGGACCCATCATGGCCCTCGGTCAGGAGCGGCGCGGCGTCTACCTCGGCATGGAGTACATCGACACCACGCGCGTGGAATTCGAATGGGAACTTCCGCTCGGCGAAATCTTGCTCGATTTTTACGATCGCCTCAAATCCCTCTCCCGCGGATACGCCTCGCTCGACTATGAGATGGCGGACTACCGCACCTCATCACTGGTCAAGCTCGACATGCTCATCAACGGTGACCAGGTCGATGCCTTCAGTGTGATCATCCATCGTGACAAATCGTACGCCTGGGGACGCAAGGTCGCCGAGAAGCTGAAGGAGTTGATCCCCAGACAGCTCTTCCAGGTGGTGATACAGGCCGCGATTGGATCGAAGATCATCGCGAGAGAGACGGTCTCGGCGTTGCGCAAGGATGTGCTCGCCAAGTGCTACGGCGGTGACGTCACCCGCAAGCGGAAGCTCCTCGAGAAGCAGAAGGAAGGAAAACGACGGATGAAGCAGGTTGGTTCGGTTGAGATCCCCCAGGAGGCGTTCCTCGCCGTCCTCAAGGTCGACTGACGACGGCGATGCCCTGACCCCGGGCTACGACGCCAAGCGGGTCTTCCAAAACACGACCGGCTTGGGGAGCTACGGGCGCTTCGTCCTCCGGACCTTCATGGAACGCTTTCCGGAGATTCGCTGTCTGCTTTACACCCCACGCATAGCCCGTGGCGTGAGCGGTGACGTCTCGGCCACCTTGTCGGCAGCCGCACGACGGCCGTCACCCGGTTTCCGATCCGGTCCGGGAGCGGCCTTCTGGAGGACGTACCGACTCGGCCGCAAGGCAACGAGAGACGGAGCGACACTCTTTCACGGCCTCTCGCAGGAGCTGCCCCGGGATCTTCCCCCTCGGCTCCCGGCCGTGGTCTCGATCCTCGACCTCCTCCCCTTTCGTTGCCCGGAGTTCTTCCCCGCCGTCGACGGCCACATGTATCGCTGGAAGACGCGGTGGAGCGCGTCGAGGGCGGATCTCATCGTCGTGCCGTCCCGGCAGTCCGCATCGGACCTCGAAGAATTCTGCGACGTCGCAGCCGCACGGATACGCGTCATCCCCATCGGGACCCATCCACGGTATCGCCAACGCTTGCCAGCCGACGAGTTGCAGCGGAGGTGCGCTGCGCTTCGGCTCCCCTCGGCCTTCGTGCTCATGGTCGGGCGACTCGAGCGGCGCAAGAATGCCATGCTCGGGCTCCGCGCCCTGCGACTGCTCGCGCCCGCCACCCGCCCGGTCCTCGCCCTCGTGGGAGGGGGGAGGAAGAGCCGATACGGCAGGTTGCTCGACTCCTATGTGGCCGAGCATGGTCTGGCCCCCTGGGTCAGATTTCTCGGCGAGGTGCGATCGTCCGAACTTCCCGCCGTGTACCAGACCGCAACGGCGCTGATCTACCCGTCACTCTTCGAAGGATTCGGGATACCGGTTCTCGAAGCGATGACCTCGGGAATCCCGGTGATCGCCGCGAGGGGTTCGAGCCTGGAGGAGGTGGGTGGCGACGCGCCCCACTACATTGATCCGGAGAATCCCGAAGCATTGGCCGTCGCGCTGAGTACCGTGCTGGAAAGTGAACCCCTCCGGACCGAGATGGTGACAAGGGGATATCGGCAGGCGGCACGATTCGAAGACGATGCGCTGGCAGACGCCATGATGCGAGTGTACCGGGAAGCGCTCTGACATCTTCGGGAGACGGGCCCACCAGAGTGAGCCGTCAGGCATGAGATGCGGGACCACAGGAGGGGGACCACCGAGTGCGCTACGTGATCGGGATCGACATAGGGGGTACCAATCTCGTCGTCGGGGCCGTGCGGGAAGACGGCTCAGGTCTGGGGACCGTGCTGAGCCAGCCCACGCGCTCGGAGGAGGGACCCGACAGCGTCCTCGCGCGGCTCACCATCATCGCCAACACGGTCATTGAGGAAACCCTGTCGAAACAGCCCGAGGCCGAAGTCATTGGCGTCGGTATTGGAGCACCGGGCCCACTCGACACCTCGAGCGGCGTGGTGTTTCTCACGCCAAATCTCGCCTGGGTCGACCTGCCACTCCGACAGCGGATGGCCGACGCACTGGGGTATCCCGCGACCCTCGACAACGATGCCAACTGCGCCATCCTGGGGGAGTGGTGGCAGGGCGCCGCCCGGGGTGCTCAACATGCCCTGGGTGTGACCATCGGCACGGGTATCGGTGGAGGGGTGATCACCAACGGTGCGCTGTATCATGGTGCGAGCGATTGTGCCGGCGAGCTGGGCCACACTTCACTCGACCTTCAGGGTCGCAAGTGCAAGTGCGGCAACTACGGCTGTCTCGAAGCCTACGCCTCTGGACCCGCGATCGCGCTTCGAGCGGTCGAAGCGATCGAGGTGGGAGAACCGAGCGTCATGCTCGAGCACGCCGGAGGAGACACCGCTCGGATTACCGCGGAAATCGTCTACCAGGCCGCGCAGGCCGGGGACAATGTTGCGTTGGAAGTCGTGCGGGATACCGCGCGGTACCTCGGTACGGGCATCGCCAACTTCGTAAACATCTTCAACCCGGAAGTCGTGGTCGTTTGCGGCGGAGTGACGCGCGCGGGTGAACGACTCTTCGCCCCACTCCGGCAGGAAGTCGCGCGCAGGGCGTTCAAGCCCGCCGTGGCCGCCTGCCGGATCGTTGCCGGAGAGCTTCCTGGGACAGCCGGGGTCTACGGTGCGGCGGCCTCGTTTCTCCAGTTGCGGGATGCAGGCAAGATCGGCATTCCGGCGCAGGGAATGCCGCGTGCCTAAGGTCGGGGTCCTCGGGTCGTTGGTGTGGGATGTGATCCATGGACGAGATCCTGCTGCGCCCCCCGTGGAAGAGTGGGGTGGGATCGCTTACGCGCTGGCAGGGTTGGACGCCGCCCTTTCCCCGGAGTGGGAAATCGTCCCGCTGATCAAAGTCGGGAGTGATCTGGCTTCCGAAGCAGGACAGTTCCTCAAGAGCCTTCGGAGACTGGTGTCTGGGGGGCGCTGCGTCGAAGTCCCCGGCCCCAACAACCGAGTGGTCCTCCACTACCGCACCTCCGAACGGCGCTGCGAGCGGATGTCTGGCGGAGTACCCGCGTGGACTTGGGACGAAGTGGGACCGATGGTCCGTGATCTGGACGCGATCTATGTCAACTTCATCTCGGGGTTCGAGTTGGAGTTGGGAACCGCGCAGGCGCTCCGCCACGGCTTTCACGGACCGATCTACGCCGACCTCCACAGCCTCATGCTCGGCATGCAGCAAGATGGGATCCGGACACCCCAAGCCCTTCCGAACGCACCGTCGTGGTTCAGTTGCTTCGACATCGTGCAAATGAACGAGGAGGAGATGCAGCAACTCGCCAACGATCCCCTGGCGGCCTCGGTACAAGCGCTGGCAGCCGGAGTCCGGCTCCTGATCGTGACCGTCGGGCCTCGCGGGGTGATCTACGTGGCGGCGCCTGGGTTCACCAAGCTCTCCGATCTCGGTGGGAGTCGCGAGGCCGAAGGGGGCACCGCGGTACGGACCGAACGCCTTGCAGCGCATCAGGTCGATGCCATCGATCCGACCGGCTGTGGCGATGTCTTCGGCGCGGTTGCGTTTGCACGACTGCTCGCCGGTGACGACCATGCGACAGCGGCCCGAACGGCCGTTCGGTTTGCCGGTCAGAATTCCACATTTCGTGGGGCTACTGGACTGGCGGACTTCCTCCGCGGCAATCTGGTTGGAGCAATCTGATGCGCGTGGTCACCATTCCTCGCTATTTTGACGAGAAGGGTCTCGATGCAGTCGCAGCAGGACTTCAGCCCTGGCCCCCGGAGGGCAAGCTCCTCTTTGATGCCCACGCCACCCGTTGGGCCTCACCGTACGGGTTCACCGCCATGCTCGCGGCGGGGCAGGCCCTCCGGGAACGGGGTGCCGAGACCCCTCGACTCAGGGTACCGGACGATCAGGCCGTGAGCAGCTATTGGGCCAAGGCCGGGTTTTTCCACCACGCTGCGGAGTTTTTCGAACTCCACGGCAAGGTCCCCCGACGGGCGCCGGTGGGAAGTTCGGACGTGCTGCTCCCGGTGACACCGATTCGCCAGTCGGAAGACGTTCATCAAGTCGTGGGAGGTATCCAGGAGAGTGCCGGACGGATCCTCACGAGTGAACTCCACCTCGAGGCGCAGACCTCGATGCGCTTTTCCATGTCGCTCTCCGAGGCCTGTCAGAATGTGGTGGAGCACGCCGGCGGGCCCGGCTGGGTCGCCGTGCACGCTTTCAACTGGAAAGAGCGCTTGAACCGCCGAGTGGTGGTGATCGCCGTGTGCGATTCTGGCATCGGCTTTCGGGCGTCCCTGGAACCCACGCAGGCCCGGCACCACGGAGATCGTTGGGGAGACAAGGCCGCGCTGGAGGATGCTCTGTTTCACAGCGTGAGTCGATTTCCCCAACCGGGACGAGGGCAGGGACTGGCGGCGATCAAACGATTCATCCTCAAGTTGAACGGGTGGCTGTCCATTCGGAGTGGTACCGCTCGGGTGGCCATCCTGCCGGCGGAGGACAGTGGCCCACCCCTCCAGGACGCACTCCCCTTCTTTCCGGGGGCACAGGTACAGATCGTGATTCCTTCTACTGAGGTGCTACCCACATGATCCTCAAGATTCGGGTAGATGATCTCCTCCGCACCACGCTCGCCACTCCATCGAGGGATCTCGTCACGAGGACGACGGGCGCTGCCATTCGATCGCACATCGAGCGTGCGATCGCGGATACGCCCTGCCCAACGACCCTCCTCGACTTCGAGGAGGTGGGGGTGCTGGACTTCTCCTGTGCCGATGAAGTGGTCGCGAAACTGCTGCTGGTCATCGAGGGGGAGCACTATGTCGTCCTCCATGGTGTCGACGAGACACAAGCCGAGGCCATCGATCACGTGCTGACCAACCAGGACCTCGCGATAGCCATCGTGCCTCGCACGGGTGGGCGGCAGGTCCTCGGACGTTCGACGCCTGACCTGATTTCCGCCTTCGAGGCCGTCCATGCCTGTGGTTCAGGAAGCGCGGCCCGGCTCGCCGAGTGGCTGGAGTGGTCGGTGGAGCGTGCCGCCGATGCCCTGCAGACCCTTGCGTTGCGCAGGCTCATTCTCGCAGCGAATGGGACCTTCTCGCCGCTCCCGCTCCAGTGAAACCTCCCCCACTCGGCGACCCCCCCCCACCCGCGAGCCGTCCAGGCCTCTCGACGGTCAGCGTGCATGGCCGGCCCACGACGAAACCCGACTGGTCTCCCGTGGTCGCCCCGGTGGTCCAGTCCTCCACCTTCGTCAACCCCGTCGGAGGTGAGGAAGAAGTTCTCTACACACGCTACGGCAACAACCCCACTCAACTCGACCTCGCGAGGAAGTACGCGCTACTCGAAGGTGCCGAGGATGCGGTCTTCCTCGGAAGCGGCATGGCGGCAACCGCCTTGGCGCACCTGGCGATTCTCCGGCCGGGAGATCATCTGATCGCCAGCAAGTGGATCTACGGTGGCACTCAAAAGCTCTTCGATGAGGAGTTCGCCCGCCTGGGCATCGCGGTCAGTTACGCCGACCCCGCCCAGCCACGCCAATGGCGCCGTCTCCTCCGCAAGACGACGCGAGGCATCTTCATCGAGACCCCAACCAACCCGGTGATGCGCGTTCTCGACCTGGGACTGGTTGCCAAATTGGCCAAGGAAACGGGGGTCGCCCTCATCGTCGACGCCACCTTCGCCAGTCCGATCAACCTCCGGCCCCTGGAACACGGTGCGGACGTCGTGATCACCAGTGCGACCAAATACCTCAACGGTCACTCCGATGTGATCGCCGGAGCGGTCGCGGGATCCGCCTCGGTCGTCGAAGAGGTGATCCGGTTGTTACGACTCTACGGGCCGGCGCTCGACCCCCACGCCGCGTGGCTGCTGAACCGAGGCCTCAAGACGTTGGCCATCCGGATGGAGCGCCACAACACGAACGGCATGACCGTGGCTCGTTGGGCGGACGCCCACCCGCGCGTTCAGGCCGTGCATTACCCCGGTCTTCCGGGCCACCCGGATCATGCGATCGCGAAAGATCTGCTGGACGACTTCGGCGGAATGGTGGGGATCCAGCTCGACGGCCCCGAGGCGGCCGAGAAGGTACTTCGCCGGCTCAAGGTCTTCATGCACGCTCCCAGCCTCGCCGGCGTGGAGAGCTTGGTCTCCGAACCAAGGCTCACGTCGCACCGCCACCTCACCGCCGCCGAACGGGCGGACCAGGGGATCCCCGACGGGTTCATCAGAGTCTCTTGTGGCATCGAGGATCCCGATGATCTCGTCGCGGACCTCGATCAGGCCTTGAACGCCCTGTGATCCGCTTTTCCAACGTCACCAAGCGCTTTGACAACGGTACGGAAGCGCTCAAGGACATCTCGTTTCAGGTGAAAAAGAGCGAGTTTCTGTTCCTGACGGGTCACTCGGGGGCCGGAAAATCGACCATTCTCTCGCTCATTTCGGCGCACGAAACACCGACCGAAGGAGAGGTCCGGATTTCAGGCCTGCGCCTACAGCAATTGAAGAGCAAGGACGTCCCGCGGCTCCGGCGGAAGCTGGGTATCGTGTTCCAGGATTTCCGGTTGTTGGAGAATCGGACCGCCGCCGAGAATGTGGCCTTCGCACTCGAAGTCACCGGCGCCCGAACCGACACCATCCCGGGCAAGGTGATGCGGGTGCTCACGCAGGTTGGCCTCGCCTCCAAGGCCCGTGCCTTTCCCCAACAGTTGTCGGGTGGTGAACAACAACGCGTGGCGATCGCGCGGGCGCTGGTCAACGACCCACCCATCTTCCTCGCGGACGAACCGACGGGGAATCTCGACGAGCGGGCCGCACGGAGTGTTTTCAAGTTGCTGCGGCACATCCATGCCGGGGGAACGTCGGTCATCATGGCCACGCACAACCTCGACTTGGTGCGGCGCCACGAGTACCGGACCGTCGAGCTCAAACAAGGCGAACTGGTCTACGACAGCGCCTATGATTCGGTCGAGGAGTTGGACCCCGCATGAGTCTCGTCACCCGCGAGGCGATGCGGTCCTTCCGGCGAGCGCCGCTGTTGTCGACTCTCAGCGTGGCGGCGATCGCGTTTTCCCTCTTCACCATCGGGCTCTATGGCTTGGTCTCCATCAACTTCAGCCAGGCCCTGACCGGCCTTGAAGAGCGTGTCGAGGTCGTCGCGTTTCTCATGCGCGGGACTCCCGCAGAAACCGTGGCGCTCGCGAGCGAGGACATCGCAGCGTTTCCCGAAGTCCTCGACGTGCGCTATGTCAGCCAGGACGAGGCGCTTCGGCGTGCCAAGGAAGAGCTGGTTGAGTTCCGCGAGGCCTATGCCGAATTGCAGACGAACCCGCTCCCGGCCTCCTTCGAGATCCGGCTCAAGCCCGGATACCGCCGTTCCGAACAGGCCGCGGCCGTGGCCGACCGGTTGAGCGGGTTCCCCTTCATCGACGACGTCCGCTTCGGACAGGATTGGGTCGTTCGACTGGATCGGCTCCGCAATCTCGCGACGGCGGTCCAGTTGATCATCGGTCTCGCCTTCGCCGTCGTCGCGGTTGCGATCATCGGGGTCACGATCCGCATCACCGTGTTTCAGCGCGCCGAAGAAATCGCGATCATGCGTCTGGTCGGAGCCACCAATGGATTCATTCGTGGACCATTCGTCCTCGAGGGGGTGATGAAGGGCGCGCTCGGCGGGGTAGCCGCGCTCGCGCTCTGTCGGATAGCCTACGTGCTGTTCCGCGCCGGCATCGGTGAGCAACTCCAGGACCTCCGGTTCTTCGACACCAGTCACATGGCGCTCATGCTCCTGTTCGGGATGCTGATCGGCCTCCTCGGGAGTCTGCTGAGTGTGGGACGGCACCTGAGGCGGGTGTAGTGCGGGTTGTCTGGCTGGCCCTGCTCGGACTGACCCTCGCCGGGTCGGCAGCGGCACAGGACCCCGAACTCGAGGAGAGCCGCCGCCGGATCGAACAAATCCGGGCCGAACGCGAAGGACTGCAACGCCAGCAAGCCCGCCTCCAGGGGCAACTCCAGGACGTCTCTTCCGAACTCCGGAACATCGAGCGCCAACGCGATGCCACCAACCGGCTGATCAACGAAATCGAGCGGCAAATGGGTGGACTCGGCAGCCAGCTCGACCGGGCGACCGCCGAACTGACCCTGGCACAGGACAACCTGGCCGAGCGTCGCGCGGTCCTGCAGCGGAGGTTGGTCGACATCTACAAACGCGGACCGCTGTATACCTGGAGAGTTTTGCTCGCCGCGGAGTCCTTCGGGAACCTGCTCGCCCGCTACAAGTATCTCTATCTCACGAGTCGGCAAGACCGGACGGTCCTCGATGATGTCGAACGCCTGAACGATCGCATCGCGAACCAGCGGCAACAGCTGCTCAGCGTCCGAAGTCAGCTCGACAGCCGGCGGGACGAGCGGGCAGCCGAGATGCGACGGTACGCGGCCCTGGCCGCCGATCGGGCCAATCGGGTTCGGCAGATCCAACGCACAACGCAACAGAACGAACAACGGCTCTCGTCGCTGGAACGGGATGAGGCACGCTTGAACGAACTCTTGGCGGCCCTCGAGCGACGTGCGGCAGCGGCCGTCGGCACGCCTCGCGGTGCGGGGACACTGACGACAGAAGACATCGGGCGGCTCGATTGGCCTGTGGAGGGCGCCATCCTCTATCGGTTTGGTCGTGATACCCTGCCTAGCGGGGGGGTGATTCGATGGAATGGGATCGGAATCGGTGCACCCCTGGGGACCCCGGTAACCTCGGTGGAGGCCGGGGAAGTTCAGTTGGTCCAGCGGCTCAGCACCTACGGGCTCACGGTGGTCTTGGCCCACGGCGACGGTTACTACTCACTCTACATGCAACTCGCCAGTGCCTCTGTGCAGGTTGGACAACGCGTGGCAAAGGGGGCGGTGCTCGGGACGGTCGGTGGAGCGAATACAGACTACGGCCCACACCTGCACTTCGAAATCCGCGGAGAGAATCAGGTCGCCCTCGACCCCGCCGATTGGCTCCGGCGGCGACGGTAGCGACTCCCTGCTAGGCGGCGGCCTGGCTTCCCACCCCGATCCCATTCCCGGCGGCGGACTTGGCGCCGATCAGCGCCGACTCGGCGAGCGCGAACAGATCTTCGGCGTGGACGGCCGCGGGGTGCGGGAAGGTGATGAGGCCAGCACTGATACCGAGTTGCTGACCGGCCGGCAGATCGGCGAAGGGGTGCTGATTCACGCGCTCGCGTACCCGCATGATGGACTGTCGCGCACCCTCGAGTGAAGTGACGGGCAGTACCAGCGCAAATTCATCTCCCCCGTATCGCGCCACGAAATCGGGTCCCCGGATTTCACGCTGGAGGATGGCCCCCAGGTCGGCCAGGACCCTGTCTCCGGCTTCGTTCCCGAAACGCTCGTTCACGGCAGCGAGTCCGTCGACGTCGAGCAGCACGAGGCTGAAGGTCAGCCCGTAGCGTCGCGATCGTTCAAACTCCTCCTTGAGTCTGCGGTCGAGTGCGTCGAGACCAGGACACGCCGTCAGCGGGTCGAGCGCATCCGGCACGCCGGTTTGACGAAGCCTGATCGCTGCGCGTCGTTCCTGAGTTTCGAGGACCCGCGTCGTGGCGCGTACCAACCGCTCGGCGAAACGCAGCGACTCGGCACCAAGCGTGGTCAGCAGGGGGGAGCGCAGCACGATCGCCCCGAGGGCCCGGCCATGGCGCATCAGGGGGATACCGACCGCCGATCGGACACCATAGAGGCCAGATTCCCGACCGCGTTCACGGGCCGCCAGAAACAGCGGGTGGCGCGCGACGTCCTTGATGAAGACCGTCACCCCCGACCGTACTGCCTCCACGGCCTCCGGATAGTGCTCGGGGCTGATGGGCACGTCACGAATCCTCGGATCCTCGTGCACTGCCATCAACCGAGCATCACTCTGGCTCGGTGTCCAGAAGAGGCAGGCGGAGTGGGCCAGCCCCAAGACCTCGCCAAGACGGCAAACCAGGGTGTGGAGGGTGTCCTCGGATCGGAGACCGGAGGAGACTTCCTGAAGAACGTCGAACAGTTCCGACGCTTCCCGCGACAGACGAAAGGCCGATGTTACCTCACGGCTGCTCCGGATCCGTGCGGCGATCCGAGCGATGATCTCCTGAACATCCAGTGGAGGCGTGAGCACGTCGGTGGCTCCCTGGTCGAGGAGCCTTGTCCGTGCCGCCCCGTCGCCCGAGGCCAGCAGAATGAGGATGGGGATCCCAATGGGAGCAGCATCTCGTAGCCGTTCCATGATGGATACGGCCGCGGTCTCGTCCCGAAATGTGAGGAGCACGGCGGCTGGGACAGCCCCGGACCACGTCAACGAATCCGCGGACTCCTCCACCACTTCATAACCCGCTCCGAGGAGTCCGCGTTCGAGACCATCCGGACGAAGCCCGGGATCTCCCATCAGGAGAACCCGAATCGCGTTATCCTTTTCGCCAATCAAATGCAAACTCAATCCTCCGTGTCACCGCGGAAACGCCCAAGCCATCTTCTCGGGGCCCACGTGTCAACGAGTGGTGGCCCTCATCTCGCACCCGCACGTGCGCGGTCGATCGGGGCCACCGTGATGCAGATCTTCACCAAAACGCCGAACCAATGGCGGGACCCCATCATTCGCGAAGAAATCGCGGTAGAGTTCCGGAAGTCCGTGCGGCAAAACAAGATCGCTTTCGTAGTTGGGCACGATTCGTACCTGATCAACCTGGCCTCCCCCGACCCTGTCGTAAGTCGAAGATCCAGAACGGCTTTCCGCGCTGAACTGGAGCGTTGCCAGCAGCTTGGAGTGCCGGCGCTGGTGTCGCACCCGGGCAACTACATCACCAGCCGTGTCGGTGGCTTGCGCCGCAACGCTCGCGCATGCGCAGACGCCCTCCGGTGTGTGGATGGGGTGATGGTGCTCTTCGAGACCACCGCAGGAGCGGGGACCGCGCTCGGATCGACCTTCGAAGAACTTGCGCGATTGCGGGAGGCGATCCCCGCAGATGTGCGCGATCGGGTCGCCTTCTGTGCCGACACTTGTCATCTCTTCAGCGCGGGCTACGATCTTCGCACCCAATGGGACGCCGTGTGGGATGAGTGGGAGCGGATCATCGGCTTCGACTTGCTCCGCTGTCTCCATCTCAACGACTCGAAGGTGCCGTTCGGGTCTCGGCGCGACCGCCACGAACTGATTGGGGAAGGCTCACTCGGCGCCGATCCGTTTCGCCGGATCATGCGGGACCCTCGGTTCAGGCACATCCCGCTGATTCTGGAGACCCCGAAGGGCGATGACGACACGAACGACCGCCGGATGCTGAGGCGTCTTCGGGCTTACGCGCGGCCCCATCGGAGCGGACCGCCCGCGGTTGCATGAATCTCGGAGGGCCGTGATCTTTCGGTGCTCCGCACACCTCACCGTGGTTCAACCGGAACCGTCTGGGGCCTTCGGTGATGCGGAGTGGCCCCCGCGCTTCAGAGAAAGTGCCTGATGTCAGACGCCCAACGGAAACCCCTGTCCGGCCTCACCGTCGAAAAGGTGTGGGACAACCTCGGAACAGCCCAACTCTATGAGCACGCCTTGCGGCGGTCGGAAGGGAACCTCTCGAGCGCCGGTGCGATGGTGGTCGTCACGACACCACACACCGGCCGGAGCCCCAAAGACAAGTTCGTGGTGGACGAGGCCGGATCGACAGGCCATATCTGGTGGGACAAGAACGACCGCCTTTCTCCGGCACATTTCGATGTGCTCTTCCACCATGTCATGGAGCATCTCGGCGGGGAGGACGAACTGTTCGTCCAGGATCTCCATGGTGGGGCCGACGCGGCCCACCGACTCCCGGTCCGATTCATCACGCCCAACGCGTGGCATGCGTTGTTTGTCCGGAACATGTTCATTCGGCCGAGCGCTGCGGAGTTAGAGAGCTTCGTCCCAGGGTTCACCGTGTACCACGCCCCGGAGTGTCAGGCCGATCCAGCGGTACACGGAACGCGCACGGGGACCTTCATCGTGCTCAACTTTGCGCGTCGCATTGTCCTCATCGGAGGCACGCGCTACGCCGGCGAGATGAAGAAGTCCATCTTCACGGTACTCAACTATCTCCTGCCCCGGGCCGGCGTGCTCTCCATGCATTGTTCCGCCAACATCGGTGATGCCGGAGACACGGCGATTTTCTTTGGCCTGTCGGGCACCGGGAAGACGACCCTCTCGGCCGATCCCTCGCGCCGACTGATCGGAGATGATGAGCACGGGTGGACCGATCACGGGGTCTTCAACTTCGAAGGGGGATGCTACGCCAAGGTGATCCGTCTCAGCCCCGAGGGCGAGCCGGAGATCTACGCCGCGACCCACATGTTCGGGACCGTCCTCGAGAACTGTGTGCTCGACCCTCGCACCCACGACATCGAGTTCGACAACGACACCATCACCGAAAACACGCGGGCCAGCTACCCCATCGAGTTCATTGCCAACCACGAACCGAGCGGGCTGGGCCAGCACCCGAAGAACGTGGTGTTCCTGACGGCCGATGCTTTCGGTGTGATGCCCCCGATCGCACGACTCACGGCCGATCAGGCCATGTACCACTTCCTCTCCGGTTACACGGCCAAGGTGGCGGGGACGGAGCGTGGTGTCACCGAACCTTCAGCCACCTTTTCCGCGTGCTTCGGTGCACCCTTCCTGCCGTTGCATCCCGGGGTCTACGCCAAAATGCTGGGGGAGCGCATCGAACGGCATGGCGCCCGAGTCTGGCTGGTCAACACGGGATGGACCGGTGGGGCCTATGGCACCGGGACCCGAATGAAGCTGCGGTATACCAGGGCAATGGTGACTGCTGCCCTCTCGGGGGCCCTCGATGCTGCGACCTACAGCCACGATCCCGTCTTCGGGCTGGAGATTCCAGCCGAGGTTCCGGGTGTTCCCAGCGACGTTCTGACCCCCAGGAACACCTGGACCGACCCAGCCGCCTATGACACCCAGGCCGCCAAGCTCGCCAAGATGTTCCAGGAGAACTTCTCGGCGTTCGCCGACCAGGTCCCGCCCACCGTGACGGCGGCCGGCCCCAAGACATGACCGCCCTGAGCGGACGCGACTTCGAAATCGTTCGCGATCCGCTTTGGGACAACATTCGCCTGGACGGGCCTGCCATGGCCCTCCTCGATACACCGGCCATTCAACGGCTGCGGTACGTTCGGCAACTGGGGCATGCCTTCCTGGTATACCCAGGTGCCACCCATTCCCGATTTGAGCACGCCTTGGGCGCGTATCACCTCACGCGTCAGGCCATTGCCATCCTCGGCGAACGTGGGGAACTGAGAGAGATCTCGGGGGACGACCTGCTGGTTGCCCCCCTCGCCGCCCTGCTCCACGACATCGGCCACTATCCGTTCTCCCACGCTCTGGAGGAGGCTGGGTTCGACAGTCACGAACGGCTCGGCGCGGCGCGTTTGTTGGAGCAACCCCTCGCCAGGGTCCTCGAGGCCCAAGGTATTCCCGATCTGGCCGAGCGAATCGCGGCGCTGATCCGGGGCAGGAGCAGCAGTCCACTGCAGGGTTTGATTTCGGGAACACTCGACCTCGACAAGATCGATTACCTCAGCCGTGATGCGCGCAGTTGCGGAGTGCCCTATGGCGCTGTCGATGTGGACCGACTGCTCGCGTCCCTCACCGTCGTGGAGGTGGGGTCCGATCGCGAAATTGGCATCCACGAGAAGGGAATCAGTGCCCTCGAGTCGCTGCTCTTCGCCAAGTACCAGATGTATCGGAATGTCTACTGGCACCACGCGGTGCGAAGCGCAACCTGCATGTTCAAGCGGGCGGTGCGGCAGGCGGTACGCGATGGCATCGTAGGAATCGAACAACTGCAGGACCTCACCGACGACGCCTTCATGCAGGTCCTCATCGCCAGCGGACGTAGCCCGCTCGCCGTGGCCATCAGGGCGCGGACCCTCTACAAGCGCGCCCTCGACCTCCCAGCCGATCGCGTTCCGGGGATGGCGACCTGGATTGTGGAAGACCCCGACTTGACCGAACGCGTCGAGGATCGGTTGGCCGTGGAATGCGGTCTCGAACCGGGCATGGTGCTGATCGATTTTCCGGCCCGGGACAACATGCTCTCCGTCGACCTTCCGGTCCGGCTCAGAGACGGGTCGGTCGAGCGAATCACGGACCAAGGCCTGTCCGGCCACCTGGGATTACCGGGGATTGCCGAGGAACTCTACGGGAGCGCCCGTCGACTTCGGGTGTTCGTGGCACAACGCGTCGAGGTTGGTTTCGAATCGATTGCGGATCTGGTGGGTCTGAAGGCGCCCGAGGTCGAGCGACGCCTGGGGCGCGGTTCGTTGTTGAGCTAGCGGCGCTCAGCCGTCCCCAGTGCCGTTGTTCTTGCCGGAGTTGTCGAGAGAATCGATGCGAACGAGGATCAGGGTGATGTTGTCGAGACCGCCACGACGATTGGCGTCATTGATCATCTCCTGAACCCACTGTTCCGGCTCCCCCTCCCCGAGGAGGATCTGCTCCAACTGATGGTCCTCCAGCATCCCGGTGAGGCCGTCAGAGGCCAGCAGCACGATATCCCCCTCCTCCAACGCCCCGAAGTAGATGTCGGGCACGACCTCTTCGTTCGACCCCACACACCGGGTAATGACGTTGCCGTACGGGTGGGTCCGGGCCTGCTCGGGCGTCAAGAGCCCCGCATCGACCTGCTCTTGCACGTAGGAGTGGTCGCGGGTGATCTGATGGAGCCTCTTGTTGCGGAGAACATAGGCTCGGGAGTCGCCCACTTGGCCGATGAGGTAGCGGCTGGGGAAGAGCAACATGACGGTGGCCGTCGTCCCCATGCCCCGTTTTTCTTCTTCCACGAGGGTACGGCGGAAGATGGCGCCATTTGCCGACTGAATCGCGCTGAAGAGTCGGGCCGCAATCTCCGCATCCGAGAGTTCGCGAAAAGCCCCGAGTTGATCGTCGATGATCTGGACGGCCATCTCGCTGGCGACCTCCCCAGCCGCGTGCCCGCCCATTCCATCCGCAACGATGAATACGCCACGGTCCACGCGCATGAGGTGAAAGTCCTCATTGATGGCCCGTACGACGCCTTGGTCAGTTCCCGCTGCACAAGTGATGTGCATCAATCAGCGAAAGAGCATCACCATGAGGGTAGTGAGCGACAATGCACCAGCGATGATGACCCCGAAATGGACATCGGGTTCGACGCGAACTCGTGCGGACGAGGCCGGCCCTTTTCCCTCGTCGGGCTTCCGCGTGGAAGGCCTGCGCGGCACGCCAAAGAGCGTGTCGTGGAGTCGCTCGCGTCCCCCAACGGGGGGCGTGCCCGGGCTTCCGCTCGGATGAGCGGGGTTGATCACCCGCAACTCGTGCGCACCAACCTTGATCACGTCGCCGTGGAGGAGCGGCATCGCCTCGCGTTTGGAAGCGACTCCATTGACCAGGAGGTTTGCCTGGTCGGAGAGCGCCACGATCGTCGCCATCCGCTCGCCGAGCTTTCGAACCCCGGCATGACGGGGTTCCAAACCCTCGAGAACGAGGTCCGCCCCAGGATCGCTTCCGATGACCAACTCTTCACCGGACAACGAGATGCGCTTCCCGTTATGCTCAATCTCCATGCTTCTATGTGTCCTTACGAGGGCTTGGTGGAAACGTATCGGCCGGGGCTCGGAGTCGCAAGCAACCGGTCATGACAAGACTTCCCCCGCCGTTGGCGATGCTGCAACTGCGGAGTCCTCCTCCAAACCCCGCAGCCCGGCCCGAACCCAGCCGTAAAAGATCAGGGCACCAACCACCACCGTGCAGTAGGTGACGAAGATCCTCCAGAGCAAGGTGTAGAGCGCTACCAATGCCCCCGGCACGTAGACCGACATCACGGCGGCCGTCAGAATCTCGCCGATCCCGGATGCGCCGGGCGTGGGGGCAAAGTAGAGCAAGAAGGTGATCAGGGTCTGAAGCAGCAGGACATCAATGAAGTTGGCCTGGATCCCGATCGCCCTGAGCGCGACGTACCCCGCCAGGAGTCGCGGACCATACGCCGCGCCCGTCAGGACCACCCCGAGCGCTATCGCCAGCCAGCCTCGGGGAGTGTTGTAGGTGATCAGACTCGAGTGTGCCTCGTCGATCCCCTTCCGAAGACCCTCGATGCGCTCGGCAACGCGGCGACTCCGCCGGCTCACCAGTTCGGCGAGCTTGTGGACGGCCTTCCGGGTGAGGCCGGGGGCAAACATCACGAAAACGAGAAGGACGCCCAGGCTGCCGAAGATCGAGAGGCTCCCGGTGAAGATGTCGAGCAGGGAGAGCCCGAGGACGTCACCCTTCTCGCCCAGCGAACGCCCCGCACCCAGCACCAACGCCAGCGGCCCCGCCACCGCGAAGAAGATCACCGTGGTCACAAAGGACATGAGAATCGTCGTGAGACCCACGGGGATCGGCACGCCCACACGTTTCATGGCGTAGACCATCATCGGTCCCGCCGCCCCGTGCACGGGGGTGAGGTAGCCGGCCCAGGCGCCCATACCGCCCGCGACGATCATCCCCTTGAGGGGGGCGTCGGGCCAGACGTGTCGAGAAATGACCCAGTGCCTGAGGCCTCCACCAACCCAGTCGAGGGAGGCGACGAGCATCCCAACGAGCAACCAGCCCGGCTCGAGATGCTCGAGGGAGGTGAGGAACTGCTCGTAGTTCCGGTTGTAGAGGAGAACTGCGGCGAACCCCAGAAGTGAAGCGAGCAGGGAGAACTCCAACCCCCGCCTCAGGACCTTCGGGGTTACCAGGGTGGCCATGGGGGAACGTACGTCGGGCCCCGCCGAGAGTCGAGGGCACCGGGCTCCCGCCCCCCAATGACCCAGGTCGGGAGACCAAGTACTTTCCACTCGTGACCCTCGGCCCCATCCCCGCCATCCGCATCGTCAACGCCCGACAGCACAACCTGAAGGGCATCAGCTTCGAGATTCCCCGCCGGAAGCTCGTGGTGGTCACGGGACCGTCAGGTTCGGGGAAGAGCAGTCTGGCGTTCGATACGCTCTACGCCGAAGGACAGCGGCGCTACATCGAGTCGTTGTCCACCTACGCCAAGCAATTCCTCGAACGGATGCCCAAACCCTTGGTGGACCGGCTCGAAGGGTTGGCACCGGCCGTGGCCATCGAACAACAGAACCCCGTCGTCTCCAGCCGGTCCACGGTCGGGACCGCCACCGAGGTCTACGACTACCTCCGGCTGCTCTGGGCCCGCGTGGGGCGCCCGCATTGTCGGGTCTGCGGATCACCCGTGAGACGGGACACCCCGGAAGAGGTCGTGGATGCGGTCATCGCCACCGTCGAGGGCCGCTTTCAAGTCACCTTCCCGCTGCCAACCTCTTCCGCACTGGTCCATGACACGCTGGTGGAGAACCTGCGCGCCATGGGGTTCATCCGTGTGGTCGCGGATGACGTCCCCTATCACCTTGACGAGCTACCGCCGGAAGCCGACCTCGCCGCGGCCAAGGAAGTCCTGGTTGTCGTCGACCGGCTGGTCGCGGGGCCAGAAGCGAGGGGGCGCCTGATCGAGGCGGTCCGGACGGCGTTCACGGAGGGTGACGGGATCGTCGTCGTGCTCCACCCCTCCGGGCGAATGCGTTTCACCGAGTTCCTCGCCTGCAGCGTGTGCGACACGCCATCACGTACGCTGACGCCATCGCTCTTCTCCTTCAACAACCCTCGGGGGGCGTGCGGCGGCTGCAACGGGTTCGGAGCGGTACTCGAGTATGATGAGGACCTCATCGTTCCCGATCCCACTCGGAGTCTCTCGGCAGGGGCCATCGACCCCTGGACGAAGCCGAGATACCAGAGCCGACGCCGGATGCTGATCGATGCGGCCAAGCAACTCGGAGCCGACCCCGACGCCCCCTGGAAGACGTTGCGCAGCTCGTACCGGAAGGAACTCCTGCACGGCAAAGTGGGGCGTTACGTGGGGATCTTCCCGTTCCTCGAGGGGCTCGAGCGGAAGCGTTACAAGCAGTACATCCGTGTCTTCCTCCGGCAATACCAACGCGCCGTGCCGTGTCCGCATTGCGGTGGGACTCGGCTCAACGAACACGCCCTCGCGGTGCGACTCGACTCGCGAACGATTGCCGAAGCCTCGGCGCTGACGATGGACGGGCTGCATCAGTGGTTGGGCGCGGTACCGTTCTCCGAGTCCGAACAGGCCGTGGCGCACCTCATCCTCGATGAACTCCGCGCCCGCACCGGGTTCCTGGTGGATGTCGGGCTCGGTTATCTGACCCTCGAGCGACAAACGCGCACCCTCTCGGGAGGGGAAGCCCAGCGGATCGCACTCGCCAACGCGCTCGGGGCCAAACTGGTCGACGCACTGTACGTGCTCGACGAACCGACCATTGGCCTCCACCCGCGCGACACGGAACGACTCCTCGGCCTCCTCGAACGCCTCCGCGACCGGGGCAACAGCGTCATCATGGTCGAGCACGATGTCGAGACGATTCGTCGAGCGGATGTAATGCTCGAACTCGGGCCGGGAGCGGGTGAGGCCGGCGGTGAAGTGGTCTTCAACGGACCACCTGGTGACGTCACCGACACGCTGACCGGTCAGTATCTGCGGGGTCGGAAGCGAATCGGCGTTCCGAGCATGCGGCGACCGACCGGTCCACTGTGGCTCGAAATCCGAGGCGCGGAACTCCACAATCTCCAGAACGTCGACGTCACGATCCCGCTTGGTACGCTCACGGCAATCACCGGAGTTTCGGGATCGGGGAAGAGTACGCTGATGCACGACGTGCTGTACCGGCAGCTGGAAAACCGCTTGCGAGGGGGGCACTCCGCGAAGTCACATCTCGGTGAACCCGTCGGTGGAGTGCGGGGACTCACGGGGTGGGAGCCGCTGGCGGACGTGGTTCTGGTCGACCAATCGCCGATCGGGCGTTCGCCACGCTCCAATCCGATCACGTATATCAAGGCGTTCGACGAAATCCGGGAGTTGTTCGCGTCGCAGCCATTGGCACGCCAGAGGAAGTACAGCGCGTCGACCTTCTCCTTCAACCTGCCCAAGGGGCGCTGCTCGGTGTGTGAAGGCGCGGGACACGTCAAGATCGAGATGGTATTCCTCGCCGACGTCTTCGTTCCCTGTGAGGCGTGTGGCGGATCGCGCTACAAAGGTGAAGTGCTCGAGGTGAGGATCAACGGTGTTTCGATTCACGATGTGCTGCAGTGGACCGTACAGGAAGCCATTACGAGGTTCCGCCATCAGCCCAAGCTCGGTTCCGCGTTGTGGCAGCTCCAGCAGGTCGGGCTCGGCTACCTCCGCTTGGGCCAGCCGGCCACGACGCTCTCCGGAGGCGAGGCGCAACGTCTCAAGATCGCCCGCGAGCTGGTAACCGCGGGCAAGCGCGGTGGCAGGAAACTCTACTTGCTCGATGAACCCACTACCGGACTCCATCTGGATGACGTGCGCGTGTTGATCCAGGTCCTCGACCGGCTGGTCGATGCCGGCCACACCGTCGTGTTGATCGAACACCATCTCGACGTGATCAAACGCGCGGACTGGGTCGTCGATCTCGGCCCCGGGGCGGGGTCCGAAGGAGGACGGGTAGTGGCCTCGGGTCCGCCGGAAGTCATCGCGGCGGAGTCCACCTCGTGGACTGGTCGGTACCTGGCGCCACTCCTCGATACGCCGGTCGCCAGCGCGTGACGCATCGTCGCGCGACCCTCACCCTGATCCTGATCACCGCCCTCTGGGGCGTGAGTATCGTTGCGATCAAGTACACCTTCCGCGATGCCTCTCCGTTGCTGGGGGTGGGCATCCGTTTCGGTATCGGGGGGCTGATCCTCGCGACGCGACTCAAGGGGGTGACCAAGCGCGAGGTGGTCGCGGGCTTGGTGATCGGCGTGATGTTCGCGGTGGGCGTTGCCCTGCAGAACGTCGGACTCACCACCACGACACCCAGCCGGTCGGCGTTCATCGTGGCACTCTCGGCGCTGCTCACACCGGCCCTCGCCGCGGCTCTCTTCCGGCACAAGGTGCCGGGGGTGATCGTGCTACGGATCCTGGTGGCGTTCGGCGGAATCTTCCTCCTCACGGCTCCCGACGGGGCGCTCTCCAGTATCAACAAGGGTGACTGGCTCACCGTGGCGGCCGCGATCCTTTTTGCGGGCCAAATCGTCGGTGTCAGCCATTACGCCGTGGGAAGTTCCACCGCTCGTCTCCTGTCGGTGCAGTTCCTCATGACCTCCCTCGTGGGCTTTGGGAGTTCGGCGGCCTTCGAGACCCAGATGCTCCATCTCACACCCACACTGATCGCACTCTTCGCGCTGCTGGTGTCGATGGGGATCTTCACCTTCACGCTGCAGTTGCGTGCACAGAGGGTAGTGAGCGCGACGGAGGCCGCGCTGATCTTCACCTTCGAACCCGTGGCGGCCTCGCTCGCGAGCTACCTGGTGTTCGCCGAGCGGTTGAGCCCGGTTCAGCTCCTGGGCGGGCTGATCATCATGGTTGCCGTTGGCTGGAAGAGGAGGAGCAAGGAACCGGTGCCACTGCCCGCGGTCTGAGCCCTCGAGTCCCCGTCCCACCTTCCTCCCGCAGAACTAGCCGAATGGGCGGTCCGGCCCCATCTTTTCTCGACCCCCGCGACATGGAGCCACCGTGGTTGACGTCGAGGCCCTCCTCAGAGACGCACTCGTAGAGCGCTACAGGATCGACGGAAAGGTCGGCGCCGGCGGTATGGCTACCGTCTGGCTCGCCCAGGACCTGAAGCACGAGCGCCAGGTCGCCCTCAAGGTCCTTCACCCGGAACTTGCCGCCGTGATGGGCGCCGAGCGGTTCCTGCAGGAGATCCGGACCACCGCGAACCTGCAGCACCCACACATCCTGCCACTCTTCGATAGCGGTACGACCGACCGCCAGGCGTCCGGCAACGGGCACCAGTTCCTCTTCTACGTCATGCCCTTCGTCGAGGGGCAGTCACTACGCGAGCGACTCGACAAGGAGAAGCAACTCCCCATCGAGGAGGCCGTGCGGATCGCGCGTGCCGTCGCCGCCGCCCTCGATCATGCGCATCAGAAAGGCATCATCCACCGCGACATCAAACCCGAGAACATCCTGCTCCAGGGCGACCAGCCGATGGTAGCGGACTTCGGGATCGCGCTCGCCGTGAGTGCCGCGGGTGGCGGTAGGCTGACGGAAACGGGTCTCTCGCTCGGCACGCCGTTCTATATGAGCCCGGAGCAGGCCAGCGCCGATCGCGATCTCACCCCGGCGGCGGACGTGTACTCGTTGGGGGCGATGCTCTACGAGATGCTGGCGGGAGAGCCGCCGCACACCGGCACCTCGGCTCAGGCGGTGTTGGCCCGTATTCTGACAAATGCCCCTGCCCGAGTGACCTCCCACCGGAGTGTCCCGGCCCACGTGGACGCGGTGATCGCCAAGTCGCTGGAGCGACTCCCAGCCGATCGCTTCGAGAGTGCCGGTGCGTTCATCAAGGCGCTCGACGACCCCTCCTTCCGGTATGGCGATGCCGAGGCGGCGGCGGTCGTGTCGCATGCGGCAGCCGACCTATGGAAGCGGGTGTCAGCGATCGTCGGCGTCGCCGCGATCGTCATGCTCGGACTCGCGGCATGGGGCTGGCTCCGCACCGCTCCACCTCAGCCCGTAACGCGGATCGCCTTGGAGGTGCCTGCCGTCGCCGGGCCGACCCGGGCGTTTCCGTTCAACATCACACCCGACGGCCGCTCTCTGGTGATCGGGCCCGCCTTCGGCGCCAACGGACATCTGCTCTCCCTCGACGACTTCACCACCCGACCACTCGAGGTCAACGCGGGCTCGCTGCACTTCTCTCTCGATGGAAGCCGGTACTCCGGGAACGGGGGCGGGGGCCGTCTCATGTCGTATCCGATGACCGGCGGTCCCGGCACCACGCTCGCGGAGGACGCGCGGGCCGGCAACTCCGCGTGGGACGAGGAGGGACGCGTCTGGTACATGACTGCGGGGCCGATACCGACGCTCGCCCGGGTTCCCGGACTCGGTGGCGCGGTCGAGTCGCTCATGGCGCTCGACACGAGCTACACCTGGTTCGTGTCTAGCGTCCTTCCCGGGAGCCAACGCGCCCTCGGCCATCGGGTCCCAGGCCTCGACTTCTCGGCGGCCGAACTGGTGGTATACGATCTCAGGCAGGACACCGTGACGACCCTCGGCCCGGGTGTCGAGCCTCGGCTAGTCGGCCGGGAATATGTCGTCTATTGGCTTCCGGACACCGACCGGCCCGGGACCGGTACCCTCATGGGCGCGACGCTCGACCCCGGCGCGGGGCGAATGGGCGGAGCGCAGGTTCCCCTGGCGGAGGGGGTAGCCGGAAACAGCGGCCTGTGGTATGGGAGTTTGAGCACCGATGGCACCCTGCTGTACGGAGCCGCGACGACCACGTTCGGGGCGGAGACGATCCTCCTCGGGCGGGCCGGCGACCGCCGCCGGCTGCCGGGGCTCGATTCCGGGGTGTGGATCAACCCGAAGCTCTCGCCGAACGGCCGCCACCTCGCGGTCACACAGCCTCAACCCGGGGCCCGCTTCGGAGGAGCCAGCGACGTCTGGGTGTACACCCTGCCCCGAGGACCGGTGTCGCGACGGACGTTCGGGGGAGAGGGCGTAAGCCGATCTTCCCTCATGTGGTCACCCGATGGCTCGCAAATCCTGTTCATCAGGAGCAGCGGCGCGGAGGCCATGGAGCTGTACGCGGTCCCCGCCGACGGCAGCGCCCCCGAACGGTCGCTCGGTGACCTCCGCCTCAGACGGCGACCTGGCGCCTCAGCAGCGTCCTTGGCACCCGACGGGCGGACCATCGTGCACATTGGGCCTCGTGCGCTCTGGATGAGGGCCCTCGACGACACGGCAAGCACCCTGCTGATCGAAGGCCAGGGGGCGGCTCCATCAGCCCCGGCCATCTCGCCGGATGGGCGCTGGGTCGCCTATTTCTCGCGGGAAACGGGGCGGGCGGAGGTCTACGTGCAGTCGTTCCCGGTGCCCGGGGCCAAGTACCAGGTGTCGCTGGAGGGCGGCGCCAATCCGATCTGGAGTCGGAGTGGGCGGTCGATCTTCTTCAATGCGGGAGCCGAGATCCGAGAGGCGAGAGTGAATCCGGGGCCACCGTTCGAAGTCCTCTCCCGCGGGAGGGTGCTGGAGGGATCGGACCTGGCGATCACCGATGTGCTGCCCGGTGACTCGGTGTTCGTCGGCTATGCCTTTCGGGCCGGGGACCTTCGGACGATGCTGGTTTTCAACTTCCTCGAGGAAGTGAAGGCGAAGGTCGGCCGCTAGGACCTCCGACACTACTCGGCGCGGAGGGCGGCGACCGGATCGGACCGGCTCGCCCGCGCGGCCGGGATCCACGCGGCCGCAATCACCGTCCCGAGAAGCAACACCACCACCCCGACGAACGTCAGCGGATCATTCGCTCCCACGCCAAAGAGGAGTGCTCGCATCGCCTGAGTCCCGAGCAGTGCCGCGCCAATCCCAACCGCGAGACCCACCCCCGCAACCGCCAGGCCCTGACGCACAACCATCCACTGCAACTGCGACGTCTGCGCGCCGAGCGCGATCCGGATCCCCATCTCCTGCGTACGGCCACGTGCGATCTGCGCCATCACGCCATACACACCAATGACCGCGAGCAGGACGCCGACCACCGCGAATACGGACAAGAGCGTGGTCAGGAATCGCTGACGCGCCAGGGACTCAGACCGTACCTGATCCATCGTGCGGATGCTGGAGATAGCGAGGCTGGGATCCAACTCCGCCACCAGGCGGCGCATGCCGGGGGCAAGAGCGGTCGGATCGCTCGTCGTCCGCACGACGACGGTCATCCCCGCCCGCCAATCCTGATAGAACGGAGCATAGAATTCCGGCTTGGCTTCCAACCCCAGTCCATTCTGATGCTCGCTACCCACTACTCCAACGATGGTACGCCAGTACGAAGTGGAGTCGGGTACCTTGTCGAATGCGACCCGTTTTCCGATCGGATCCTCGCCGGGGAAGTACTTCTCGGCCAACTCGTCGTTGATGAGCACTGCGGGCTCCGAGGCATTCGGTCCATCATCTTCTGTGATCGTCCGGCCGCGCAGCAGCGGAACGCTCATCAGCTTGAAGTACCCTGGCGTCACCTCGCGATGCACGACCTCGGTCCCGTACTGGTCGGGCTCCCATCCCTCGGCTGAGAAGGAACTGGACCAACTCTGCTCGGTGAGCGGCAAGTGGGAGATCGCCGCGGCACCCGTCACCCCAGGAAGCCCTCGTGCGCGATCGACCAGTTCCCGGTAGAAGCCGGTTTGTTTCTCGCCGCTGTCGTAACGAGCACCAGGGAGGGCCAACTCCACGGTGAGAACCCCGCGTCCGTCGAACCCTGGATTCACCTGCTGTAGTACCTGGAAACTCCGGACCAGGAGCCCGGCGCCCACGGCAAGCGGCAGTGCAAGCGCAACCTCGGCGACGACCAGCGCATTGCCCCACCGCCGCATTCGGTGACTCCCCGCACCGGTCCTAGCGCCTTCCTTGAGCACTTCACCCGGGACTCGTTTCCCGTTCCACAACGCGGGAGCAATCCCGAAAAGCAGTGCGCACACCGTGGTGATGCCGAGCACGTACCAGAGCACCGTCCAACTCAGCCCCACTTCGCTCACGGGAAGCATCCCCTCGGGCTGGAGAGCGCCGAGCCAACGGGTCCCTAGGCTTCCCAGGAGGAAGCCGGCAATCGCGCCCAGTGTCGCCACGACGAAACTCTCCGTGATCGCCTGCCGCACCAGGCGGCCGCGAGCGGCCCCCAGGGTCAGGCGAAGTGCCGCTTCCCGTTCGCGGCCGCGTGCCCGCACCAGCATCAGGTTACCGACGTTGGCACATGCGATCAGCAGGAGGAGGGCCACCGCACCGAGCAGGATCTGGAGTGGGTGCCGGGTGTCGCCAACGAGGAAATCGTGGAGCGGCATCATCCCCGCTCCCATGACGCGGTTGGTCTCTGGGAAATCGGTGCTGAGGCGATCGACAACGACCTGGAGCTGGGCGTTGGCCTCCTCGCGCGACAGCCCGGGTCGAAGCCTCGCCACCGGTCGCACCCAATGAGCACGTCGGAAGAAGACCTGGGTCCGGTTGGCCGGATCCCATTGGGTTGGGAACCACACGTCGACTTCTTCCACGGGGAAACGAAACTGGGGCGGCATCACACCCACGATTTCCACCGAGCGTCCATCCAACTGGGCCGTGCGACCCACCAGCGTTGGATCGGCGCCGAAGTGGTTCCGCCACAGCCTGTCGCTGATGATGGCGATCTGACGGCCCGTTTCCCACGTCTCTTCTGAAACGAATGTTCGTCCCTTTGCAGCGCCGACGCCGAGGACGGAGAAGAAGTTGCCCGTCACCTCCGACGACCGAAGCAGACGTGGCTCGCCGTCTCCGGTGAGTGTCGTGGTCGTGGGGTAGTCCACGAAGACGGCCACGTCCTCGAAGGCGGCGACGTTCGCCTTCCAGTCGAGGACGTTGGCGGGCGCCGCCTGTGCCTGGTTCCACCCGAACTCGGGATTCGTTTCGTACATCGCCATCAGGCGGTCGGCATCCGGAAAGGGCAGCGGTCGGAGGATGACCGCACTCACCGCTGAGAAGATCGCCGTGTTGGCCCCAATCCCGAGAGCCAGGGTGAGGATTGCGGCGCCCGCCAGGACCGGTGATCGCCGGAAGGTGCGGAAGGCATATCGCACGTCGGAGAGAAGGTCTTCCATCAGGCTCACGCCACGCGCGTCACGGTGTGCTTCCCGCGTGGCTTCCACACCACCAAACGCGAGGAGCGCGCGACGTCGTGCCTCCTCTGGAGACATTCCCAACGTGATGTTCCGTTCCGTTTCGAGGTCCAGGTGCATCCGGATCTCATCGTCCATCTCCCGGTCCACGCCGCGGGTGGCGAACAGCGCGCGAAGGCGCAGCGTGATGCTCTTGAATGCGCTCATGGGGTCAGGTCGCACCGAGGACGGCTTCGACCGCGGACACGTAGTGATGCCAAGCGTCCTTCTCGGTGTCGAGGGCTCGCCGTCCCTTTCGGGTCAACCGGTAGTATTTGGCGCGACGGTTGTGCTCCGAGGTCTGCCACTCGCTCTCGATCCAGTCTTTGAGTTCGAGACGCTGGAGCGCGGGGTAGAGGGAACCTTGGTTCACGTCCAAGGCGCCCTTGGAGAACTGTTGGATCCGTTGGCTGATGCCCCAGCCGTGCATCGGCTCGAGCGTGAGTGTCTTGAGGATCAGGAGGTCGAGCGTGCCTCGGAGGACTTCGGTGGTAGGCAGCTGCATGACGAATCTCGCGCAAGGGAGTCGTATTGTCGGAAGCCTACAGGAACATGACAATTCTCCTGTCGGAAGTCAACAGGAGTGCCGGGAATCCAGAAACCCCCTGATGTGCTTCTCCTGCCGCTCGGCCTCTCGCCTGCCCAGGGCGAGAGTGGCCTCCACCCGCTCCGCACTCGTGTAGTCCCATCGGTTGATCGGCACCGGCTCGGTCGGTGCCACATAGAATCTGTTCCCTCGCCATCCGATCGAGTCCTGAGGATAGGGGCGCGTGAGGAGGATCAGCGTCCGTTCCACACCCTCCACCCCGTCGGCGAGAGACGCCGGGGCGTTGTCCACCAGCCCTCCGTCGAGCACGCGAGTCCCGTTGACACGACCGACCGGGGTAAACGGAGGGGTGGCCGACGAGGCGAGGACCAGGTCAACGACTTCTTCCGGAGATGAGCAGGTACGAGCGTCGATCGCGAAGGGCTTGTAGCCAAGCAGTCGCCCGGATGAGGGATGGAGCTTGCCGTTCTGGAGTTCTCGCTCGAGCGAATAGGCGGCCACGCCGAGCGGGAAGGCAATCGGGATCGGGAGGGTCGAACGAGCCGTGAGGATGAGGAGCGGAAACGGGAGCGCCTTGATGCGGTCGAATCCACCCTCCTCGAGGGCCACGCCGAGCGTTGCGCGATAGATCGGCGTGTGCGGCGTGGGGCGCTGGCCGCGGAGCAGTTTTGACCAGTCGAAGTTCTTGGTGACCGCGGCGCGTCGGGAGAGCCAGTACTCGTGGGCTTCATCTCGGCGGCCTGAGAGCCACGTGATGGCAACCGAGGCGCCGGCACTGCAGGAGGAGATCGCGCCAAGCCGTGGCTCGAGGTCACTCCAGTACCGTTCCAGGAACCCAACCTGGACAAAGGCGCGGTTGCCGCCGCCAGCGAGCGTGAGCCCCAGGTTTCGCATGGATCAATTCTAACGATCCAGCGACCTGAGGCTCGTTGCCCGCGTCAACCTAGGCGGCTCGCCGCAACTCGTCCTGTTCAGAGAGGGCCAGTGGCGGCGCCCCAGCATCCGACTTTGCGGTGAGGAGCCGATCGAGTGAGAACGCCCCACTGCCCCGTACCGCGATCGCGACGGCCATGGTCGAGGCCAGCAGGAAGAACTCCCACCCTTCGCCGCTCTGGGCGCCAGTCCAGTTCATGAAAAAGCCGTTATTGATGTGCCCGCCCAGGAAGACGGCGCCCACCATCACGGACGCCACACCGGCCGCTGCGACTCGACCCAGCAGTCCCGTGATGAGCCCGAGTCCACCCAGGAACTCGGCGGCGATGACGAGCCAGGCAGCGACGGCCGGGACCCCGATGGAGGCGAAATAGCCGAGAGTTCCCTCCAAGCCAAACCCACCAAACCATCCAAGCAGCTTCTGGGCGCCGTGGCTCACGATCATGACGCCAAGGGCGAGCCGGATCCCGGTAAGGACTTTGTCGTTGTCGGTTTGCAGAAGACGGTAGCGCATGGTGACCTCCAGTTTAAGTGCTATGCCTACTATTGACTAGTTAACTATTCTCTCGAAAGAAAAATCATTCGCTCCGGAGCCCATCGCGGATTCGGTCGAGGAGCCGAATCAGTTCCTTCTGGTCTTTCGCCGAGAGCATACCGAGCAGTTCAACTTCGGCCTGGTTCACCGGATCGTCCAACTGTGCCAGGATGTCGAGCCCGTCCCGAGTGATGCGGCAAACCACGCAGCGGCGGTCGTCGCTCAGGCGGTTTCGGGTGACCAGACCTTTGGTTTCCAGGCGATCGAGTAGGCGGGTGATGCCTGGTGCCCGCTCGATCATCCGTTCGGCGATGGTCAGCGTGTGGAGCCCTTCCTTTCCGGCGCCCCGCAGGATCCGCAGCACATTGTACTGCTGCGGCGTGATGCCGTGCGGAGTGATCAGGTTTGCAATCCGCTCCGAAGCCATATCGGTCGTGCGGAGCAGGCCCAACACCGCTTCCTGGGCGCGGTTCCGAAATGGGGCTCGTTGCCCGATTTCCTGGCCGATCTTCGACGAACTGGTCATGATGTAATCTACACGTCATTAGTTGACATGTCAAGTATCTTGTAGCGACATCAGATCTGGAATGCCTCAGGGGGCCCGATTGTGCGGCGAACGGAGTAGTATGGGCTGGAATCCGATTGACCGTGGGGACCGGTCGGGCTATCCTACGGCGCGTTTTCCCGAGTAGCTCAGTTGGTAGAGCAGCTGACTGTTAATCAGCGGGTCGCAGGTTCGAGTCCTGCCTCGGGAGTTTCCTAAGGTCAGCCTGCGGCATCTTCGTAAGCGGCTGGGGCCTCCCCCGGAGCGCTCACGACTGGCGGCTCCGGTCGATCCCCCTTCCTGATCGCACAACTCCACCACCTCCGATGGAGTCTATCCTTCTTGCACCGGTGAGTGCTCCGCCGCCTTCTTCGGAAACATCAGCGATGCCGCAATCGAAATCGCGAGTACGCCGGCGATCACACCGAGTGAGGCACCGATGGGAATGCGATAGAGCTCCACGATCAGCATCTTGGTTCCGACGAAACCAAGCACGACTGCCAGGCCCACCTTGAGGAAGTGGAACCGATCGATCACGTCCGCAAGCAGGAAGTAGAGCGAGCGCAAACCCAGGATCGCGAACACGTTCGAGGTGTAGACAACGAAGGGATCCCGGGTAACGGCGAAGACTGCTGGGATCGAATCCACCGCGAAGACCAGGTCGGTCGTCTCCACGAGCACCAGCACCACGAACAGGGGTGTCGCAATACGGCGCGTGCCGTCCCGGACGAAGAACCGCTGGCCCGCATAGTCCTCGCTCACGGGAACCAGGCGGCGAATCAGTCGGATCACCGGGTTGGTTTCCGGCTTGATGGAGGACTCTCGCTGTGTGGCCATCCGGAGGCCCGTGATGACCAGGAATCCACCGAACACGTACGTCACCCAGTGGAACCTGTGGATCAGGTACGCCCCAGCCCCGATCATCACGCCTCGCATGACGAGCGCGCCAAGGATTCCCCAGAACAGCACCCGGTGCTGGTATCGTGCGGGAACCTGGAAGTAGGAAAAAATGAGGACGAAGACGAAGATGTTGTCCACCGACAAGGCCTGTTCGACCAGGTAGCCGGCGTAGAACTCGAGCGCCGTCTGCGTCCCCTTGAAATGAGCCACACCAAGACCGAACAGGATGGCGAGTGTCACCCAGACCACCGTCCAGGCGGCGGCCTCGCGCACGCGAACGACGTGGGCCTCCCGATGAAAAACACCGAGGTCCAAGGCAAGAACGACGACGATGAACGCGTTGAACAGGATCCACGGGATGAGCTGACTGATAGGACCCCACCTTCCTGATACACGAAGGGCGAGCCTTCGGTTGCCATGGTCGCGAAGGTCTCGCCGGGCCGAATACTAGGACACACCGCCCGACCCTGCAATGATAGAAGGGCCCGTTGAGTACCACGCGATGATGAGAGCCGAGGTCCACACGAGAGGATTCGACAGTGAGCAAGCCGAAAACCGATACCGCCTTCACCGAGGACGTCGCAGAGCTCTATGAGTCGGCCCTCGTCCCCATGATCTTCGTCCCATACGCCCGCGACCTCGCGGAGCGCACGAGTCGGCTCGCTCCGCGGGACGTCCTTGAAGTGGCGTGCGGCACCGGCGTGGTGACGCGGGCGATGGCCGACTCGCTGCCGGCAGAGTGCGCCATCGTGGCGACCGACCTCAATCCCGCGATGGTCGCGCGGGGAGAAGCGGTCGGCACGAGCCGTCCAGTGACCTGGCGTCAGGCGGACGTGATGGAACTCCCATTCCCAGATGAGTCGTTCGACGCGGCGGTCTGCCAGTTCTCCGTCATGTTCTTCCCGGATCGTGTGGCAGCCTATCGGGAGATCCGCCGAGTCCTCCGCCCCGGCGGGGCCTTTCTGTTTAGTGTCTGGAATAGCATCCAAGACAACGAGTTTGCAGATGCGGTCACCTCGGCACTCGTGCATCTGTATCCCGACGACCCTCCCTTGTTTCTGGCGCGCACTCCACACGGCCACGGGTCACCAACCGATATCGAGTCAGATGTTCGCGAGGCCGGGTTCGAGAACTGCGTACTCATCCAGCGGGACGACGTTTCGGTAGCCGCGAATCCCGAGCTACCCGCGGTCGCCTACTGCCAGGGAACCCCATTGCGCAACGAGATCCTCGCCAGGGACCCGGACGGACTCGCGCGCGCGACGGCCGTGGCGGCGGAGGCCCTCCGTGCTCGTTTCGGGGATGGACCGATCGAGGGACGGATCAGTGGGGTCGTCGTGGTTGCCAGCTAGGGGCCCACTCGCCTCCGCCGGTGGCCGCAATCGTGGCCATTACGGGGGATTCGGTTCCAGGGGATGGTCACCCTGCGGGCACGACCGGTCGCCGTCTCCTTGAATTCACACGGCGGGGACTCCGCCGCCAGTTCGTTCGACCGAATCCGAGCCATCGACCTCCTTGCGCGACCCGATCGCGGTCCACCAGGCTCTCGCGTCCTCCATCGTCCACGCCTCCGATGTCTCACACTCGCTCAGTAACGATGCCAGTTCGTCCGCGGTCTGGGGCCGGTTGTCGGGGTCCTTCTCTAGACAGCGGAGCAGGAGCGCCTCGAACGCGGCCGGGATCTTCACCTCAGCGCGTTGCGACGGGGGGACCGGACTCTCCTGCATGTGAGCCATCATGGTCCGCATCGCCGACCCTTCGAACACCATCTGTCCCGTGAGCATCCAATAACCCACGCACCCGAGCGCATAGAGATCGGACCGGCCGTCAATCTCCCGATCGCCGGCGGCTTGCTCGGGAGACATGTATGATGGTGTTCCTCCAATGACGTTGTCTGCCGTCACCTTCGCGGTGACCTCGTCTTGTTGTGCGTGCTTGACGAGGCCGAAATCCAATACCTTCACGAAGTCTACGTGTCGTCCATATCGACACACGAAGATGTTGGCGGGCTTGATGTCTCGGTGGATGAGCCCACGCTCATGCGCCTCGGCGAGCGAGTCACACACCTGTCGAAGAATGGAGATCGTGCGTTCGGCAGGCATCGGACCAAACTCGGTCACGAGCGTTTGGAGATCAAAACCATCCAGGAGTTCCATCACATAGTAGAAGGCCCCATCCCCGGACACTCCGAAGTCGTACAGGTCGATCGTGTGTGGAGATCGCATCAGAGCCGTGGCCTGCGCCTCCTGTTCAAATCGTTTGAGGGTGACGGCGGCGCCTTCTCCGCCCCGACTCAGCGTCTCGGGACGGACCAACTTGATCGCGGCCGGGCGAATGAGCATTCGATGTTCGGCACGCCACACCTCACCCATGCCACCTGCGCCCAGTCGCTCGACCAGACGGTAACTCCCCATCTCCCGTGCCTTCACTACCTCCCGGCCGAGTCCGTAAATGGCTCTCCCACCGACATACGTCATGAGGATCACCAGGAGGTACGGCACAACGAGTCCGATCACGAACTCGGCAGGTGTGAGCACGATGGATGTACCACCATACCTCATCGTGAGTGCGAATACGATCGGCACCGAGGCGGCCGAAGCAACCGACGCGATCAACGCTTTCAGGGGCCGTGCCGGCACCACGAAGGCAAACACCATCATCCAGACCGCCACGAACGAGAGTCCGGCGAGCTCGAGGTGTTCTGGTCGATACTCCAGCCCCCGGTAGACCCCCCAGTACGTCGCCATCGCGATGCCATAACTCCCGACGACCTGGAAGACCATCCCCATGTTCACGATGGTTGTTTGAGAGAGACCCTTTCTCGTGGTCACCCAGGCGACCAGCAAGGCCACAACGATCGAAAGCGTGGAAACGCCCCAATCGGAGAAGTGGTCGAACTCCGAGGGGGTGGTGTCGACGAGAGCCGAGGCGAAGGAGGCGACAAAGAAGACGAACGCGTACATGAGGGCGACGGTGCGAAGTCGTCTCGCCGCCTGGTCCAACATGTCGGCGGGTAGAGACCACTCTCCCGAGACCGAGCCGAGATTGTCCCCGGATACCCGCCGGAGAAGTGCTGAAGGAGTTGATGATTGACCCATGGCTACCAGCCCTGTCTGGAAAAGCGTCGGGCCTCGTTAGACGTGCTGGTCGATGAGGATGGGATTGCCATCCGGGTCTACCACCACAAAGCTCGCCGGTCCGGTGGTATCCTCGTCGGCTTCGGTGAGGAGTTCGACACCCTGCGCCTTGAGATGACGTTGAATGTCACGCACGTCCGTGAAGACATCCAACTCCTGAGCGTTACTGCTCCAGCCGGGGTTGAAGGTCAAGGTGTTCTTCGCCAGCATCCCTTGGAAGAGCCCGATCACGGTGTCTCCGTTTCTCAAGATCACCCAGTCCTGCGCCACATCACCCGCGAAGAATTCGAAACCGAGCTTCTCGTAGAAAGCTTTCGAAGCCTCGATGTCCTTCACGGTCAGACTGATCGAAAATGCGCCGAGTTCCATGATCCTCTTCTTTCGCTGGGGGGACTCACGTCACGATCCGAAACAGATACGACCTGGGTCAGTCCACTTCGTTACTTTCGCAAGATACCATCGTTCATTTCGCACTCCGGGGCTCACTCGCACCTCTCACCACAGCGCTGAAAGGCCTGGATGCGGTTGCCCTCCAAGTCCCGAAACACGAAACTCCGCACCCGCAGAGCCTCGTCGACAAATACCTGGGTATCCTGCTCGACACCGAGCTCGTGCAACCGACGATGGAATCCCTGGATGTCGGTTACGAAGACGCCAACCTTGAAGAGACCGAGTTGCCGGCGTGTGGGTGGCTCGAGTCCCTGCTCCGCGATCAATTCCACGGTGAGACCGTTGGCAGAGAGGAGGCGAATGGAGTACGCCCCACCCTCTACCTCCATGCGCTTCACTTGCTGAAGTCCCAGCACCGTCTGGTACCATGAGGCGGCGCTATCGATGTCCCGGACCCGAACGGCAATAAAGGTCGGACCGTCGAACGACACATCGGGAATCGTCGTGGGCGGGTCCTGACCCATTGCCGGTGGGACCGCTGTCACGAGTATCCCGAGCATCAGCACGCCGAGTTTCGACATCGTGCCCCCTGCGGTCACCGCACCTCTCCTCCCTCCGGCCCAACCCAAACGCTGGGATAGGTCCCCGCTCCCCTGACCGCAGGACCGGCAGGGCCGGGTACGGCGGCCGGGTCGTAGATGAACGTCCGGCGGGCGAATTCGTGCTCCCCACCACCCCCGAAGGGCGTTGCGAAGAACACGATCGCGTGGGCCCCCGCGGTCTGGAGAACCCCCTGGACCCCGAAGCTGGCGGTGAGAAACCGCACACTGAACGTCGTCACGGTCCCCGTGGACACCTGGGATACAAGCGCACCTCCTGGATCGTAAAGCGCCGTTCGCGTGGAGGACGCCTGGATGTTGTGGAGATTGACCCAGAACGTGACCATCGGATCGGCAGGGGTGATCGTCGCGACGTCGGCAGGTCGCTCGAGCAGCTCCGGGAAGCTCAGGGGCCTGTTGCTGACCCCCGCGTCCATCACCGAGAAGTCACCCTGCCAGGGAAGTTGGCTCAGCCAGGTCGGTTGACCCGCCGGCGGGTTGCAGGGCCCAAGGAAGGGATCGACGACTTGACTGTTTGAAATGACTTCGAAGTGAAGATGGGGCCAGTTGGAGTTCCCTGAGCTTCCCACGAGACCGAGCGTATCTCCGCGACTCACCGTGGCATTCTCCGCCACGCGAATCGACCCACTTCGCATGTGCCCGTAGTAGGAGGTCACACCCGACCCATGTTCGATGATCACGTGGTTGCCGAAGCCACCGTTCCCGTTCTGGGTACTCCGATCGAATATTCCGTCCCTCAGGAAAATCACCGTCCCCGGTGCGGCTGCGAGCACGCCGACACCCGAGTCCTGCACCTCAAAATTGCGGAGCAGGATATCCACCCCCCCGTGACCGCTGTACCACTTGAACTCGCACTGATAATCCCTGTTGCCTGCGTCACGATAGGCTCCGTAGAACACCTCGCGGTACGGTTCACCGGCGATGGGAGGCGTGAACGTTGGGAGTGGTGCGGGAGGCGGTGGCGGCGGTGGACCCGGAGGCGGTGGAGGGGGATGGGGCCTCGGGTCGGTCCCGGTGCCGGAGGAGCAAGCCACGGCCATACCAAGTAGCACTATGAAGAACCCTCCGAAGAGGGGGCATCGAGAAGTCGGGCCGCAGAAAGCCATGGTCAAGCCTAGTGGTGCCCTCCCCTTCTCCACCAGCCAAGCGGCGGACTTCCGTTACCTTCCACCGCCGATGCCAGACTCTCAGTCGCACGGACAGACGCCACCGTGACCGTCGTCAGTTTCGCCGACGTTGCGGTCGACTTCGGAGACACCACCCTGCTCCGGAATGTCGGGTTCACGGTAGCGGCCGGAGAACGCTGGGGGGTGGTTGGCCGCAACGGCGCCGGGAAGACCACCCTCTTCCGCCTCATCACCGGCGACCTCGCACCAACGCGCGGGACGGTCGTCCGCCCGGCGGCACTCCGGATTGCCCTCCTCGACCAACTCCGGCACTTTGGCCAGGCGGTGACGGTCTGGGATGCGGCCGCAGCCGGATACCGTGAGGCCATGGTGCTCGAGCGAGACCTGGCCCAACAGGCCGATCGGATGGCGGAACTGGGCGACCGCGTGGACCAGACCGACCTGGAGCGTTACGGGCGAGACCAGGAACGGTTCGCTCATCTGGGGGGGTATGAGTTCCACAGCCGGGTGGATGCCGTCCTGCAGGGGCTCGGTTTCAACCCCGCTGAGGCCAAGACCAGGCCAATCGAAACACTGAGCGGGGGAGAGCGCGGGCGCGTTGGCCTCGCCGCCCCTCTGGCCGCACCAGCCGACCTGCTACTCCTCGATGAACCCACCAATCACCTCGACCTCGACACCATCCGGTGGCTCACCGAATACCTCGGTACCCTCGGCGAGACGGTGATCGTGATCAGTCACGACCGGGCGTTCCTCGATGACACCGTCGACCATGTGCTCCACGTCGCCAACGCCACCGCGACACCATATCGTGGAGGATACTCGGCCTTCGTGACCCAGCGGGTCGAGCGGGAATTGTCTCAACAACGGGCCTACGACAAACAACGCACGGTGATCGCGAAGGAAGAGGAGTACATCCGGCGCCACATCGCGGGACAGAACAGCGCACAGGCCAAAGGACGCAGAACACGCCTCAATCGCCTGCCTCGACTCTCACCTCCTGCCGGTGAGGCCGGGGCGATGAGTCTCCGACTGCAGATTGGCGAACGCGGTGGAGATCAGGTCGTGGTGGCGGAGCACATGGGCGTCCGAGTTGCCGACCGCGCGCTATTGACCGAGGTCAGCGTGGCGGCTCGGCGTGGCGACATCGTCGCGCTGATCGGGCCCAATGGCGTCGGGAAAACCACGCTATTGGCAACACTCCTGGGAGAACGCGCACCAGCCGAGGGGTCAGCACGGCTGGGTGCGTCGATCACCCCGGCATGGTACCGGCAAGACCTGGCGGGGGTTCCGGTCGACGAGTCGATCTTCGACGTAATCCACGAACTTCGCCCCCAGTGGAACCGCGGGCAGGTTCAGGGTCACTTGGGCGCGTTCGGATTCTCCGGGGACGAAGTACAGCGATCCACGACTACCCTCTCCGGGGGCGAGCAGGCGCGCGTGGCACTCGCGATGATCACGCTGGCTCGCGCGAATCTGCTGGTTCTCGACGAACCCACGAACCATCTCGATGTCGAGAGTATTGAGGTGCTCGAAGACGCCATCGAGGAATATGAGGGGACGGTGCTCCTCGTCAGTCACGATCGTGCGTTTCTCAGAGAACTCGCCACTCGTGTGTGGTCGCTCGAGGACGGGACGCTGATCGACTACCAGGGACCCTTCGTGGAATGGGAGCAGGTGCAGGATGAGCGACGCCGAGCGGACTCGGCTCGAGCCGCGGCAACGGCCGAACAGCAGCGCGAGGCCAACCGGAAGGCCAAACGTCCAGCCCGTACCGAGTCAAGGCGTAAGGCCGATGGTCGTGATGCCGCGCGCAAACGGGGGGCCCTGGAAGCGGATGTGGCCGCATTGGAAAACCGGATTGCGGACCTCGAAACTCAACTCACCGCTCCATCGCTATACGACGGTTCGGGCAAGGGAGCGGCCGACGCAGCGGCTTTGGGACGAGAACTGGCTGAGACGCAGGCTCGGCTGGATGCCGCGATGAGCACCTGGAGCGAACTCGCCGACGAGAGTTGAGCGTTGCTTCTGCTGGAGGTCGTTGGCGCGGAGTCCAGCTCGGTGAGTGGGCTCCGGCCACCGCTGCCCGAGCCTCACTCCCGGTCGTCTGAATTCCGGGGCGTGCTGGGTGGTTGACCCAGCCAGCCCTTGCGCCGAAAGTAGAAGAGAAACCCGAGAGCGGTCGCCAGCATCAGGGAAAGGGCAAACGGATAGCCGAAGGACCAGCCGAGTTCGGGCATGCTCCAGGGTGCGGACTGCCGGTCGAAGTTCATTCCGTAGACCCCGGAGATGAAACTCAGGGGAATGAAGATCGTCGCGATGAGGGTGAGGACCTTCATCACTTCGTTCATCCGATGGCTCACACCAGACAGATGGAGCTCCAGCAGGCCGCCGCTCAGGTCGCGACACGCCTCGACGGCATCGAGCAGTTGGGAGGTATGGTCCTGGCAATCGCGGAGGAACACGCCGGTCTCCTCGGATACAGGGCCGGTCTCTCCATGGGCGAGCAAGGCAACCGTGGAGCGGGAACTCGCGAGCACTCGACGTAGGACATGGAGGTCATGGCGAATGGCATGGACTTCCCCGACGGATTCCTGGTCCGGAGACCGCAGGATCTGTCCCTCGAGGGACTCGAGGTGCTCATTGAACCGTTCGACGATGGGGAAGTAGTCGTCGATGATGGCGTCGAGGACGGCGTAGGCCAGGTAGTCGGCCCCAGACCTCCGGATGCGGCCACCGGATTTGCGGATGCGATCACGCAACGCATCGAGGCAGTCACCGGAGCGTTCCTGTACCGTGATGACATAATCCTCCCCGAGAAAGAGACTCACCTGTTCGAGCGTGAGACCGTCGCCACCCGCCGGCATTTTCATGACCACGTAGGCGTGCTCGTCGTAGTCCTCAGCCTTGGGACGTTGATGCAGGTTGACGACGTCCTCCAGCGCCAGAGGATGGAGACCGAAGGCGTCACCCACTTCCTTGATGACGGCCGCATCTCCGACGCCGTCGATATTCAACCACACGACCGGGGCTTTGCCCCGGAGCGAGGTCAGCCCTGACGTATCTTCGAGATCAAGCTCCTCGAGGGTCTCGGGACCGTAGATCATCAGGTGCATCTTGGGGGGTGGGGCATCCGTCGGCGGACTGATGGTACCCGGAGGGGCATCCGCGACATGCCGTCTGGGAATCCGGATCCGGCTTCGCTGCCTGCGATGTCTACGCTTCTTTGCCATACCGGTCTCCAGCCCGAAGACGAGGGGAAGTAGGACAAACCACTCCCAAACAAGCTATCATGCCGTGGCTGTTCTTCCATTCAGAACGGCCCGGTGGGACCCTACACGACCGCGTGGAAGGAAGGCTCTTCGTGATGCTCACCCCGCTCCGTTCCAAGCCGATTCTGGCCTGCGGACTACTCCTGGGCCTGGCACTGCCGGTAACCCCGACGTCCCTCACCGCCCAGATCGGGCGTGCCGAGTATGTCGCCCGTCGGGACTCCCTCGCGGGCAGGCTGGGCGATGGCGTCGTCCTGGCGTTCGGCGGGACCACGCCGATCACCGACTACGGTCCCTTCTATCAACTCCCCGCGTTCCGCTACCTCACCGGCTACCTCAACGCCAATGCCGTCCTCGTGCTCGTGATCGAGCACGGACGAGGGAGGGGGACGCTCTTCGTCGACAAAACCAATCCCCGACGCACATTGTATTACGGGAGTGAGCCCGATTCGGTGACCGTCGCCAACGAGCTCGGACTGGCATCTCGTCCCCTCGACGAACTCCAGAAGGTCGTTGATTCCCTCGCCACAGCCGGTCGGACCTTCCATGAGCTACGCGACTTCGCCGCGGCCGATTTTGCGGACCGAGACACCCTCACTCGTGGCGGCCAGTTCGTCAAACGGCTCAAGGCACGACATCCCGGACTCGCGGTGAAGGACGCGCATCCCGTCGTGAACCAGCTCCGTGCCCGGAAGAGCGATGCTGAGCTGGCCCTCCTCCGGAAGGCAGTGGAGATCACCGATGAGGGTCACCGCGAATTGATGCGTCGCATCGAGCCCGGGATGCACGAGTACGATCTGCAGGCGATCATCGAATACACCTTCCGACGCGGTGGTGCGGAGCGACCTTCCTACGGGTCGATCGTCGGTTCGGGTCCCAAGTCTCTCCAACTGCATTACATGACCGATCGGCGCCGGATGGAGCCCGGGGAGGTCGTGGTGGTGGACGCCGGCGCAGAGTATCAGGGGTACGCGGCCGATGTGACACGCACCCTGCCGGTCAGCGGAACTTTCTCACCCGCTCAGCGCGCCGTGTACCAGATCGTCCGAGACGCCCAGGCCGCCGCCGAACGAAACTCGGTGGCGGGACGGACGAGACAGGAAGCCCTCGACAGTTCGATCGCCGTTCGGGCCGCTGGCCTCGCGGCACTCGGTATCGTCGAGTCGGCCGAGGCAACCTTCGACCCACCCTGGCCCACGAACTGTGACCAGTCTCCCTGGAATTGCCGACAGGTGATGCTCTTCGCGATCCACGGCATCACGCATGGGATCGGACTCGAGGTGCACGACCCGATGCAGGCCTATGAGGATGGAGTGTTCAAGGTGGGGGACGCCTTCACCATCGAACCGGGTCTCTACATTTCTCCCGCACTCCTCGACATCCTGCCCGACACTCCCAGGAATCGCGCGTTCGCCAATCGGGTACGGGCAGCGGTGACGCGGTACCAGAACACCGGCATCCGGATCGAGGACTCCTATCTGATCAGCGAGCGGGGTCTGGAGAGGTTGAGCCTGGTACCCCGGGACGTGGAGGAGATCGAGGCGTTGACCCAGCGACGCCCGATTCCCTGAGGGTCAGTAACGCAGCGTGTACTGGACTTTGAGGCGGAGCTGGCTGGTGTCGTAGCCCCAGTCCTCGGAGATGAGCCTTCGAAGATTGTGGTTGTAGACCAGGAAGAGGGCACCCAGCGGATCGAAGGTCCAGCGAAGGCGCGTGTTGCTCCCGATCGTCTTGCTGTCGTTGTCGTATTGAACGAAGGTGGAGAGGACCAGGTCGGGAGAGAGGTTCAGGATCACCCGGCCTCCCACCAGATCCTCCGTGAAACTCCCCCCCGAAACGGTTCCCACGTTGCGCTCACCACTCAGCTCGATCACGACTGAGCCCCCGGGTCGCCAGAGCACCTCGGCCTCGAGTTGGTGGAGCGTACCGTCGTAAAACCCCCCAAACCACCAGGTGGCCGTTCCCGAGACCGGCCTCTTGCTGGCGAACTGCACTTCCACTCGATACCGGGTGAAGTGGTAGCTCCCTTCCGGGATGACGACGCCGTCGGCCACCTCGAATGGCTCCTCGAGCCGTTCGCCTTGCGGAACCCAGTTGAACTCGAAGAGGTCACCGCTCTCCATCTGGCAATGGGCGGGAGCCGTAAACAGTCGCCAACTTTCCCAATTCCAACCGAGGTCGCCCGTCCAACCGGGCCGGACCTGGAAGAAGCACTGCCGGAAACCGCCGGTGTTGAAGCGTGGCCGGAAGTTCACACTCCCCGAGAGCTGGTTGGTGCCGGGCCGCGGCACGAAGCCCAGGGAAGGATCGAATCCGTCCCCGATCCGATTGTAGGTCAGCGCGATGTCCCAGAGGTCGTTTGGGTAGTCCACCTTCATCCCTGCCGCACTTCGGTCTCCCTCGAGATCGGCGCGACCAGTGACGAGACCATACACACCGACGAGAAGATTCCTGTCTCCCGTAAAGCGTGAGGTCTGGTAGGTGAAATCCGCACCCGCCATCCATGCATCTTCGCGTCCCAAGGGATCCCCGACCGTCGCCAGCACACCCGCCGATGATTCGCCAAGCACGTTCTGCTTGAGCCGCACCACACCCAGGGTCGCCGGCGGCGCCACACCCTCCAGGCTCCCGGTACGCATCGCCAGTGCTCCGATGCTCGTCCCCCCGAGTTGGCCGTTCACCTTTCCTCCCAGGCGGAGTGGGACCCTCTCCCCACTCACCAGACCAACGCGACGGCTGAAGAAGGGGATCAGCTGGTCGCCGAGACCCAACCCAAACTCGAAGACATCATCGCCCTCGAGAAAGAAGCTCCGTTTTTCGGGAAATCGGATCGGGAAGCGCGTCAGGTTGGTTCGACGAGTATCCACCTCGGTTTCCGCAAAGTCGGTGTTGACCGTGACCGAAGCCAGCATCCCGCCCGCCACTCGTTGGGTGAGATCGAGACTCGGGTGCGACGTCGTTTCGATGTCCGTATCGAAGCTGTTGTTTCCCCCAACCGTCAAGGCGGGGCGTATGGCGAGACCGAGGCCAAGATCGAATGGTGGAAGCCCGGTGAGCAAACCGGCACGGCTCGTTTGGCCGATTTCGATGTCGGGACTGGGGCTCGACCACCGCATGATCTCCTGAAGTCGCACGACCTGACGCTGGACATTCAGACCCCACGTCGTGAGACCCTTACGATAGATCAGCGATTTGACCGGAATCCGAAATTCGGCCGACCAGCCATGGGGACCTCGATTCGTCCCGGCCTCCCAAATCGCGTCCCATGCCACGTTCTCATCTTCGCCTCGATTGGAGACGAGCGCGTCGAGCCGGGCGCCAGCCGGGTTCACCGCGAAAATGAAGCCCGTACGACCATCGCCGAACGTGTCGAGCACCACCCCGACGTAATCCTCCTCATCGATTTCCGCATCCCGGCCCTTGGAGAAACCCGTGATCCCATCCGGGTCGGGGTCGTATGCCATGATCCCCACCACGATCTCGGAGGTGTTGGCCAGCACCCGAACCACGGTCCGCATGCTGGGGACCGCCCCGGCCCGAGGTTCCACCTGCACGAGGTCGGTAATCGAGTCCGCGGTCGTCCAGGCGGGTTCGTCCAAGCGACCATCGATGCGCATCGCCTCTGCCCGACCTGCCCGAAGGGCGGGAACCGAACGCTCCTGTGCCTGGCCCACCGCGGGATCAAGGCCCAGCGTGGCGAGGCACGCCGCGAGGGTCAGCACACGTGATCGGGGAGTGAGCAGGGTTGTCAGTGGGTCGACTCCTACGGGATGTCCATGCGCCGGAGTTGACGGATGGAGAGGATCAGGAAGCCGACCACCACGACCGCCGACACCGCGAGCGTTGCGCCCATCCCGACATGGGGCTCCGTGGCGAACCGTCGCGCGTCCAGCCCATGCATCAGTGCGATCGCATAGTGGCGGATACTCAAGAACCTGACGCTGGACACGAAGCCCGCGAAGAAGCCTTCCCAGACGACAATGTAGGCCAGCCCGAGCCCGATCGCCTTGGACGACCTCAAACCCAGCCACACGAAGAGAGAGGCATAGAGCAGCACCCCGGCTGCGGTCGATGCCGTCACCGCCAAGGTAGCGCGCCAGTCACTGTTGAAACCGACGTGGCTCGTGATTCCCGCACTGAGAACCATGAATGACCCCGAAGCCACGACCGCCGCGAACCACTTCGGGAGAACGATCTTCCAGCGTGGGAGGGGGGACAGGGTGAGATTGGCGAGCGTGCGGTCTTCGAGTTCGTTCCCGAAGACCACGATAGCAACCGCGAGCACGACAAGGGGGAGGATGGAACCGGCGAGCATCCCCCCGAGCGCGACACCTTCGAACTCCTCAACCGATGGAGCCTGTGCGGATCGAACGGCCATGATCGCGAAGAACACGGGAAGCGAGGCCAGCACACCCATGATCACCAGGCGGAGCCGCCCGCCAGTCTGGCGTAACGTGAGGAGGAAGACCGACCCCATTTCCTACCGCTCCACCAGATAGCCGAACACACTCTCCAACGAATCGTCGAGTGGCTCCACGCGACGCAGGCTGATCCCGGCGGCCTGGGCAAGGCGGGGTAATTCGACCTGGAGTTCTCGCACCTTCCGACTCAACACCACGATCGTCCCATCGGGGTCGATGTTCACCGCGTCGACCGAATCGAGCTGCACCACCGCCGCAGCGAGTGCTCTCGGGGAGTCTGACACGACCATGACGTGGTAAGGCCTCTTGTCGAGGGCGGCCCTGATGGCCCGATACCCTCCCGAAGCGGCCAGTTTGCCGTTGACGATGAGGAGGACGGTGTCGGCGATTTGTTCGACCTCCTCGAGGATGTGCGACGAGAGCACGATGGTCCGTCCCTCGGCGGCGAGCTTCCTCAACAGCGACTGGAAATGCACACGCTGGCGGGGGTCGGCGCCGTTCAACGGCTCGTCGAGAATCAGAATCTCCGGATCATGGACGAGTGTGGCCGCCAGTCGCATGCGCTGACGCATGCCACGCGAATAGGTGCCCATTGGCCGGTGCGCGGCGTCCACCAGGTCCACCAGCCGGATTGCCTTGTCGACAGCGGCGTCCAAATCGCTCACGCCTCGCAGTTGCCCCATCATCTTCACGAAGTTCCGACCCTTCATGAATCCGTAGACCGTTTCGTGCTCGGACATCACCCCGATCCGGCGATAGAGGGGTGGATTGTCGCGAACCGGTTCGCCGAGCACCGTCACCGTGCCGTCCGATACCTTCGCGAGTCCCGTGATCATCCGAAGCAGTGTGGTCTTTCCAGCGCCGTTCGGACCGAGCAAGCCGGTAATTCCCGGTAGGATGTCGAACGTAACGTCGCTCACGGCAACAACACTCCCAAACCAACGGGAGACATGGTTGACCTCGATGACCGGTGCGCGCCCCCCGCGAGGGGCCGTCACGGCGTCATCCGGCGATAGCGCAGCCACAGCACGGCTCCGGGTACCACGGTCCACAGGAAGTACCACCCGATGAGGATGGGGTGGGAGAGTTCTCGGGCCGGGGCCACACTGGTCACGCTGCTGATCTCACCGAAGATCAGGTCGTTCACGTGGACCGGGATGTTGCTGAGGTTGAACATGGAGATCCACTGACCCGCCGAGCCGCCAATCTCGCTGGCAAGACCGGTCGTGAATGGTGTCGTGATGACGAAGAGCCCCACGAGGAACACGGAAGCGTACGCCCGGCGAGTCGTGAAGGAGGCGGTGAGCAGGGAGAGCGTCGTGGTGTACGCGGCCATCGCGGCCCCCGACAACAGGAGCCTGGGCAGGTCGACCCAATGCTGTCTCAAGTATGCGAAGGGATCAGGGCTGCCCATCGTCAACCCCACGAACAGGACGATCTGCGGAAGCCACACCACGAAGCTCATGACCGAGACGAAGGCGGCCCATCGAGCGATGACATAATCCGAACCGGTCAAGGGCCGAACGAGATAGAGGTTGATGGTGCCGTTTCGACGATCAGGACAGAGCATCTCCGGCCCGACCACCGCACCGAAGACGAAAATGATGATCGAGGCAATCCCGTAATAATCGGAGTGGGAGGGCAGGTCCAGTTGGCTGGGTCCCTCGGGTCCGATGAGTCTCTGTGCCGCTCCGGCCGCCATGACCATCCCCATGGCTATCACGAGCAGCAGGCCAACGAAGAGCCCTGGGAGAACCTTCGCCCTCGTCTCGCGACCGATCCCCAAGGCGTTCCGAACCCCATCCTTGTACACGGCGAAACGCGCCCGGTTCCTGCCTTCTCGTGGTCCGGTGTAGCGCTGATACCCGATGTCGAAGACGGCGCCAGTCGCTTCCGGGGCTTGGGGGCGGGCGGTCAAGAGGACACCTCATCTTCCGCATCGTCGCCATCTCGGCGGAAGAGTTCCGTCAGGGCACGCCTTCGGGGAGCCATGCGACGTAGCGGCGCCTTGGCATCGACGATGGCATCTCTGACGAGGTCGTACACCGACGCGTCAGGGCCCTGGACCGCCAGCCCGT